>NZ_OZ075110.1:0-300000 GCF_964186625.1 Asticcacaulis sp. MM231
ATGACATCAAAAACTCTTTTGCTCGCTTCGGTCTCGCTGCTTTTGCTGTCCACGCATGGGGCGGCTTTAGCGCAAGACGTTGCCCCAGCAACGACGGGATCAGAAAAGGTTGATGCTGCCGTTACTGCCAAGGAAGATGACGGCACAGTCGTGGTCGTAAAAGGCTATCGCGCCAGTCTGCGTTCCGCCCAGCAAATCAAACGCAAGTCCGATTCCATCGTGGATGCCGTCGTGGCTGAAGACATCGGCAAGCTGCCGGATGTGAACGCTGCCGAATCGCTGGCACGCCTGCCGGGCATCCAGATCAGTCATGGCAGCGACGAAGGTAGCGGCGTGCTGGTGCGCGGCCTGCCGGATGTCGCCACAACCGTTAACGGCCGTGATATTTCGACGGCCGAACTACGTCGTGTTCAGCTTCAGGATTTCCCGTCGGGCGCCCTGGCTGGGATGGAGGTCTATAAGTCGGGCACGGCCGATCTGCTGGAGCCGGGACTGGCGGGCCTGATCAATGTTCGCACCCGTCGTCCGTTCGATTTCAAGGGCTTTGAAATCGACGGCGCTATTCGCGAGACCTATAACGACCAGAATGACAAGTTCAACACCAACGGCAACCTCCTAATCACCGATCGCTGGAGCACCGGTGTAGGTGAAATCGGCGCCTTGTTGAACGTCTCCTACACGGAGCAGGACTATCGCAACGCCGTACGCTGGGCCACCGGCTACATAGCAACCGGTACCGTGGACGGACAGACCGCGAGGTATCCAGATGCCGTCGGCGTTTATATGGATACGGGCCATCGCTGGCGTCCATCGGCCAATGCTACGCTGCAATGGCGGCCGAATGAACAGGTCGAACTTTATGCCGATCTTTTGTGGCAGGCCTACCGTGCCGAACATGCCAATGACTGGGCGCAGGCGCCCTTATGGAGTGGCACAAAGACCAATGTGGTGTTTGAGGAGGGGACCGATAAGATCTCCAGCATGACGAATACGGGGGGCGAGCCGATCTCTTTCTATCGCTCGACCGGCTATGACCGGACGGACACGCAGCAGATCGCGGTGGGAGGCAGCTACACATCTGGCAGCCTGAAGCTCTCGACGGACCTGGCCTATACAAACAGCGTCTATTCGAACTCATCATGGAGCCTCGATTCGGCGCTCAAGGAATCCTATCCCATCAATGTCAATTACAATGCTGGTGGCGGCGCCGCATGGAGTGTTGTTGGGCTGGATGTCTCAGACCCCGCCAACTATATCTGGCGCGGCTATTATGAGAGTATTTACAAGGTGGGTGGCAACGGCATCCAGTGGCGCGGTGATGCAGTTTACGATACCGGCTGGGGCATCTTCAAGCAAATCAAGGCCGGCCTGCGTTACTCCGATCGCAATGCTTTCCTCGAAAGCAATTCCAGATATGGCTGGACGCTGCCGCTCGCCATCCCGATGAGCGAGGTTCCTGTAGGCGATTTGTTCATGACGCAGGACACCTTCCGTGGCAGTGAGCAGGGCTTCCGCAACTATTTGCAGCCAACCCGTGCAGGCATCGTTGATAATCGCCAAGGCCTGCTTGCCTTGACACGTGAGGCTCTGGCGGAAATGGGGGATACGGGTGGCGTTGCGAACTGGCAGGCCGACTTAATGCCTTATGTGTCAGGGTTCCGAGCGAAGGAAGCCACGCGCACGGGCTATGTTCAGGGACGGTATGAGGGGCATTTCTTCGACTCAGATGTCGATGGTAATATCGGCGTTCGCGTTGTTAATACGATCGGGAAAAACTATGGTATCTCTACCATAACATGGGATGGTGTTACCACCGTTTCTGAAAGCTCCATGAAGCAAAACTATGTAGACGTCCTGCCGAACGTCAGTATGCGCCTGCGACCGAATAACGAGACGCAAATCCGTCTGGGTATCACTAAAACACGGACGCGTCCCGATTTCGGCCAACTGAATTCGACGACAAGCATAGGGGAGAATAAAGGCGAAGACTCAAATCTTTACGCCGCAAAAGGGTCTTCTGGTAACCCGGACCTGAAGCCGCTGACCTCGACCAATTACGATATCACGTGGGAATATTATCCGTCAGCGAATACGTCTTCGAGCGTGGCGGTGTTCTATCATGATCTGTGGGGTTTTATCAGCAATTATCCTGTAACGATTCAAGATCCTACCTACGGCACAATGCTTATTAGTCGTCCGGAAAACGCCGGTAGCGGTAAGATCAAGGGCATTGAGGTTGCGGGCCAGACGTTCCTAGACTTCCTGCCGGGGGCGTGGAACGGTTTTGGTGTTCAGGCCAACCTGACCTATATTGACGCTTACAACGAACTCCCGGAGTCACTGGGTGGTCAAGGGCAGATGGTGAAGATACCGGGCGTATCAAACTGGAGCTATAATCTGGCTCTGTTCTACGAGAAAGACAAGATTTCCACGCGTCTGTCGTACAACGGCCGTTCGCGCTGGATCAATTCTTACGATAACCGCAGCGGTGGCTGGGAAGGCGAAGGCACCGAAGCCGTCAATCGTCTGGACTTTTCGTTCAGCTATTCGCCCAGCGATGCCTATACCATCAACTTCGATGCCTCTAACATCCTGGCGGAGCCTTTCCATAACTTCCACGAATATGAAACCGGCTCGAGGTTCGTTCGCGATATCCGCGACGAAGGCCGCTACTACGGTCTGTCGGTGCGTTTCAAGTACCAATAGCACGCATGATGAAGCCGTGGGTGGTTGACAAGCCACCCACGGACTTCTTTCATCCTTGCTCGCCACGTTTTTTCAATCTCCTAGCCAAGAGAATTTCATGACCAGAAAACTGCCCGTACTGGCGGTCGCCGCACTTGCCCTCACATGGTGCCTCGGCGCGCACGCAGGCACCTTGAGCGCCACAGGCGCCCTGAAGGCCGATCAGCCGGGAGCGCCGATCAACCGCTATATCTATGGCCAGTTTTCCGAGCATCTCGGTCGTGGCATTTATGACGGCGTCTGGGTAGGGGAGGACTCCAAGATTCCTAATGTCCGCGGTATCCGCACGGATGTCGTCACGGCGCTGAAAGACATCAAGGTGCCGGTTATCCGCTGGCCGGGCGGTTGTTTCGCCGACGAATACCGCTGGCGCGACGGCGTAGGACCGCGCGACAAGCGTCCTTCGCGCAAGAACAACTGGTGGGGCGGCTCTCCTGAAAGCAACCAGTTCGGCACCCATGAGTTCATGGACTTTGCCGAGCAGATCGGCGCCGATCCCTATGTGTCGATCAATGTCGGCTCGTCCGACCCGACCGAAATGCGCGAATGGATCGAATATATGACCTCGCCCGGCGATGATACGCTGGCGCAGGAACGGCGCGCCAATGGCCGCGACAAGCCCTTCAAGGTGCCGGTGATCGGCATTGGCAACGAAAGCTGGGGCTGTGGCGGCGAAATGACGCCGGAATATTATGCCAATGAGTACCGCCGCTTCTCCGCCTTCTTCCACAAGAATGATGACAATCCGGCTATCCGCGTCGCGTCGGGCTCCAATGCTGATGACACCAACTGGACCGATGTTGTGATGAAGGCGGCGGCCCGTCGCATGGACGCTATCAGCCTGCACTACTACACCCTGCCGACCGGTGACTGGGGCAAGAAGGGCGCTGCCACAGGCTTCAGCCAGCAGGACTGGGTGGATACGTTTGCCAATACGCTGAAGATGGACAAGATCATCGACGATCACTCAGCCATCATGGACAAGTACGATCCGGAGAAGCGTGTCGGTCTCTATGTCGATGAATGGGGCACGTGGTATGACGTCGAAAAAGGCACCAATCCGGGGCACCTCTACCAGCTCAACACCCTGCGTGATGGCGTGCTCGCGGCGGCCAATTTCAACATCTTCCACCACCACGCCGACCGTGTCCGCCTGACGGCGATCGCCCAGACGATCAACGTCCTGCAGGCCATGATCCTGACGGAGGGCGACAAGATCGCCCTGACGCCGACCTACTATGCCTACAAGATGTACGTGCCGTTCCAGGATTCGACATCCCTGCCGCTTGATATCACGGCGCCTGAGTTTACCCTGGGGGGCAAGACCATCCCGGCCTTCAACGCTTCGGCGGCGCGCGGCAAAGACGGCAAGATCTATATCGGTCTGGCGAGCATGACCCCGAAAGACGAGGTCGCGCTGACGATTAATCTCGGCACCCTCAAGGCGAAGTCTGTCTCGGGACAAGTTCTCACCGCGGAAAGGCTGGATGCGGCGAACCCGATCGGCGCGCCCGGCGTCGTTGTTCCGGTCGATTTCAAGAAGGCGAAAATCACAGGCGGTAATCTTGTGCTGACGCTGCCCGCCAAGTCTGTCGTGGTTCTCACGCTTGAATAGGTTGGCCGACTGAAATTTGGCGAACCTTGCCGAATACCGCCGGGGTCACTCCCTGATCTCGGCGGAAAGACGTCTCGTGTGTGTCGGGCGGGATTCCGCCCACCTTGACCTCTTCCATCCTGTGCACCGATAGGGGCGCAAGCCTGCTTCCTCAGGCACGTTCCGCTATCGGTGCTTTTTTTGGCGCTCTTTTACAACGTATTTTGGTTGGTCCTCATGCTTGCTGCCTCCGTTATGGCTCGCCATGTCCCCGTGCCTTTGACCCGCGTTTATGGGCGCCTCTTGTGGGGCCTCCGCCGGGCAGGGATACTGGCTGTTCTCGTCGCTGGCGGCGCCACATCGGTGATGGCGCAGGTGTGTCCCACCGTCACCGCCGCACAGGATATCGACGTGCGACCCGACTATACCCGCATGGGCAAGCCGTTCGAGGGATGGGGCACGGCGCTGGCCTGGTTCGCCAATGTGACGGGCGGCTATCCTGATCCGGTGAGAAACCGGCTTGCTGATCTTCTCTATGGCGAGCAGGGACTGCGCTGGAACATTGCCCGTTACAATATCGGCGGGGGCAATGCGCCGGATATACAGCCCTATCTGCGCAAGGGCGCCGATCTTCCCGGTTTCTGGCGCAGGCCCGCAGGCGCCACCGGTCAGGACTGGTGGCGGCCCGACGAGGCGGCGATGTGGGACTGGTCCGCCGATGCCCGCCAGCGCTGGTGGCTCGACGCCATTCATGATCGTGTTGACAACAAAGTGCTTATTCTGGAGGCGTTTTCCAACTCGCCGCCCTATTTCATGACGCAAAGCGGTTTGGTGTCCGGCAATGACAACAGGCTGGACAACAATATCAAACCCGGCGCTTCCAGCGCTTTTGCTGACTACCTTGTCCGCGTGACCGCCAGGCTTGAACAGAGCCACGGCGTCCATTTCAGAACCCTGTCGCCGGTGAATGAGCCGGCGACGCCTTACTGGCACGCCAAGAATACGCAGGAGGGCTCGCACTGGACGCCCGAAGCGCAGCAGGAGGTCATTGTCGCGACCGCAAAGGCCCTGGGGAAGGCTGGCCTAAAAACGCGGGTTGCGGCGATGGATGAAACCGATTCCCTGACCTTTATCCGGAACTGGCAAGCCTATACGCCTGAGACCAGAGCCTTGATCGGTCAGCTTAATGTCCATAGCTATGATACGTTCGGACAGACCGGTGTGCGGGACATTGCATCGTCATCCAACATACGCCTGTGGATGTCGGAAAACGATCTGTCACCGCAAAATGTGCGCCAGGACTTCGACGATATGCGTCCGCCCCTGGCGCTGGCGGAACGCATTACGCTTGACCTGAAGAAGTTGAAGCCCGTGGCGTGGGTGTTCTGGCAGGCTGTTGAGAATGTGTCGCCCGATCCACAGCACAGCTCCAACTGGGGCCTGATCAAAATGGATTATTCCGTGCCCGATGAGGGCGAGCACACCCTCACGATTTCGCGTAAATATTACGCCATGGCCAATTTCAGCCGCCATATCCGGCCGGGTTATCGTCTGTTCGAGGTTGCGGATATGGACACGACAGGCGCGGTATCGCCGGACGGCAAGACCGTGGTGTTTGTCCACGTCAATGCTGGCCCCTATGCCAGAAACCTGAAACTGCCCAGCCAAAATCTGCCCAGCATGAAAGTCGGGCAGGCCCATCACGTCGAGCTCTATGTAACGGATGCGGCGCATGAGGCGGCGCGCCTGTGTGGAGACAATCTGACAGCTTCGGGGATGTCGGTGCAGGTGCCGCCGCAATCCATTTCAACCCTCGTCATTACGCAGGCGCCGTCCTGATCCCTTGAACAGAAACCATAAAAAGGAAACGCCATGAAATCTCGCAACACGCTACGTCACATACTGACGTGCGCAACGGTTCTGGGCACCCTGCCCATTTTGTCCGCGACCGCCGTCATGGCGCAGGCCCCTGCGCCGGCGCTTGCCGAATGGCAGCAGCCGGACGTGGTCGCCGTGAACCGCGAACCGATGAAGGCCACCTTCTTCAACTATGAAACCCGCGAACTGGCGCTGAAAGGCGACATGGCGGCGTCCACGCATTATCTCTCGCTCGACGGAACCTGGGCCTTTGCCTATTCCAAAGGCGTCGATAACCGCCCGAAAGACTTCTATCAGGCGGGATATAATACCTCGGCATGGGGCCGTATTCAGGTGCCGGGCATGATTCAGGCGCAAGGTCATGGCGCTTATGGCCTGCCGGAATTCTGGAACATCAAGTATCCGTTCCCCACGGATGAGCCGCGCGTGCCGGGTGATATGATCGAGATCGGTTCCTATAAGCGCGACTTCGAGGTGCCGGCCGATTGGCAGGCAAAAGATATCTTCCTGCACATCGGCGCGGCGGGCGCCGCCTATTACATCTGGATCAATGGCGAGAAGGTCGGCTATTCCGAGGACTCGAAACTGCCTTCGGAGTTCAACGTCGGCAAGTTCGTAAAAGCTGGCAAGAACACGATCGCCATAGAAGTCTACCGTTACGCCGACGGCTCCTATCTGGAAGATCAGGATTTCTGGCGTCTGTCGGGCATCGAGCGCAGCGTCTATGTCTATGCCGAGCCTCAGGCGCGTTTGCGCGACTATACCGTGACGACGCTACTCGATAAGACAACCTATAGCGACGGTCTGTTCACACTGGACGCCGAGTTCGCCGGCAAGCCCGCCAAAGGACAGGTGACGGCCACGGTCTATGACGGCGATACAGCGGTTTTGACCACGCAATCCGCCATCAGGGGCGGCGCCTCGGCGGTCCTGAAGGGCACGATCAAAGACGTCAGGCCCTGGTCGGCTGAGACCCCGAACCTGTACCGTCTGGTGATCGAGTACAAGGACGCCAAGGGCAAGCTGATATCGGCCACCTCACGCAAGATCGGCTTCCGAACGGTTGAGATCGCCGACGGTGAAGTGCGGGTCAATGGCAAGCGCATCATGATCAAGGGCGTCAACCGCCATGAGCATGACCCCGATACCTATCGCGTCATCTCCGAAGACCTGATGCGCAAGGATATTGAGCTGATGAAGCAGGCGAATGTCAACGCCGTGCGGACCTCTCATTACCCGAACGATCCGCGCTGGTACGACCTGGCGGACGAATATGGCCTCTATGTCTACGATGAGGCCGATATCGAATCTCACGAATATATGGATACGGCCGACAGGCTGGGCAGCCCGAAGCGCGAAGAGATTCAACTCGGTTATAAGCCGCACTGGGAAAAGGCGCATCTTGACCGTATCTCGCGTATGGTCGAGCGCGACAAGAATGCGCCCTCGATCATCATCTGGTCGCTGGGCAATGAGGCCGGCACGGGGCCGAACTTCGAGAACGCGGCGAAATGGATCCGGAAGAACGATCCAAACCGTCTGATCAGCTATCTGGGGCAGGGCACGCTGGTCGAACGCCATGCTCCGAACGCTTACGTCGATATCTATGCGCCGATGTACGACGATATCGAAAAAATGGTCGACTGGGCCGAGGACCCGACGCGCACTCAGCCGATGATCCAATGCGAATACGCGCACGCCATGGGCAACAGCCTCGGCAATCTCGAAGACTACTGGCAGGTTATCCGTTCGTACAAAAAACTGCAGGGCGGCTTCATCTGGGATTGGGTCGATCAGACCGTCCACGCCAAAGACGACAAGGGCCGGCCCTATTGGGCGTCTGGCTTTGACGTCAACCCGGCGCGTGGCGACAACAGCGTGGTTGGCGATGGTGTGGTCAATGCCGATCGCGTGCCCGATCCGGAATACTGGGAATTGCAGAAAGTCTATTCCCCGGTCGTCTTTGAAGGCGATCCGACGACGGGTCAGATAACGGTCGTCAATCGCTACGATTTCAAGGACCTGTCGGATTTCGATTTTGAGTGGGTTTTGACCAACGACGGCAATCTGGTCACATCGGGCACCGTCGATGCCGCCAGCGTCAAGGCCGGTACATCCGAGGCCGTGCCGATCACTTTGCCGATGCTGAAGGTCGCACCTGGAGCGGAGCAAATCGTCACCCTGCGTGCCAAGGCAAAGGCAGGCGCTATCAAGGGCGTGGCGGCCGGAACGGTGCTCGGTTTCTCACAGTTCATCACGCATAAAGCCGAAGCCGAACCGGCGCAGGGCGTGGCGGTGAAGCCGGTAAAATCAGGCGATGACATCGAACTGAGAACCGCCACGGCGACGCTTGAGGTCGACGTCAAGACGGGGCTTGTGACCTACAGCGCCGGGGGCAAGACCTTGCTCAAGGGCGGCGCGCCGAACTTCTGGCGCGGCCTGACCGACAATGACGAGGGCTCGGGCGTGGAGAAGTCGCACAGAATCTGGAAGACCTTTACCGAACAACGTCAGGTCCGCTCGGTGGACGTCAGCGCAAACTCGGTGAAGGTGCTTTATAATTTCGGCACCGGCGCCGTCCATTGGTCCACGACCTATCGCATGACGCCGGACGGGGCTCTGAACGTGACCTCGACCTTTACGCCGTTGCGCGATGACCTGCCCGATCCGTTGCGTCTGGGCCTGCGCTTCGATACCGATCCTGCCTTGAGCGATATCGAATGGTATGGCCGCGGTCCGCAGGAATCCTATATAGATCGCCAGACCGGCTATGCCATCGGCCTCTATACGGGCAAGGTCGCCGATCAGTATCACGACTATAGCCGCCCGCAGGAAAGCGGCAACAAGACCGATGTCCGTTGGGTGAGCCTCAGCGACACGGCTGGGCAGGGCGTCAGGGTCACGGGCGATCAGCCCCTCTCGGTCAACGCCCTGGCGTTTCCCTATGAGGATCTCTATATCCGCCCGCGCGGCACCTGGAAGTCATCCGAAATCCATCCTCATGGCGATGGTTCCCTGCTGATCGATCTGGTGCAGACCGGCGTTGGCGGGGACACTGGCTGGAGCCTGGATGGCCGCCCGCATGCCAAATATCGCGTCCGTATGGAGCCGCAGACCTACAGTTTCACCGTGCGGCCGCAATGAGCGCTCACCAGAAAACAGCGTAAAGCGCGATCAGAATAAGGATGACGCCCAGCGCCATCAGGTTAAACAGCCGGGACGTTCTGAACGTTCCGGCTGTTAGCTGCCAACCGGGAAAAAGTTGCTTATCCGGAAGCAGTTTTGACACGCCGACGCAGACGGCGAGGGTGATCCAGAACACCCAGCCGACGCGGTTGAGGAACGGCATGAAGGGTACATGCTGGGTAAGAAACTGCCAGTCCATGCCGCACCATTGCGGATGCTGGTGCAGGTGATTGGCGGTGAAAAAGAAGGCGGACATGGTGACGCCGCTTATGATCCCTGCAAGAGCGCCCGCAGGTGAACATCCGCGCCAGAAGAGGCCGAGAAGGAAGATCACCACAATGCCCGGTGCGAAAAATCCCGTCAGGTTCTGGCCAAACTGGAAAACCTGATCGAAATCGCCGAGCAAGGGTTTGGCGACCATAACCGCGATCAATAGGGCGCCGACCGCCGTGGTCCTGCCCACAATCATGAGTTGCCGGTCGGTCAGGGCGGGAAACGCCGGCTGGACGAGATCGAGCGTGACGATCGTGGCGATGGAATTGATCTTGGAGGCGGATGAAGCCACGATGGCCGCGATGAGCGCGGCGAACACCAGACCAAGCAATCCGGGCGGCAGCAAACTCATCATCGTGGGGTAGGCCATATCCCCTCTGGCCAGACCGGGCGCCAGAAGAATGGCGGTCATGCCCGGAAGAACCACGATCAACGGCATAAGCAATTTCAGATAGGCCGAAAAGGCGATGCCTTTCTGGGCCTCGGTCAGGGACTTGGCCGCCAGCGCCCGCTGGACGATGTACTGGTTGAAGCCGAAATAGGACAGGTTCAGTATCCACATGCCGCCGATCAGGACAGCGATGCCGGGCAGGTCCTGATAATAGGGGCTTTCCTTTGGAAGGATCATTCTGAAATGATCGGGATGCCGGCTCATCAGATGACCAAACCCCTGTAAGGCGCCGTCAAGGCTCCAGTCTCCGCTGATCGTGCAGAGTGTCATGGCAAGGATGACCAGACCGCCTGCAATAAGGATGGCCACTTGCACCACATCCGTCTGGGCCGAGGCTCTCAGCCCGCCCCTGATCTGATAAAGCAGGGCAAATACGCCCAGCCCGACAAGCGCCGTAACGGTGTCGATCCCGGTGATCGTGGAGACGGCCGTGCCGCCCAGCCACAGAATTCCGGTCAGGTTGATCAGGACATATTGGCAAAGCCAGAAAACGGCCATGAGATTTTTAACGCCGGAACCAAACCTGAGCTGAAGAAAGCCCGGCATGGTCATGACGCCGGTGTGGAAGAAAACCGGCAGGATATATTTGCCAACCAGGATCAGGGTGAGGGCGGCCATCCACTCATAGGAGGCGACAGCCAGTCCGATCCGGTAGCCTGACCCCGACATGCCGATGATTTGTTCGGCCGAGATATTGGCGGCGATGATGGAGGTGCCGACCGCCCAGAAGGGCAGTTGATGACTGGCAAAGAAATAGCGCCCGGTCGTCATGGCTTCAGCGGGCTTAGCGCGCGAAACACTTTGCGCCAGAATAAAGATGACGGCCATGTAGACCACCACGATGCCGATATCCAGGCTCGACAGGGATTCCAGTGTGTGAGCTTGCGGCATCAGGGCGTTCATCAGGCGGTTGGGGCAGGTTGAAAAGCTTATATTTGCTATGAGGTTCGGCTTAACGTTATACTGGAATACAGATAGCGGGATACTGACTCATGGCTGAGAGTGTAGCGGAAAATAAAAAAAATCAGGCGCGGAATGTACCCAGCGAAGGCATTTTCTTTCAGGGACGTTTGCACGGTGCGCTGGCGCATCGTCTGGCGGTCGACATCCTGAAAGGCAACTATAAACCTGGCGATATACTGCCTCATCAGATCGATTCGGTTGAGAGCCTCAATTCAACGCGCACGCCTTATCGTGAGGCTATACGCATACTGGCGGCAAAGGGGCTGGTGGAGAGCCGCCCCAAGCGCGGAACTCAGGTCTGCGAGCGGTCGCGCTGGAACCTGCTCGATCCCGAAGTCATGGGGTGGATGTTTGAAACGACGCCGACGGATGCCTTCATCAAGGCGCTTTTTGAGTTGCGGCTGATCAATGAACCCGCCGCCGCCGAGCTGGCGGCGGAAAGGCGTACGCCAGAACAACTGAGCCAGATGTACGCGTCTTTGATGATCATGAAGGAAGAAACCCTTCATACCGAACGTGGCCGTATTGCGGACCTTGAGTTTCACAAGCAACTCTTGCTGGGCACACAAAATGAACTCCTGATCTCCCTGAACAGTTCCATAGGCTCAGCGATCGCCTGGTCGACAAAGTTCAAGTCCTCCGATCCGATTGGCTCGCGCGACAGTTGGCCCGATCATCTGAGAGTGTATGAGGCTGTGGCCGACAGGGATAGCCGTGCGGCGCGTTTTAGTATGGAAGCCCTTGTACGCACAGCGCTTGAGGATACGCGCCGATCACAAGGCTGGAAGACGGCCTCGTTGTCGCTCGAGGCGCATACGTAAGCAGGCTATCCAGTTGACGCACCTGATCTGTCAAATCAACATCCGCCAGAGCCAATTCAAGCTTTGGATACGAGCAACAGGCGGCGTTGGCTGAACTCGGCCAAGAGGCACTGAACAAACCTCTTTTAATTGTAAGATAAATGGGTCAGAATTTCTCGTACCACCTTTATAAGGTAAAGGAGGACATGATCTCGGGACGGTCTTTGGCGACAAGTGGTCATTGTCCCGAACGTTGAGCCGATTAGCCCGACATCCAGCTCTATTCCGGTAATGTTCTGGATGGCGCGGTCTTGCTGCATCGGTGCTAAATCTAGTCAAATAAGCTGACCAAACAATTCAGCACACCATAAAAACAGGGACGAATTCCGAAAGAAAATGACATCCGTAATGAAAGTGTGTGTTGTGGCGAGCGCCCTGACCTTGTCGAGCCAGGGACTGTATGCGCCCGCCCACGCCGAGACAACGCGTTGGACGGCAGCCAGGGCCAATAGCTGGTATGGTCAGCAGCGCTGGCTGGTTGGGTCGAATTTCCTGCCGACCGACGCGATCAACCAGTTCGAGATGTGGCAGTCAGATACCTTCAATCCGGCCGAGATCGACAAGGAATTCGGCTACGCCGAAGGGATCGGCATGAACACCATGCGCATTTTTCTGCATGATCAGCTTTGGCAGCAAGATCCGGAAGGGTTCAAGGCGCGCATCAATGTTGTGCTCGATCTTGCCGCCAGGCACCATATCAAGCCGATGCTCGTTCTGTTCGAACTCATGCTGGGACCCAAATCCCAAACTGGGGACGCAGCACGCGCCTGTGCCGGGTGTGCACAATTCCGGCTGGGTGCAATCGCCAGGCAGTGCCGGACTGATGGACGAAGCCGGTTGGGGCAAGTATGAAGCCTACGTCAAGGGCATTGTCGGTGCCTTCGCCAAGGACGACCGCATCCTGGCGTGGGATGTCTGGAACGAGCCGGATAACCGCGGCGGCGGTAACTATGACCAGTTGCCTGAGGATGTGAAGACGGCTCAGGTCGCGAAGTTGCTGCCGCAGGTTTTTGCCTGGACGCGCGCACAGAACCCCGACCAGCCGCTGACCTCCGGTGTCTGGCACAATGATGACTGGTCGCCCAAGGGTAGCCTCAATGCCGTGGAGCGCGTACAGATTGACCAGTCAGACGTCATCAGCTTCCACAGCTATGACTGGCCGGAACGCCTGGAGGCGCGCATCAAGTCACTGCAACCCTATGGTCGTCCTCTGATCATGACGGAATACATGGCGCGCGGCAACGGATCGACCTTTGACTCCGCCCTGCCCATGGCGCGCAAATACAATGTCGGCGTTATCAACTGGGGCTTTGTGCTGGGCAAGAGCCAGACCAACATGCCGTGGGATTCGTGGGAACGGCCTTACACCAAGACGCCGCCGACCCTGTGGTTTCACGACATCTTCTATCCGGATGGCAAGCCCTATCGTCCGGCTGAAACCCAGCAAATCAAAGCAATGACCATCGAGGCAGAAAAAGCCTTCAAGACGAAATAAAGAGAGCTGGGAGATAGAAGACCTTCCGCTTTTTAGGTGGTGCGGGCGCATATCCCGACCGGCTCGATAAAGGCCGGGTGAGTACCTTTCACGACCTAGGCGTGACCGCCGTGACTTGGTTTGGCGCTGCGAGCCTTTCCAATAGAGGCGCCTGGGATGCGCCATCAGTTCACATAACGACGTCGTGGATCGTAAGCGCGGCCTCAAAACCGTCAGAAAGATTGCGCAGAGAGACTTTCCCACCGTGTAGCTGTGCGATCTGCTCGGCCATGGCCAGGCCCAAGCCGGTGCCGTTAGGCGCAAAGGCTGGGTTTGGTGGTGGTTGTCGGGCGCTGTCGCCGCGCATAAACGGTTGGGTTAAAGACGCGATCTGCGTTTCTGGAACACCGTGACCATGATCGCGCACGCGGATTTGCCACCCGTTCGGCGTTTGTTGACAGGTGAGCTCAATGGGCGCCGCGCCGTAGTGAAGGGCGTTCTCGACCAGGTTGATCAGGGCGCGGCGAAGCGCCTCCGGCCTTGCGTGCAGGGTTCCATTCGGCACCGGCGCCGCGATGATCACACCTGCTTGGCCATAGTCTGCCAAAACAGGTGTGAAAAGCTCTGGCAAGCTGACCTTGATAACAGGCTCAGCCCCAAACCCGCGCGCGTACATCAGAAATTGCGACATAATAGCTTCGATGCGGTCGATCTGGCGCTGGGCGCTTGCTGTCAGGGCCTCGTCGTCGCATGTCATCATCTCGAAGGCCAGTTTTAGCTTGGCCAGGGGCGTGCGCACATCGTGCGAGATACCGGCCAGGATCAAGCTGCGCTCGGCGTCGGCCCTGGCAAGCCGGGCTGTCATATTATTGAAGCTGCGCGACAGGTCGGCAATCTCCAGAGGGCCGTCTTCTCGCAAGGGCGGCGCCGGCGCCGCCAGACGGTAGCGCTCGGTTGCGTCGCGCAACGCATTAAGCGGCCGCAGCAGACGATGGCTGAGCAACGCCGCCGCCACCAGGGCCAGCCCGAAGGTCGAAGCCGCCCCAGCCAGCAAAAGGCCGGTCGGGCCGAGGAGGGGGGGGGATTTGACGCTGATCCAGTAAGGGCTACCGCCCAGCCAGACATGTATCCACAGCTTGCGGCTGTGATCGGTCCGCCACGAGAGATCGGTCTTATCTCCCATGGCTTTCACAAGGGCCCGCATGAAGACCCGCTCCACCATGCGCGGCGGCGGGCCCGTGTCGTCGGGTGGTCGTTCGCCGGTCCATATTTCGACATAGGAGGATTTTGCCATGTGCCCGATCAGGCGTTGCCGGTCTGTTTCCGGCACCTCGGACAGGGTTTCGGACATCGAGGCCACGTTTTCGGCCATGATGCCGGCCACGCGCTGCAACTCCGGCCGCAGCACCAAAAGGGTGAAGAGCACAATGCTGAGAATCTGCGCCACGCCAACGATCAGGGCGGTCAGGGCCACGGTCTGGCCCCACAGACTGTCGGGGCGAAGTCTTGACCACAGGCTTTTCATCTGTCCGCCTTTGCAAACACATAGCCGTGGCCCCAGACGGTCTTGATCCATTCCGGATTGGCCGGATCGGTTTCGATCAGGCGTCGCAACCGTACGATCTGAACATCGACGGCACGATCGGTCACGTCAGCGTCGCGGCCCATCGCCAGGTCGATGATCTGCGCGCGCGACAGGGGCCGTCCGGCGTGTTGCAGCAGCACCTTCAGCAGGGCGAATTCACGCGTGCTAAGGTCTATGGCCTCGCCGCTGCGGGTGAATTGCATGCGGCCGAGATCGAGCACAAACGGTCCAAAAATCACCCGACCTTCGCCGCTGTCGAGGTGGGCCACGGCAGGTCTGCGGCGCTGGATGGCGGTGATGCGCGCCAAGAGTTCGCGCGGCACAAAGGGTTTAGGCAGATAGTCGTCCGCCCCCATCTCAAGTCCCAGAATACGGTCGATCGGGTCGCCTTTAGCGGTTAGCATGATGATCGGCGTATCGAAGCCGGCAGCGCGCAGACGGCGGCAAACGCTCAGTCCATCCTCGTCAGGCATCATCAGGTCAAGGATCAGGACATCGGCCGGCTCACGGGCGAGCGCGCGATCAAGGCTTTTGCTATCAGGCACGGTGCGGACGTTGAAACCGTTTTCGCTCAGATATCGCTGGAGCAATCCGCGCATCTCCGCATCGTCGTCAAGCACGATCAGGCGGGCGGGGGAAGTCGTCATGCGCAGGGGTCCTCAATGGTCAGCCGCGACTTTAGCGTAAGGGAGAGCTTCCGACATTTGCGAATATGTTACAAGGCGTTACAGGTGGCCGGTCTCGCACCATTGTGTAACATCTCGTGGGTTTTGCGTCGTTTTTGCGTAACCTGCTGACCCTAGCCTCGTTTGTGTCATCCACGACAGACAAGGAGAGAATAAAATGAAAAAGGCATTGATCGGGGCTTCAGCCGCCCTTCTGGCTACGCTGATATTTGCCGATACCGCTGCTGCCGCCACCGGCCACGTCCGTGCCCGAGGCGCTAATGGCGTTGCGGCAGCGGGGACGAAAAACGGTAACAGCTATGTCCGCGCGCGCGGCGCCAGGACCAATGCCGATGGCAGCGCAACGGCCACCAGCGGCGGCGCCTTTAAGACCAATACCGGCGCCTACGGCACGCGCGGTTCGACCACCACGGTCAATCCTGACGGCTCGGCCAGCCATTCCGGCAGTGCCTACACCACGGGTGCCAGGGGCACGGCCAGCACGTCGGGCGGCTTTACCCGCAATGCCGACGGGACCGTGTCCGGTGCCCGCAACACCGACGTCACAAATGCTGCCACCGGCAATAGCTATAGCGGTAGCACCAGTTATGACAGCGCGACCGGCGCGACTCATAGCGGCACCTGCAGGGATGCCTCCGGCGCCACCATCGCTTGCCCCACGCGATAGGCGCCCTTGCCCCTTGCGTGTTTCCCCCTCACGCAAGGGGCCCATTTTTAGTCCGGAGTTTCTCGATGAAGATCGTCATTTTCGCGCTTCCAGCGCTTTTTCTGGTCACCAGCGCCGTCGCCGCGCCCGCCGCAACAAAGGTGCAGATCGAGCAGATGCTAAGCCGTGCCTTGGAAGCGGACACCAACCATGACGGCATGCTGACGCGCGCCGAGTGGCAGACCTGGCGCTCGGCCCAGTTTGCCCGTTTCGATCGCAACGGGGATGGCTATCTGACGGATGCCGACGTGCCGGCCATGGCCGCAGGCCAGATGGCGCCTAAAATGCAGGCAGCAAGAGCCGCGTTTGACACCAATCACGACCAGCGTCTCAGCCGTGACGAGTTTGTCAGGGGGCCGATGCGGGTGTTCGACCAGATCGACCTGGATCATAACGGGGTCATTGATGGTCACGAAATTGCACGAGCGAAGGGGCGCTGATCATGGGACATAATCTATATGACGGCGCCTTTATCTGGGTGACCCTGGCCTTTGTTGCGCTGGAAGCGCTCTACATCGCTTTTGTGCGCAAGGAAGCCTATGACGTGCGCCAGACCGTCGCGTCTCTGGGTGTCGCCGTCGGCAACACACTGTTGCGGCCGCTTACCGCGCTGTTGGTCATGACTGTCTTGCCTTTTGCGGCCCGGTTCGCCCCATAGCATCTGTCCATGACCGATCTCTGGGTCTGGATCGCGGGCTTTATCGGCTTCGAGTTCCTTTATTACTGGATGCACCGCTACAGCCACACCATTCGCTGGCTGTGGGCCTCACATGCCGTTCATCACTCTGCCAACAGTTTCAACCTGCCGGCGGCGGTGCGGCTCGGCTGGACCAATGCGCTCTCCGGCGAATGGCTGATGTTCCTGCCTATGGTCCTGCTCGGTTTTCCGCCCTTGATGGTGGTCCTCCTGCTGACGGGCAACCTCATCTATCAGTTCTTCCTGCATACTGAACTGTCGCCGAAATGGGGCGTGCTGGAACATGTTCTGAATACGCCGGCGCATCACCGCATCCACCACGCTTCCAACCCGCAATATCTCGACCGCAATTTCGGCGGCGTGCTGATTGTCTTCGATAAGTGGTTTGGCACCTTTGCCGTCGATGATCACAGCGAGCCCGTCGTCTTTGGCCTGACGACCCCCATCCACTCGTACAATCCCTTCGTCATTTCTCTGCGCGAATGGGGGCGCATGTTGGGTGATGTCACACGCTCTAAATCCCTGGTAGAGGCCGCCGGCAATTTGTTTGGCCGTCCGAAATGACGCACACATCCATAGGAAAGGAAAATCCGATGAAACCTATTTTGGCTGCTCTTATTGCCGTATCGCTGGTCGTCACGGCTGGCGGCGTTACGGCCGGTCCGCTGCGTGACCGTATGAACGCCAAGTTTCAGGACAGGCTTCAGGCCAAACAGGCAGAAGAAGGACGGCCCATCGATGTGCAGTCGATCCTGCCGGGGGCGCGCAAACAGACCCTGTCCTATGGACCGGACGCGCGTCAGGCGATCGACGTTTATACGCCGCCCAATACGCAGGACGCGCCGGTGATCGTCATGGTGCATGGTGGTGCGTGGAAGGTCGGCGACAAGGCCAATGCGGCCGTCGTGGAAAACAAGCTCAAATACTGGCTACCCAAGGGATATGTTTTTGTCAGCGTCAATTATCGCATGCTGCCCGATATCATGGCCTATGAACAGGCCAGTGATGTGGCTGAGGCCCTTCGCTATGTCCAGTTCCACGCCGGCGGCTGGGGCGCCCGGTCGGACCGCCTTATCCTGATGGGGCACTCGGCCGGCGCTCATATCGTGGCGCTTTTGTCATCCAACCCTGCCCTGGTCGGGCAGAGATGGGCGGGCACCATCGTGCTGGATTCCGCCGTGATGAGTGTGCCCGAGCTTATGTCACACCGTCATCTCGCCTTCTATGACGAGGCTTTCGGTGCCGACAAGGCCTACTGGTTGAAGGCTTCGCCGATCGAGCAGTGGACAGCCGACGCTGTGCCAATGCTGGCCGTGTGTTCGACGAAGCGCAAGGACAAGCCCTGTGATGAGGCGAAGGCGTTTCAGACCAGGGTGACGCGTGCCGGACACGCCATGCCGCTCCTGCCGCAGGACCTGACACATGAAGAGATCAATCGTAGCCTTGGCCTGTCGTCGGCCTATACAGCGGCCGTCGATCGCTTCATGGCAAGCCAACTCAAATAAAATTGCGGTTATCCTTTACACCGCAAAGCCAGCGTGATGTTGGTGACAGGCCTTATTCTGAGGGTAATTTGACCGATAGAGCTTTACCCTGGTAGGTGACGAACGTGCCTTTTGTCTTTTCAGTCTCGGCAATCCCTGTGCCCTGAGTTGCCCCGACCACGACGACGTGGAATATCCGCGTCTTTGGCATATTCGGATAGGTGCCGATTCTGGCACCAATTCTAAGCATCCCCTTGGCATCTTCCAGACGCAGGGGAATTTCTGCGCGCTCGCCCTTTCTCCAACCTTGACCGTCTCCGGCATCGTCATAGAGCGTAAATTCGCCATTGCTGCCGCGGTAAACGCGGATCTCAAGGGGGCCTCCGGCGTTTTCGCCCGAATACTGCACGTTTGGTCCCATGGGCAAAATCGTGCCGGTGGCGACATGAAGCGGGATCTGGTCAATCGGGGCAGCGACTTCAAGCGTTTGCCCCCCCTCCCTCAGTTCCCCCGTCCAGAAGTCATACCAATTTGTTCCTTTTGGGAGATAAACTGGTCGCGATGTGGCCCCCGCTTTAACAACCGGGCTGACCAGAAGGCCACGTCCGAAGCTATATTGGTCGGGGATTTTCAGCACGGCCTCATCTTGCGGAAAATCCATCGACAAGGGGCGCATCATCGTCCCGGACTTATGCGTGACATCCCAGGACAGAGCGTAAATATAGGGAAGCAACCGGTAGCGCAACTTAACGGTGTCGATGAGCTGCGGCTGAACGGCTTCAGGGAAAGCCCATATCTCTTTGCCGGCGCCACTTCCATGAATGCGGAACATAGGATTGAAGGCTCCGAATTGCAGCCAGCGTGTGAATAACTCTGTATAGCCGGGGGAATCGCGGTGCTCGAAAAAGAAGCCGCCCAGATCGACCGACCAGTAGGGAATGCCACTGATCGAGAAGTTGAGTGCGGCGGGCACCTGAGCGGATAAAACCTCCCATGTCCCGCCTACGTCGCCAGACCAGGTAATCGCCGCGTTGCGCTGTTGCCCCAGATAGGCCGAACGCGTCAGTATGATTGGGCGCTTTTGGGGGAAATCACGCAGGGCGCCTTCATAAACGGCGGTCGTGTGCATCAAAGGATAGGCGTTGAAGACGGTTTCCCCCATGCCTTTGGCCGTCGGGACGGTTTTGAACTCGCCCCACTCACCACCAAGTTCCGCTTCACTGCCATCAAGCCACCAGCCATCAAAGCCCTTGCTGCCGATGCCCTGGGAAATCTGTTGCCAATATAGCTTTCTGGCGTCCGGATTAAAGGGATCGTACCAGCGCGCCTTCCCGACAGGCCAGACATTATTATAGACCTTGGGGTAGAGACCCCCGACCTTTTCCATTTCGACCTGGGTGTCCGTGCCGACGTCAAATTTCGGCCAGACCGAAATGATCGCATGAAGATTCATATCATGCAGGTCACGCATCAGGTCTTCAGGTTTAGGGAATCGATTTGGATCAAAATTCTGACTGCCCCACTGGTTGGGTGCCCAATACTGCCAGTCCTGCACGACCGCATCCAGCGGAATGCCGCTGTTTCGATAGTGTGTCGCCACCTCGAGTAATTCGGCCTGCGAGGCATAGCGTTCCTTGGACTGGAACAGCCCCCATGTCCACAGCGCCATCATCGGGACTTGTCCGGTAATCGTGCGGTATTCGCCAACGACCGTATCCAGGGCGGGGCCATAGATAAAGTGATAATCTATGCCTTTGCCAGACTCCGTTCGAAACGCAATTGAGTCATCGGCTTGGGGTATGCCCACGTCGACGTCGGTAATCGCCGGATTGTGCCACAAAATTCCGTATCCGGCGCTGGATACCAGAATGGGCAGGCCGACTTCAGTATTCATTTACTGCAGGTGGACCGTTGTGCCTTTGTAGTCCATCAGGCCTTGTTGGTGCTGACCAAGACCATAAAAGGCCTCATTGGGGCCGACACGGAACTGTGCCGATATCGCCGCTGTATCCGTGGACGTTGGAACCGTGCGACCGGCAGACATGTCGGCTAGAATGATCTTTCCGTCGAGCGTCTGGAACGTGATATTGCCTGTTTTTGCATCAACGACCACCTTAAATTTACGTGTCGATAGGGTCGGGTTCGTCTGACTCAATACCAACTGCCAGGGAACGGATTGGGGGGAAGATGTGATTTCTGGCGCAAAGCCTCCCTCCCAGTTATCGCGTGAAGATATCTTCACGCGCACGGAATTATCACCCCAGATTTCCAACTGGAGAACACCTTGCGGAACAAGAAATACGGCGCCGGAAGGCGTCTTTCTTATAAGCGTTACCTTAGCCTGAGCGTCGCCTGTTACGAGGCCGTCAGCCGACATGACGCGGGCGGCGGCAACAGGCCCAAAGGACAAGGCCGCAAGTGCCGCACATGAAACGGCCAATAGGTTTTTCCCGGCGTACTTGAAGAGCTTCATTGTCAAAGTGTCCTTTGTCGGGGGCTATGTCGTCCCGCGCATTTGGGTAGATTTAGGCGTCAAGATGGGATGTTTTTATAGGCGGTAAGGAGAGAGTGGCGGCCATGCTTGCAGACCATGGCCGCCTGGATGGACTAAGATTTGCAGATCGAAGGCGCAGGCTCTTTGGGTGGGGGCGTCGTTGGTACGAACGTCGTGGGGGACAAAGCTTGCCATTCGAGCACGCCAAATGCCGCATAGGATTTTCCGTCGGTAGAGGCATCCATAACCGCGCGAAGACAGCGAGTTGTTATGGGTTTGAAGTGCGTTTCAGACACACCATCCGCTCTAGGGGTTGTGGGGTGTGTTTCAGAGACAGGCTTCCATCCGGTCTTGTCCCAGTATTCAAGATGCCAGGCCGTTGGGAGGGCAACACCGGTGCCCGCGCCAGTGGGCTGGTCTCCCCAAAAGAAGAGGCGTGAGCCGTCAAGCGTCACGGGCTTATCCCACTGATACTGTATCCAACCCTTTTGAGTGTCGTTCCGGCCCGTCCAGTTACCCCACATGTCGGGAGGCAGAGGCGCCTCAGGCAGCTTGCCGTCGTTCAAAGCCCGCAGGCGAAACTGGACAGGGACTGGCGCATTGGAGGCCGTGATACGCGCACTGAGGGCGACGTTATGTGTCGGTGTCGGGTCAACGGGCGGGCGTGTTTGGATGACCTTCTGGATGGCGGGCGGCGAAACGGTATCGTCCCAGAATACTTCGTCAATGGCGACACTCCGACGGAAATGGCTGCCGTCTTTCGCGTCGCCATTGTGGTAGGCGAGGTACCACTTGTCCTCGTACGGAACGAGGCCGCCATGGGAGGTAGCGGACGTCACCGGGTCCAGGAAAACGCCGCGATAGGTCCACGGGCCAAGCGGTGATGTCGCGGTGCCATAGGCCTGGCAGGCATGATATACCGCCTCCGTACACAATGAGCTTGGCCCCGCATTATTGGCGGCATAGCTCATATAGTAGGTGCCCTTGCGCTTGAAGATCCAGGGCGCTTCGAAAAATCCGGTCAGGCCTTTGACGTCGATCGGATCGCCCTTGGGCGTCTTCATATCCTGTTCGAGTTCGACGCCTTTAAGTCTGCCAAATGTGCCCCAATAGATATAAACGCGCCCGTCGTCATCAATCAGAACGGTCGGATCGATATTCTCAATCTGGTTCCTTACCGGCGTTGTCTGGGACAGAATTGGGCCTTCGGGGTGTATGTCCAGATAGGGGCCAAGCGGCGTATCGGCGACGGCCACGCCGATGCCCATACAGTTGCGCGCCTTGCAGTTCTTTTCTCGAACCGGCGCGTAAAGATAAAATCGCTTATCCCGCCCCTGTACAATCTGTGAGGCCCAAGCGCCGTCCTCGTCTGCCCAGCCAAACACTTTTTCTGGCCGTAGTATGTCAGGATACAGCTTCCAGTTTTTTGACGCCGGGTCGTCCGTTTCAAAGATTTGATAGGTGTACATGACAAAGCCGCCGCCATTGATCGGGGCTTCATCCCGCCCGGCTATAATGTAAAACTTACCGTTGGCCACCAGGGGAGCGGGGTCGGCTGAATAGCGGCTGCCATCGGCGATAATCGTATTGTACTTTGGGTGAATGACAAGCGGCGCCGGCGGATGGTCAGGGTAGGGCGGCAAGATGACCGGCGATGGGGGCGGGGGTGGGGGCGTGCGCACCAGATCAGAGTCCGGGAAGTCAGCATGGGGATCAATAACAACGGAAATTTCGCCGGAATTATCGTTCAAAACATCATCATTGATACCGAACTGCAGTTTGACGGCGCCCGTTGGCACCACACCCTTCCAGTCTTTTCCAACCGGGAAGGGTTTGCTGATTATACGCCCCTTTGCATCGACAAACACGCCGATCAGCTCATTCAAAAAGGCAGGAAAGTCGAGCGGATCTACATATTTACTGGGGAAGAATTGCCCGGAACCGCCGGGATAATCATCCGCGGTGTAGTCCTGCTGTCCCTCTGGCCCGATCATCGTGCCGCCCGGGAAGGTCTGGGTTCCGCCGGTCGCGGTGATATGGATCTTGTTGCCGGACTTCAGGGCCAGTGCCTCTGCCGCGGCCGGTGCTGAGCCATCGCCAATCCCGATAGGATAGTCAGGATTGACACGGCTATCCCAGGCCTTTGACGTACCGGGAATCTGGAAGGTTATAGTTTGCGCATTTGCTGTTCCGAACAAAAGGGCAGCACCTGCGACGGCCGCCAGAAGAACGGCTTTTTTGTGGATCATCATTCTTTCCCCTTGTAAATCAGTAGGTGGCTCTACGGATTACTTTTCAAAGACCATGAGTTCAGTCAGGCCTGTACGACCCGGTGCATCATGTTTGAAGATGACGCCGACCTTGCTGGTTTTTACGGGTGTCACCTGAACGGTATTCATCATGCCCTGGGTCGGTTGTTTCGGCGTCATTGACAGCATATCCATCGGCTTCCATTCCGTACCGGTCCAGTAGATCAAGGCATAACCAAGGGGCGAGCGAACGCCGCCACCATCGCCGAACAGATACATGTCGACACGGCCGACCGTCTTTTCGGTGCCGAAGTCAATCTGCACCCAGTCCGTGTCATTGGGAGACTGAAAGGCCGTCCAACGGTTCCTGGAATTGGAGGAGAAGAACACCTTACCGTCATTGACCTCTTCGACGCGGTCAAAGGGCGACGTGAAGGAGGCGCTCGCCTTCGGGTATGCCTGGTTGCCCGGGTTGTAGGCCAGGTCATCGATTTCTGCCGTAGCCGCGGATAAGGGCAGTGCGGCGTGCCCCCAGGCCTCAACTTCCGACAGGCCGGTGAAGGCACCTGGACTGTGAACAAAGGTGAAGCGGAATTTTTCAGCCGAGACGGGTGTGTCAAAACGCGTGATGTTGGGTGTGTGACCTTGCGGTGCCTTGGGTTCGCGGTCCGACTTAGCGATCTTCACCCAATGTCCGTCCTTCCAATACTCGATATCATAGCTCTTGGGCGCCTTCAGCTTGGCCCCGTCATCCAGGAAATAGAGCTTGAGAGATGTCACGGGGCGCTCGGCGCCAAAATTGAGAACTAGCGTATCAGATGTGTTGGGTGAACCTTCCGTGGTCCATCTGTTGGGTGGCGCATCCATATACCAGGCAACCCCATCATTGAGACGCTGAAGCGCGGTCTTTGGGTCGCTGTAAGAGGCTGTGAAGTGCGGGAAATAGGTGCCGTCATTATTCACAGCGAAATTGATCGTGTTATCAATAGCCCTGGCTGGCACCGGGGCGCCCAGGGGCGCTTCCAGCTTCTGAAGGGTCGGTGAGGTTTTGACAATTTTGCCGTCAACCATCAGGCTCAGGCCCTGGCCCTTATTATAACGCGTCCCGTCCTTGTCCCAGATAATGGAGACCGTGTGGCCATGGTAAGAAATGTCATCCATGGCAAAATAAGCCCACGCATCTGGAATAAGTGGATTGACCTCCAGAACATCATCAGCGCGTGGTCGCAGTCCGGCCAGCCCCGTGACCACCAGATCGACATAGGAGGAATGGAAATATTCCTCGCTGTGGCCGGCAACGATCTGCCACTTGCCAGTATCAGGATGGTTCGCCTCGGCGATAAAGGGGCGACCGTCCTTGAACTGTGAGGTGGTGAAGGATTTCAGGACCTGGAAATAGTCACCCTTTGAGACGACTGACTGTTTGTAATTATTGAGAAGATTAGCCATTGCCTCCAGCGTTTGAGCCGTCGCATAGGGCCACGCCGTGCCACTCCATTCGCAGCAATGCTCGCTTATGCGGAACAGAGGGTCGTGGCGCTCCACTGAGGTCAGGCCATACTTGGCAAAGAAATCGTCCGGATCGTTGACCGTCTTCCATGCCGATTCATAGCCCTCGTCGGGCAGGTTGAACTGCCAGGGTACAAGGCCGATCAATTCGCGACCATGCTCATTTCCGGCGTATTTTCCGGTTTGGTAAGTTAAGGTGCCGGCCTTGATGCCATCCTTTTCGTCATTGGCGAACATATGGAAGAAGAATTTCCGCTTGGGATCCCACAACCTTGTCTGCACCTGAACCTTAAGGGCGGCAGCCTTGTCGGCATAGAGCTTGGCCGTCTGTGTGTCGCCGGTAAGCGCTGCCGCTTTTGAAATCGCAAGGGCATTGCCGTACATATAAGCATTCAGCGTTGGCCGGTAGCCTTCGGCGCCACGGAACCAATCGTCCGTCTGACGGGAGTTGATGTTGGTCTCCATCCCGTCCTGCATGCCATTCCAGACGAACATTTGCGCCTTGGCGTCGAAACGCTCGGCTGTCCAGCCTTCATAGTCCTTTTTCATATCGGGCAGTAGGGCGCTGATGAAGCTCTTGTCGCCCCAGGCCTCATAAAGACCCCACATGCTGGCGCCAAACCAGTTGCTATAGGCGCGCGGTTGAGCGCCCGGCACATTGTACCAGTAATGTGCGTAGTTGCGTGCGACGCGTTGATCTTTCAGCCATCTGATATCGGAAAACTGCAGGCCGAGCGGGCAACTGATCGCGCCATAGGTGCCCGACCAGCCAGGACGATCAATGAACTCCGTGATAGAATAGCCGTGCTCCGGTGATCCGTAGACGAAGTGTTTCGTCATCATGTCAAAGCGGTAATAATAGACCGCATTGATGTCGGCGTCAGGCGTTTCCAGCATCGGCACGTTTTGCTTGTACCAGTCCCAGTCGCGGTTATCGAGGAAGGTCATCTTGTCAAGAATGGCCTGTTTTGGCAAAACGCCATTGCCTTGCGGGGCGCGAGCCACGGTCCGCACCTCGTCCGCGGTCGCTGAAATAGCCGATGTTAAAGGCATACAAACAGCCAGGGCGGTCGACACGAGAAGGCATAAATTTCGGATCTTGTTCATCAGACTCCCCAACAGGTATAGCTAAAAACCCATGTTATTTTGGTATACGATATACATTGGCTTGGCGCTGTCAATGGTCCGACAAATAAATTATACAATTTCCCCGAACAAAAAAAGTCTCTGACATTACACCCGCCTTTAGGTCTGGCAGGGGGCGTGTAGGGGGAATAGCCGGCAGCTAAATGAGGAGTCGCGGAAGGTGTTGTGGCGTAAAGCGCTCACTACAGCTTTGTCCTTAGCCCAGAACTCAGGCCTCTTTATCGGGCAAGACCGCCTTAAATATCCAAGGTTTGGGGTATACGAGCCAGGCTCGCTTTTAGGCGCCTGCGCGTGGGAAAGGGTGTCATTGAGCGCCTGGCGTCAATGTCGACCAGAAGTGCGGATGTCATGTATTTTTCGATGGCCAGCCCTCTGACACTGTACGCGTCTTCACTGGGCGATGGCTTTATGGGTGATGTTGCGTCCATGCTGAACAAACCATGCTGAGCGCTCCGAGCACACCGGCCTTTTCACGCAGGTGTGCAGGACGCACAAAGCGCTCACACGCCGAGTGTTCGGATAGGGCCTCAATATATCCCCCCATTAGGCGGTGGAGTTCGTCACGGGCCGCCGTAAGCACGGGTTCGTTCAGGCCTACGCCACCTCCGACCAGAATGCGTTGGGGGGCGGAGATCAGCGTCAAGTTGTAAAATAGCTGAGCCAGATAGCCGCCGATAACGCCCCACAACGGATCGTCAGACGCGAGGTCTTCCCCAGCTTTCCCGGTTCTCGCCTGAATGGCTGGGCCGCATATGAGCCCCTCCAGGCAATCGCCGTGGAAGGGGCAATGTCCGATATACGGATCCGCGGACAGATCACGCTTGATCAGGATATGCCCGGCTTCGGGGTGAAGGAGGCCGTGCACAGGCTTGCCATTCGAAATAACCCCAACCCCGACACCGGTGCCTACGGTCACATAAGCGAAATTTTCCAGTCCTTGGGCGCCGCCCCAACGATGCTCGCCGAGCGCCGCGCCATTAACGTCGGTATCAAGGACGATCTGCGTCTGTGGAAAAGCGGCCTTGAGAGGGCCCAGCAGGTCAAAATGACTCCAGCCCGGCTTTGGCGTTTTTAGGAAGGTTCCATAGTCTGGATCGCGTAACGACACGTTGATCGGGCCGAAGCTGGCGATACCTATCCCTGCGAAGTCGCCCTGTTGGCTTTGATGTGAACGCAGTGTTTCGATCACGTTCTGCCACGTCGAGTGCGGATCACGTGTCGGAATACGGATCATCTCTGAGTGGTCATTCAGGCCTGTACCCGTGATAATATTGACCTTGGTGCCGCCGAGCTCAATGCCCACAAATTTCGACATGGCCTCAAACTCCCTTCATATACCAATTGACCGCGTAGGGGGCCAGGATCGTGCCTTCGTTTCCGATGATCAGGGTGCCTGGCACTGTGACACTTACCGGTGTCTGGCTAAAGTTGGCATGGCAGATAAACGTGCCGGTCTCCAAAGGTCTCTCAAGGTGCAGGATAGAGGGATGCGCCGGTTCCATAACGCGCATGCCAGGCGCGAACGGTAAAATCGCTAACCTCTGAGCGAGCTCCGCCAGAAAGATATACATCTGGCCCTGCGGGGTGGTCCGGTCGTTCCGGGCTGTAGCCTTCTCCCAATCCATAGTGGGGCGATGCAACCAACGTAACTCATCCTTGAGCGTGCCGTCGTTCCTGAAGTCCTCGAAATTCTCAAGCGCAATTTCATCACCCATATAAAGCAAGGGCACGCCTTCAAGGGCATAGGTCACGCCGTAAAGAAGTTTCAGGCGATCGATCGCCAGCGCATCGTCGAGCCCGCCACAAAGACTCGCGGCCATGCCGCAGCCGGACGCCGGAAAGCCAGGCGGGGCTTGAAAGGCCATGCCCTTTGCATAACTATCTTTACCGGCAAAAAAATCAGACCAGTGTTGCAGGCGCTCTTGCGGCGCCGAGTCTGACAGGGCGAGCCATATAATGTCATCATGGCATCGGACATAGTTCAGCCACTGACCGTGGTCGGGCTTCTCGGCGGCGGTTGTTATCACCTTGGTCAGAATGTCGACCTTTTGGTCGGCCAGCGCGCCCCAAAGGGCGGTCATGACGCCATTATTGTAGGCCAGATCGCACTCTCTGTCCTTCGGTGTTCCGAAGAACGGCACGACGGAGGCCTGGCTCTCAATCGCTTCGGCGAGGAGGAAGACTGATGGTGCTACGATCGATAATAAGGCTCTGAAGGCTCTCAATAGGTCGTGGGTTTCGGGCAGATTACGGCTGACGGTGCCCAGGCGCTTCCAAAGATAGGCCGTCGAATCGAGTTCTAAAGCCTTCGACGCCCGCGTTTGCCAGATCAAACAGGCAGTCCAGCATCTCGACGAAGACCCGTGGGTTGGCATAGTTCAAGTCCCACTGGAAAGGATAGAACGTCGTCCAGACGTAGCCGCCCGCGCGCTCGTCAAAGGTAAAGCTGCCTGGAGCGGTTTCTGGGAACACATCCTGCAGATTGACTTCCCACGCATCGACCTCGGATTTTGACGATAATACGATATAAAAGTCCTGATAGTTTGGGTCCCCGGCGAGTTGTTTTTGCGCCCAGGCATGCTCCTTCGCCGTGTGATTGAGCACCATGTCGAGCACCAGTGACATGTCGCGTTGTCGCAAGGCGCCGGCCAGCCCTTTCAGGTCGTCGAAGCTCCCAAGACGGGGATCTACATCGCGATAGTCGGCGACGGCGAAGCCGCCATCACTGTCACCGTCGCGGGGTTTTAGAAGCGGTAGGGGATGAAATATACCGACGTTTAACGCTTGCAAATAGTCCAGGTGCGCCGCGCTGCCTGACAGGGTGCCGCCAAAGCGGTCAATATAGGCGCAATAGGCCGGGCGTCCGGATTTTAGATACCAGTTGGGCGGACGCGTTTGGTCCAGGGCCTTAAGTTCGTCCGGACGGGCCCGCAAAGCCTTGGCGGTCCGGGTCGCAATCTCCGTCATCGAATTTTTGAATTCGGGGTGGCTACCATATAGGCGGTGCAATGCGTCCGTGGCCTGTCCCCAATAGGATTCGGATAGCGGTGGCAGGTCCGGAAACGGTAGCCTGTGATGCGACATGATCGTCTGCAATTGTGTCGTAAGCATTTATCCGTCGTTTCCTTGCTGCGATAGAAGACTCTTTTAGGGCATTGGTGTGGGCGCGCGACCTGTCCGAGTTCTTGGCGGGCATTATGTAAGCCTATACAAACGATTGCAACAAAATCTTATCTTGAGGTAAGCGTGTTTGGCGTATTCATCGCCTGTTGGGGCGTGTTTGTGGTGAAATCGTGGCATTATGGCCACAATACGCCCCGTCACCCTCCTGTTTGGCGGAAAAATCTTGCAAACGATTGTATTGGGTGGGATGCTGGTGTCAGCGGCGCTTTTGTGGCGGCCGACGATAATAACCGTGGCGATTTATGACCGCGTTACAGGAAGGATTTAGGCTATGATGAGTACCCTGCACCGCCAGCGGATGGGTTTGATGGTCGGCGTTTCCGTCGTCAGTCTTATAGGTTTCCCGGTATCCGCTGCCTACGCGCAAGCGGCGGCCAATACTGACGGCGTGACGGAGGTCGTGGTGACCGGTGTCGCCAAAGGCACGAACAAGCTCAATACGTCGACTTCGGTCAGTTCTCTCCAGGTTGACGAAATTCAGAAATTTGCACCGCGCTCTGCAGCAGAGGTTTTCCGCAACGTTCCCGGCATAAGATCGGAATCGACGGGCGGGGAAGGCAACGCCAATATCGCCGTTCGCGGGCTGCCGGTTGCCGCCGGCGGTGCAAAATTTCTACAGATCCACGAAGACGGATTGCCGGTCCTGGAATTTGGCGATATCGCCTTTGCTAACGCCGATATTTTCCTGCGCACGGACCTGAACATCGCGCGGGTGGAAGCGATCCGAGGCGGGACGGCTTCGACCCTCGCCTCTAATTCACCCGGCGGCATCATCAACATTCTATCGAAGACCGGTACAACGGAGGGTGGCACGCTCGCGGTGACCCAGGGCCTGGATTTTGGGCAGACGCGTGGCGATTTCGAGTACGGTGGAAAGCTTGCCGAAGGGTGGCGCTTCCATGTGGGTGGCTTCTATCGTTCCGGCGAGGGGCCGCGCGAGACGGGGTATACCGCCAACAAGGGGGGGCAGATCAAGGCCAATGCGACGCGCGACTTTTCCAATGGTTATGTCACAGTGGGCCTCAAGTACCTTAATGATAAGGCGGCCGGCTATCTGCCTATGCCCATGCAGGTGACGGGGACGAACGGCGACCCGAACTGGTCGTCGGCGCCCGGCCTAAACATCAGGTCTGGCTCCATCCTCTCCAAAAACATGCTGGCCGATAAGGGGCTCGACGGTCAGAACAGATATCATGTCACGGATATGCGTAATGGTATGCATCCCGATAGTCTCGTCTTCAACACGGAACTGAACGTCGACCTGGCGGGCGGTTGGACCATCAATGACAAGTTCCGTGTGGCCCGCACCAAGGGCGATTTTGCTTCGCTGTTTCCGGCTGAGGTCGGCACGGCCTCGGCCATCGCTACGAGCGCGGGAGGCACAAGCCTGGTCGTTGCCAATGGCTCGGGTGTGGGCTCGGCCTATACCGGCCTGGCCATGCGTGTCCACACCTTCAACGTTATCCTCAACAATCTCGATAACGCCACCAACGACCTGCGTCTGATGAACAGCTTTGATGTCGCCGGATCGAAACTGAACCTGACCATGGGGCTTTATAACTCCACCCAGACCATTAATATGGACTGGGTGTGGAACACCTACCTGATGGAGTTGTCCGGAGACAATGCCCGTTTGCTCAACGCCTATAACGGCACGACCAATCTGTCGCAGGATGGCTTGCTGGCCTATGGTCAACCTCTGTGGGGGAACTGCTGTACCCGTCATTATGACACGAAGTATGATATCGCGGCGCCCTATGCCATTGTAAGCGCGGCTTGGGACAAGCTGACCCTAGAAGCGTCTCTGCGCTATGATCATGGAACGGCCAAGGGCTCCTATGCTGGAAATACCCAGCGTGCCAATTTTGACGTCAATGGCGATGGCGTTATCTCTGGACCTGAACAAAGCGTAACCGTCATCGATTACGCCAATTCGAAGCCGGTCGACTACAGCTGGAACTATCTCAGCTACTCCTTAGGCGCTAACTACCGTCTCGATGAGAGCCTTTCGGTGTTTGCACGCGCCTCAAGCGGGGCACGGGTGAATGCCGATCGCTTGCTATTCGGGAAGGTCAATGCGGATGGCTCGGTATCACGTGAAGACGCCATTGATTTCGTCAAGCAATACGAAGCCGGGATTAAGTATCGCGCCAACGGGATTGGCCTCTATGTCACGGCCTTCAAGGCTGAGACGGAGGAGCAGAACTACGAGGCGACGACGCAACGCTTCATCGACCGTCTTTACGAAGCCAAGGGCGTTGAACTGGAAGCGTCTTATCGCCGTGGCCGGTTCTCAGTGAACGGCGGCGCGACCTATACCGACGCCAAGATCGTCAGAGATCCCTTAAATCCCACGCAAGTTGGCAACACGCCTCGTCGTCAGGCGAAATGGGTTTATCAGCTAACGCCGACATACAAGATAGGCAAGGCGGACTTGGGCGCGAACTTTGTTGGCACAACCAAGGCCTATACTTCAGATGACAATCAGCTCGTCATGCCCGCCTACGTTCAGACCAATCTCTTTGTGGACTACGCCCTCACGGACAAGCTGAGCTTGTCGCTTAACGTGAACAACGCGTTTGATGTGGTAGGCATTACCGAAGCCGAAGAAGGAAGCATTACGAACAATGCGGTCAACTACATCCGCGCCCGAGCCATCAACGGACGCACCTCGACAGCCACGCTGAAGTACAAGTTCTGACGTGACCGGTCTTTAGTCATAGCGACGCGAAATCCCTCTCCCCTTCGCGTATAAGCTTGTGACTTGCTGAGGCGGGGACGATCACAAGCCGTTCCCGCCAATTTTTAGGGTCAATGACGTAAACCTGAGGAATGACGCCCGATGAAAAATGCTGCCGCTGCTCGGCCGGTGAACCTCGTCTTGATCACCTGGCTGACCTATCTCATGTTCATGATGTTCGCGATGACCACAGACGCCGTCGGGGTCATTATTCCCCAGATCATTAAAGACTATGGTCTGAGTATGACGCAGGCGGGCGCCTTCCATTATGCCACAATGGCTGGCATTGCCCTGGCCGGGCTGGGACTTGGATTTCTGGCGGATCGAATGGGGCGTAAGTGGACGATCATTCTGGGTTTGGCGATGTTTGCGCTCAATGCCTTCCTGTTCGCTTTGGGTAATGATTTTCTTTTTTTTACCAGCTTGTTGTTTGTCTCTGGCCTGTCAATTGGGGTGTTCAAGACAGGGGCCCTGGCCTTGATTGGCGATATCTCAACCTCGACGCAAAGCCATACTCGCGTCATGAATAGGGTTGAAGGTTTTTTTGGCGTCGGGGCCATTATCGGGCCATTGATCGTGACCCAATTGCTGCTGAGCGGGGCGTCATGGAAGTGGCTCTATGTGATTGCGGGCCTGTTATGCAGCCTGCTGATCCTGGCCGCGTTCACTGTCAAGTATCCCTCTACGCACCAGCCATCGCAAGAGACCGTCAATCTCAAGGCTTCACTGGCCATGCTTAAAGACCCCTATGCCATGGCGTTCTCAGGCCTTGCTATGCTTTATGTCGGGGTGGAGACGGCCATATATGTCTGGATGCCGACCTTGCTTGCCGGGTATCAGGGGCCGGCGATGTGGCTGGCGCTTTATGCGCTTTCCGTATTTTTCGTCTTGCGCGCGGCTGGCCGTTTCCTTGGCTCATGGATGTTGGCCCGTTTGTCGTGGACGGTTGTCTTGGCCCTGTGCTCAGGGGCTATCCTGATCTGCTTTGTGCTGGCCTTGTTCGGCGGTCAGGCGTTGGCGGTCTATGTTTTGCCGCTCTCGGGCTTGTTTATGTCGGTCATTTATCCAACCCTAAACTCCAAGGGCATCTCTGGCTTCAAAAAGGCTCAGCATGGTGCAGCCGGCGGAATCATCCTGTTCTTCACCTGCATCAGTGCCGTGATCGCCCCCCTGGCTATGGGAGCGATCAGCGATGTCTTTGGTCAAGCTAAGTATGGATTTGTGCTTGCGACCTCTCTTGCCGCACTTTTGTTTGTAGCCTTGTTGTTCAACCTGATCCGCGACCCCAGCGCCGAACGGCTTAAGGCCCTGGATGTCAGCGAATATTAGGTTGAGGCCCTAACAATCAAGCTGGCGGGGATAACGGCTGAGGATGTCTTGCCTCCGCCCAATCTCTGGAAAAGCAGGTCGACCATTATCTGTGCACCCATGCGCAGATCCTGTTTGATCGTGGTGAGGGGGGGCGTCATCGATTTCGCCATGGCCACGTCATCGAACCCGCAGATCGCGACATCGTCTGGCACCTTGCGCCCTCCCTCAGTAAGGGCAGTAATGGCGGCCAGGGCAATCACGTCCGAGGCGCAGAAAATGGCATCGAACTTGCGCCGCGAGGTCAAAAGATCGCGCACGGTCCGATAGGCGGAGTCATAGGTGAAGTGTGCTTCGACGATCTGGCCGGGACGAAGCGGCGCCCCGGCCTCGGTGAGCGCCAGTTTATAGCCTTGCAGACGACTTGAGACTTCCGGCACTTGAGTAGGACCTAAGAATAAAATCTGTGTGCGACCACGGCCGAGCAGATGTTCGGTGGCTAGGCGTCCGCCATAGATATTATCGACGCCCACCGAGCAATAGGTCTGATCAGAAAGACGTTCCCCCCACACCACCATGGGCGGATATTTATCCGCCAGAGCATTGATCTGTGCGTGTTGATCCGATTGCCCCAGGACCAGCATGGCGTCAAAACGATGTGATTGAACCAGATCCTTTAACCAGCCCTCGCGCGGCGCGGGGTTCTTCGACATCAAAAGGTCGTAGCCGCGTTTAAACACCGCTTCCGACAGATGACCGATCAGCTCCAGCAAAAAGGGGTCTGTCACCTGCTGGCCGGTTTCGTGACCCATGGGCAGTACGAGCCCGATTGTCCGCGTGGTCTGTAGACGCAAATTTCGGGCCGCTTGATTAACGACATAGCCATTCTCTTCGGCAATAGCCGTGATTTTTTCCCTGACACTATGAGGAATCAAAGGGCTGCCGGCCAAGGCGCGGGACACACTTGAGACAGAGACGCCGGCGAGTGCCGCAATATCAGCCATTTTGAGACGGTGAATGGAGGGCTTATCAGGGGGGGGGGATCGACAAGTTGACATCCGAAATCGATTGCAAGTTTCAGGAGACGTTAGCCGATCTAGGCGCCCTTGTCTGAAGTTTTTATATCGCAGTGGGCGCCCCTGAAGATCGCCAGCCTCGGTACGACTGAAAGCATTGACTGTTTTCCTCCCCCGTGAATTAGCACGCTCTAAGGCTTATGAGCTGTCTTTAACGCGACGGCATGGGCAGGCCTATTACCATCGCATCAATCCCCGACAGGGATTTGCCTGTCAGCGCGTATATACAGATGACCCGTGCTTGGATGAAATGAGTTTGGTTGAGGATGACGACGTGGTGATGGTGCCGGAAGGTTATCACCCCGTCAGCACGACTTACGGCTACGATCTTTAACGTCTCAACGTCATGGCAGTGCCAACGAGGTCATGGTTTTTCCTTAATGATCGTGATGACGCCGGATACTCTCAGACACATCTCAACCGAAGGCTTGATGGTGCGCCAAAGACCAGCTAAGGTTTAAGGTTTAAGGTTTAAGGTTAGAGGCCAGAGGTCGAGGGAATCATAGGGTCTTATGTCGTCGCACACGGTTTCTGAGACAACGACCTGTCGTGCGTAGCTTGACCGCTCACGTCGCCAAAACTGTGCACGATGAAGTTGGCCTTGGCGTCTCTGTCGTAAGTGACGTTGAGGCCGCGAATGAACCGTGCCGCGGCAGCGTGCAGTACGCATGCATCCCTATCGATGAAGCTGACACCACCTCAAAGGCCGTCCAGGCGGCAATCCATCGCTGTAGCGGTCTACATAACGCATGCGCGTCTAAAGGCAGTTGGCACAACCTATCGTTAAGGGATTTGTGTAAGCTTTAACATGACCTCGAGGGCGTATGGTTATGTTGAGTAAGCATTTTTCCGGACTTCGACAGTGGCTTGACCCAATGGCGCTCAGCGTCGGCGTTCTCATGTTTGTGGCCTCACTGCTGGCGGGTCTTTTAATTTACAATGAAACGGTCGCTCAACTGGACGGCTTAGTCCAGGCCCGGCTGGTCAATGCCGCGCGATTGGCAGCCGCGATGACGGATGGTGATGCGCATCGTACGCTCGTCAGACCAGAGCAAAAGCAAGGCACGGTTTATGCGCGCCTGCAAGCGCCTTACATGCAACTCCTGCATGCCAATGATGACCTGATCTATGTTTACACCGTTGTGAGCTGCGCCTCAAAGCTATGTTTGGTGATGGATGCTTCGCTGCCCCGGAAGGGCGAGAAAATCGTGGCAAGCGGAGTCATGGAAGTTTATGAACAGCCAAGCAATACATTGGTTTCAGCTATAGGTCGTAGATCGCCCGCTGTTGAGCCGGCTCCTTACACGGATGAGTATGGAACGTTTTTGAGCGCTTATGCGCCCTTTTACACCGCCGACCACCGCTTTGTAGGGGTTGTCGGCGTGGATATGAGCTATCGCCAGTACCTTGCCAAGGTCGCAAACGTTCGCGGTAGTCTTTTGATCGGCCTGGCCATAGCCGGTTTGTTCTCGGCTACCATCGCAATCATCATCACACTCTTGCGACGGGGTAACCAAAGACTGCAAAAGCAGTATCACTCGATCATTACCAATATTTCCGCGGTTATATTTGAGGGTATTGTCGATGATCATCTCACCATGCTTTTCATCAACAACTATATCACGAACCTTACCGGATATAGCCCTGATGACTTGACAGGCAAGCGGCTCAATGGCTTTGCGGCTCTGATTCCAGAAGAAGAGCGCGCGACCGTATGCGCAGGCATTGCCAGCCAGATTGAGCGTAATGGTCGCTTTGACATCGAATGTCGGCTTATGCGTCGTCAGGAGCCTGATCAACCACTTCGTTTTGTCTGGGTCAGCATAAGTGGTGTTCGCAAGAAAACCTCGGCGGTCGGCGCCCCAATTGTCGAGGGATATATGCAAAATATCACCTTGCGTCGCGCCAGTGAGGCCAAGGTCGCCGAAAGTGAGAAGCAGTTTCGAACCTTGGCGGACAGTACGCCAAATCTTCTGTGGATCACCAACCTTTACGGCGACACCACGTTTTTTAACAAGCCCTGGCTCAACTATACCGGCCGGACCATGGATGAGGAAATTGATGATGGCTGGCTGGCCCACATTCATCCGGAAGATAAAGACGCATGCGTTGGAAAATTTGTCGATGCCCTGGCCAATGAGCAGCCTTTTCAGTGCTGGTTCCGGCTAAAGCGGCATGATGGCGAATATCGTTGGATGCTCAGTGATTGCACGCCGCGGTTTACGGGCAGTGGAAGGTGCGACGGCTACATATCGTCGGCTACGGATATTACAGATCGTAAGTTGTTTGAAGCCGAACTGAAGCGCGCCAATTCTCAGATGGAACTGTTCTTCAAGCATTCGCCGGCTGCCATAGCCGTTTTGGATCGGCAGATGTGTTATCTCATGACGTCCGAGCGTTGGCTCCAGGATTATCATCTGGGCGATCAAACGCTGATAGGGCGTAGTTTTTACGACGTGTTCCCCGGGATTCCAAATCGCTGGAGAGACCTGTTCCGCCGGTGTCTGGCGGGAGAAATCATCAGCAATCCGGAAGATCATTTTGAAGGCGCCCGCGGCGCCACGGAATGGATCAAATACGAACTGCATCCCTGGTACGAAGGCAATGAGATCGGCGGCATGATCATGTTCACTGAGCTGATCACGGAACGCAAACAGGTGGACGATGAGCTACGTCAGCACCGTGATCATTTGCAGTTGTTGGTGGAGGGGCAGACCGAGCGGATTCGCAAGGAAGCCGACAAGACACTGCTTCTCCTCAACATCATTACATCGGCCAATAAGGCGCAAGACCTGAAGGCGGCGCTTGAGGCCTGCCTGGATGAGATTTGCGTCTTTACGGGATGGGCTCTTGGGCACTGTTACCTGATAGACGAAGGCGCAGCGCAGTTGATATCAAGCGGTGCCTGGTCCAGAAAGCGCCGGGCTTCCTATCGGCAGATGATCCATCGCGTCAGCGCCGACGCCTTGCCTTTAGCGGAAGTGGAGGCTGTGCCCGTGGCTGTTGTCCTGTCGTGTAAGTCTGCGTGGCTGGAGGGGCACGATATGGTTAACCCATCCCCGCGTACGCAACTTATCCGCAACGAAGGTTTCGAAGGCGTGGCCGCCTTCCCGATCATCGTCGAAAAACGGTTGATAGGCGTTTTTGAGTTCTTCTCGCCCCAGCACATTCCCAAAAATGATGAAACGGCGGCGCTTCTGTTTAATATCGGCCTGCAAATCGGTCGTGTCATAGAGCGGTTCCATCAGGAGGATCATTTACGCCAGGCCAAGATCGAGGCGGAGGCCTCCGTTCAGGCCAAGTCAGAATTCTTGTCCAACATGTCTCATGAATTGCGGACGCCGATGCACGCTATTCTCAACTATGCCATGATGGGGCTGAAGCGTGTGACGCCGGATACGGCCCAAGGTGAGAAGCTGAGCAAATATCTTGGTAACATCCAGATTGCCGGCAACCGCCTGCTTGGTCTGCTCAATAATCTACTGGACCTGGCGAAGATGGAGTTTGGTAAAATGACCTTCTCCCTGGATGTCAACGATCTGAAGACAGTTATTGAACACACACGCATGGAATTGGACTCTCTGTTGCGTGCCAAACATGTGCAGGTCGATATTCGTTATATGACACCGGATACCCAGGCCTTGTTTGATGTCCAACGTCTCATCCAGGTCATGGTGAATCTGTTCTCGAATGCCATCAAATTTACGCCCGAAAATAGCGTGCTGCGTCTGGTGGTCAATGACTCCGAACAAGGCCTGATGTGTACGCTGACGGATGAAGGCCAGGGCATACCGCCAGATGAGCTAGAGCATATCTTCGAGACGTTTATTCAGTCCAGCCAAACCAAATCAGGCGCGGGGGGGACGGGGCTTGGCTTGTCGATCTGCAAGCAGATCATTACCGCGCACGGAGGGCGCATATGGGCAGAGAATGCAGCGCCTGGCGCACGGTTCAGCTTCGTTATTCCGCGCAGCCCCTTAGTCAAGCCTCCGTCGGGACGGTGAATACGCCGAAAGACTTATAAAACCTCACAGGGAGATGGCAAATATGCCTGTATCTGACCCGGCCCCCACAGTTCTCGCCATAGATGATGAAGCGTTCAATCTGGATATTCTTGGCGAGTATCTGGAGGAGGATGGCTACATCGTCAGCCTGGCTGTTGATGGCCGCGATGCACTCGACAAACTGGCTGAAATCGGGCCCGTAGATGTTATTGTCCTGGACCGGATGATGCCGCGGATGGATGGCATGGAATGCCTGCGCCATCTGAAGGCCGATCCACGCTTTTGCGATATTCCTGTTATAATGCAAACAGCCGCCGCTTCGCATGAGCAGATCCGTCAGGGCATAGACGGTGGCGTCTTCTATTACCTGACCAAGCCGTATGAATCAGATGTCTTGCTTAGTCTGGTTCGGGCGGCGATGGCTGAGGCCCGGCTAAAATCCAGCCTGCGTCTTGAAGTTCGCCAGAACCGTCAGGTACTGGGTCTGATGGAGAAAGGGGAGTTTCACTTCAGCACGCTGAAGGAAGCGCAGACCCTGGCTGTATTTCTGGCGAATTGCTTTCCTGAGCCCGAGCGCGTGGTTTACGGCCTTAGCGAGTTGATGGTCAATGCGGTGGAGCATGGCAATCTGGGTATCTCTTACAGTGAAAAAAAGCGGCTTATTATCGAAGGACGCTGGAAGGCTGAGGTTGAGCATCGGCTGACTTTGCCGCAATATGCCCACCGCAGGGCCCATCTGAACTATGATGCAACGCCCGATTACGTATCCATTTCTATTTCTGATGAGGGGGAGGGCTTCGACTTTGCTTCCTATCTGGAACTCTCGCCAGAACGCGCCACGGACCCGAATGGGCGCGGCATAGCAACCGCACGCTTATTGTCCTTTGATTCCCTCGAATATTCGAGGGGAGGGAATACCGTCACGTGCAGTGTGAATACAGCCCGCCGAGCTATATAACCTACACAAATCGTCAGAGACGCTCCCCTATTCTTGACATTTATCAACCCGCAACTCAAATTGTATCAATTTAAGGTACGCGTCTACACATTTGCAACTGAGGGTTAACTTGTGGGAAAGCATTTTTCCGGCATGGTCTTACACGAATAGCAAACCGGTTAAACAGGTTGCCGTGTAGGGGTAGCGTAAAAATGCATGCGAACCAGATGAAATTGCCGACCGTCATAGACATGACCTCGGCACAGGCACTCAAGAACGATATTCTTCTCCACTTCTATAGTGGCGGGCAACTCGATCTGGATGCCTCAGAAGTGGTGCGGTTGGGCACACCTGGCTTGCAGCTTCTTTGGTCAGCCATGGCCACGTTTAGCGCCGCTGGGCTTGGTCTCAAGCTTATCAATCCGTCCTCCGGGCTTTTAGCCGCGTTCGAGGATGCTGGTCTGGATTTTACCAATCGTTTTCAAACCGAAGCAGGAACACACTAAATGGGTAAGCGCGTGCTGGCCGTTGATGACTCGAAGACTATGCGCGACATGGTCAACTTCACACTCAAGAATGCCGGATATGAGGTCCATGAGGCCGAGGATGGTCTGAAGGCGCTTGAACTTGTGAAGACCCAATCCATTGACGTTGTTCTGACCGACATCAACATGCCGAATATGGACGGCGTGTCTCTGGTACGTGCCCTGCGCGCGCAGCCGCAATTCAAGTCGACGCCGATCCTGATCCTGACGACGGAAGGGGGGGAAGACAAAAAGGCCGCTGGCCGTGAAGCCGGCGCCACCGGCTGGATTGTTAAGCCATTCTCACCAGATAAGCTCATCGCCGTTATTAATAAGGTCTGCCCTTAATCATGTCGGTACAGTCATCCGCCTCAACTGAATACGCCCAGTTCCGCGAAACCTTCTTTGCGGAATGCGCAGAGATGTTGACGGATATGGACGCCAAACTGGAGCGCCTGAGCAGCGACGGCCTGGACCCTGAAGAACTTGATGCTGTGTTTCGTGCCGTCCACTCGATCAAGGCCGGGGCGGGGATGTTCAACTATGCCCATCTGGTACAGTTTGCGCACAGTTTTGAAGCCTTGCTTGACCGCATGCGCGATGGCCGGATGCTCATCAATAGTGTGGTGGCCTCTCTGATCATCCGTGCCGGTGATGTGTTGGCCGAGTTGGTAAGTGCGGCACAACAGGACCGTACAGTTGATGTGAATATAGGGCGTGATGTCGCGGATGATTTGCAAGCCTTGTTGTCAGGCGACGGATTAAAGGACACCGGGACTGCGGTGCCGACAGATGAATCGGCTTTGGTTGCACAATCTGACACGCCGCCTCTCCGCGAAATCCGGATCTGCTTCACACCCAAGGCTGAGCTCTTGCGCCATGCGAATGAGCCCCTCTTATTAATCCGGGAGCTCAGAAGTTTAGGGGCGCTTGAGGTGCTCTGTAATGCCGATCGCATACCTGCGTTGGATGCGATTGAGATTGAAGACATATACCTGTCCTGGGTCTTTAGCCTGACCACAACCTATGATGAGGCTGCCGTCCGAGAAGTCTTTGAATTTGTGGAAGACGATGCCGAGATCACAATGACGTCCAGCCTGGTCAGCGACGGCGAGGATGACGGTTTCGGGCTATGGCTGGACACCCCGATCGCGGCTGTTTCTGAGGCATCCGACATTGCCACAACGCCCTCCGACCCCTCCGCCCCACCCAAACCCAGTGAGATGAAAGGCTCAGACGCAAAAGCGTCGGGCCCCAGTTCCATCCGTGTCGATTTGATGCGCGTAGATCGTCTGGTCAATATGGTGGGGGAACTCGTCATATCGCAAGCCATGCTGAGGCAAGAGCTCTCGCAGATAAGCGCCGCCAGTTCCGTTGAGGGGTTGGACGCGCTCGAAGTCTTGACGCGCGAATTGCAGGATTGCGTCATGGCGATCCGTATGCAGCCCGTTCGGTCGGTTTTTTCGCGGATGCCGCGTCTGGTGCGTGAAGTTGCGGGTAAGCTCAACAAGCAGGTGCGCCTGGAAATGCACGGTGAACAGACCGAGCTGGATAAAACCGTGATCGAAGAGCTGTCCGACCCTTTGACGCACATGATCCGCAACAGTGTGGACCATGGTATTGAAATGCCGGATGTACGTCTGGCGGCGGGTAAACCCGCAGAGGGGACCATTACCCTTACCGCAGCCCATGTCGGCAGCAATATTCTTATCCATATCGAGGATGATGGCGCAGGGCTGAACCGTGATCGGCTTTACAGCAAGGCGGTTGACAAAGGCGTTATCGCCGCCGGGGCGCGTTTGAGCGACGATGAAATTACCGACCTGATTTTTGCCCCGGGCTTTTCCACGGCAGCGGTGGTTTCAGATGTGTCAGGCCGCGGCGTGGGCATGGATGTGGTTCGTCGCAATATTCAAAAAATCGGGGGCCGGATTTAGGTCAGCTCGACGGAAGGGCAAGGGACGCGCTTCACCCTGGTCATTCCGCTCACCCTGGCTGTGCTGGACGGTATGCTCGTAAAGGTTGGTTGTGAACGCTACATCCTGCCATTGACCTCGATCATTGAAAGTTTCCGCCCTCAGTCTCACCAGATCCGCGCCTTCGAAGATGGCGGTCGGGTGGCCAATATTCGGGGTGATTTTGTTCGCGTCATCGGGCTCAATCGCCTGTTCGACGCGGCGGATGCCGTTGATGATCCCACCAAAGGGCTGATCGTTCTGGTCGAGAATGCATCGGGCCGCAAGCTGGGCCTGGTGGTCGACGAACTGATAGGCCAGCAGCAGGTCGTCATCAAATCCCTGCAGGAAAACTACACGCCAGTGCCGGGTTTATCGGGCGCCACGATTCTGGGGGACGGAAATGTCGCCCTCATTCTCGACATCGAACAATTAGGTGAAATTGAGGAGCAAGCTGCATGAGTGACGTTCATCAGAAGTATGAAGACACACTGAGTGCCATCAATAACGGTTCCGGCGACCATCATTTGAAACAATTTGTCAGCTTCCGCATTGGCACTGAAGACTACGCGGTTGATATATTGGCGGTCCGAGAGATCAAGGGATGGACCCGAACGACGGTGTTGCCGAACCAGCCGGACTATGTTCGCGGAGTCCTTAATTTGCGTGGCGCAATTGTCCCGGTCTTTGACCTGGGCTGCCGCTTTGGTCAGGGGGCAACCGAAGCAACGCAAAAACACGTCGTCATTATCGTATCCGTCGCGGACCGTCTCATAGGTCTTCTGGTTGATCAGGTCTCTGACATTCTCAGTGTGCAGCCTGATGCCGTTGGTCCTGTGCCTGAAATGGAATCTGGGCGTAACCAAGCCTATCTTGAGGGCATTATAACCGTAAACGAAACCATGGTTGTGCTGCTGTCACTCGATACACTTTTCGACAACATTGTCCTGCCGGATATGAAACCGGTTGAAAAAACAGCGGCTTAAAACACGAAGGAAATCCCATATGTTCTCGCTTAATAATACCAGACTGCGTGGAAAACTGGCCTTGATCGTGGGTTCGTTTTTTGTGCCGATTGCAATATTGGCAGGCCTCTTTATCACCACCAGCCCTCCTGGCACGTGGGGGCGCATGTGGATGATACTTGGCATTTCCGGGGCCGCGACGCTGGTGGCCGCAGGATTGGCGGCGCTCATTGCGGCTGACGTTTCGGGGACACTGACCAAGCTGGCCAACATTATGAAGCGCCTCACGGAAAATGATTTTAACGTCGTTATGCCAGACTCTCAAAGACAGGACGAGATTGGCGAAATCGTGCGTTGTGTTGAAGGGCTGAAGGCCAATGCCGAAGAGCATGTCGGTGTTGTAACGACGGATTTGAAGGGACAGATTGCTGCCATCTCAAAGGTGCAGGCGGTTATTGAATTCGATCTGACGGGCAAGATTTTGACGGCGAATGAGAACTTCCTGTCTGCAGTCGGCTATAGCCTGGATGAGATCAAGGGGCAGCATCATTCGATGTTTGTCGATCCCGACTATCGCAATAGCGCCGATTACCGCTTGTTCTGGGAACGTCTGAGCCGCGGCGAATATGATGCGGGTCAGTATAAGCGCATTGCCCGGGGTGGGCGTGAGGTCTGGCTGCAGGCCAGCTATAATCCGATCCTGGACATGAATGGCAAGCCGTTCAAAGTGGTGAAATATGCCACGGATATCTCCGCCGCGAAGTTGCAGGCGGCCGACTTCGCCGGTCAGTTAGATGCCATCTCAAAGGCACAGGCAGTTATCGAATTCGATCTGACAGGCAAAATTCTGACGGCGAATGAGAACTTCCTCTCTGCAGTCGGCTATAGCCTTGATGAGATCAAGGGGCAGCATCATTCGATGTTTGTCGATCCCGACTATCGCAATAGCGCCGATTACCGCCTGTTCTGGGAACGTCTGAGCCGCGGGGAATATGATGCGGGTCAATATAAGCGCATTGCCCGGGGTGGGCGTCAGGTCTGGCTGCAGGCCAGCTATAATCCGATCATGGATATGAACGGCAAGCCGTTCAAAGTGGTGAAATATGCCACGGATATCTCTGCCGCGAAGTTGCAGGCAGCCGACTTCGCCGGTCAGTTAGATGCCATCTCAAAGGCACAGGCAGTTATCGAATTCGATCTGACAGGCAAGATTCTGACGGCGAATGAGAACTTCCTGTCTACAGTCGGCTATAGCCTGGATGAGATCAAGGGGCAGCATCATTCGATGTTTGTCGATCCCGACTATCGCAATAGCGCCGATTACCGGCTGTTCTGGGAACGTCTGGGTCGTGGCGAATATGATGCGGGTCAATATAAGCGTATTGCCCGGGGTGGGCGTGAGGTCTGGCTGCAGGCCAGCTATAATCCGATCATGGATATGAATGGTAAACCTTTTAAGGTCGTGAAATACGCTTCGGACGTAAGTGCGCAGGTGTCAGCAGCAAGGGCCTTGGAAGACGCCGTCGCTCAGTCGAAGAGTGTTATTGAGAAAGCCAAGGGCAGTGATTTGACGCACCGCGTGGACCTGTCGGGCAAGACGGGCGAAATCGCCGCCATGTGCGAAGGCATCAACGAGCTGCTTGATACGACGACGTCCATTATCAGCGGTGTGATTGAAGCGAGCTCCAACATAAAGCTGGCAACGGCTGAAATATCGTCAGGCACGAACGATCTGTCGCAACGGACAGAACAGCAAGCGTCTGCGCTGCAGGAAACGGCTTCATCGATGGAGGAGATTGCCTCAACGATCCGTCAGAATGCGGACAATGCTCAGGAGGCCAATAAGTTGGCAGCGACTGCCTCCACCGTCGCTAGCAGCGGAGGCCAGGTCGTTTCTCAGGCCGTTGATGCTATGTCGCGCATTGAGGCCTCTTCCCAAAAGATTTCTGACATTATCGGTGTGATCGACGAAATCGCCTTCCAGACCAATCTGCTGGCGCTGAATGCCGCGGTTGAGGCGGCCAGGGCCGGTGACGCCGGCAAGGGCTTTGCGGTTGTTGCCGCCGAGGTTCGCTCATTGGCGCAACGTTCCAGTGGCGCCGCGAAGGATATCAAAACCCTGATTGCCGCCTCTGGCGCGGAAGTCAAGGATGGCGTCAAATTGGTCAATGATGCCGGCGGCGCTCTCAACGAAATCGTGGGCTCGATCAAAAAAGTGGCTGAAATTGTTTCGGAAATCGCCGCTGCCTCGAAAGAGCAGTCGGTGGGCGTGGAAGAGATCAATACGGCCGTCGCGGAAATGGATGAGATGACGCAGCAGAACTCGGCCCTGGTTGAGCAAAACGCGGCCTCATCGCGCATGCTGCAGGATCAGGCCGAAACCATGCACCAGCGCATGGCGGCCTTCAACCTGCCAGGCCAAACCGCTGATGTACAAGCCGGATCTCGTACCGTGACGCCGATCAGATCGGCCGCGCAACCGGTGAGCAAGCCTCAACCCAAGCGTCAGGCCGCGCGCAAGGTCGCCGGTGGCGGCGCGGCGCGCTTGCAGGAGAACCTGCGGTCGACGATTGAAAACGATGCCGATTGGGCTGAGTTTTAGGCTGTGATGTTAAGGCCGCAACACGCTACGGAGTGAAGCGGTCCCTTAAGCCCCTTTTGAAGGTTAGAGATGAAAAGCGCAGAACAAGCCGTTCAGGTGGATCGCGGAGGGGGGGAGTTTGCCTTCACCTCGGATGATTTCCGCTATATCGCTGATCTCTTGTATCGTCATTCCGGCATCGTGCTGGGACCGAGCAAGGAATCGATGGTTTATGCGCGCCTGTCACGTCGGTTGCGCGAACTGGGGATGACACGTTTCGAAGACTATTGCTATCTTCTCGAAAGCGACGCAGGCGGTGATGAGTTCCTGGCGTTCAGTAATGTCATGACCACCAACCTGACGCGCTTTTTCCGTGAACAGCACCATTTTGACTATCTGGCCGATACCGTGGTTCGCACCCAGCGTGAGGCCAGCACCAGTCGCCGGATGCGAATATGGTCGGCCGGTTGCTCGTCTGGAGAAGAGCCCTATTCCATCGCTATGACCCTGTGTGACAACGTCCCCGACCTTGAGCGGTGGGACGCCAAGATACTGGCGACAGACCTGGATACCAACATGGTCATGCGCGGGAGCGATGGGCTTTACCCGGCAGACGTTATGCAGGATGTGCCGGACAGCCGGCGAGATAAATATTTCACGCCAACGAATGAGGGCTTCAAGGCGAATGATCGTCTTCGCCAACTGATTACCTTCAAACCTCTGAACTTGCTGCATCCGTGGCCGGTAAAAGGTCCTTTTGACGTTATATTTTGCCGTAATGTCATGATTTATTTCGACAATCCGACAAAGACGCAACTCGTTCGTCGCTTTGCTAAACTCTTGCGTCCGGACGGCTGGCTGATTGTTGGCCATTCCGAAACACTGCTTGACCAACAAGCCTTGTTCAAGCTGTGCGGGCGCACGATCTATCGCAAGATCGGAGACTGACGCCGTGGCCCGCGCGATTGAAAACAGCACTGTCACCGGGCATGAACAACACTTGGCGCGCACACGCATTAAGGACGTGCGACTGGGTGAACATAATGTCCGTGTTCAGCCAGGCGAATACTTTGTGACGGACACGCCCGGGACGGTGATCATTACGATTCTGGGTAGCTGTGTCGCGGCGTGTATCCGCAATCCGAAAAATGGCTTTGGCGGCATGAACCATTTCATGTTGCCCGAAAGTGAAAGCGGACAATGGGGCGGGGTCTCGTCGCAAATGCGTTATGGAAATCACGCCATGGAAAACCTGATCAATGAAGTTTTGAAATCAGGGTGCTTGCGCCACGACCTTGAAATTAAGCTTTTTGGTGGAGCCAATATGTACGCCGGTCACAATGAGGTAGGCACTCAGAACGCCCGCTTCGCCCAAGCCTACCTAAAGGCTGAAGGGTTGCGTGTCTTGGCGACTGACCTGGGTGGGAACCATGGGCGCCGTATTCATTATTCCCCGCAAACGGGCAGGGTTAAGCGCCTTTTGTTGAACGATAGCCAGGACAAATCAGTTACACGCACAGAGTCTTCGTACAGCACGCGCCTGGTTGCAAAGCCAATCGAAGGCGATATTGAATTGTTTGGTTAGGAGGGACTTATGAGAAGGCCTGTCAGAGTCCTGATTGTCGATGATTCTGCCCTGATGCGGCAGATGCTGAGCGCGATACTGAGTTCAGATCCACGTATCGAGGTCGTGGATACGGCCGCAGATCCGCTTATCGCCAGGGAGAAAATCAAGACGCTCAACCCGGATGTCGTTACTCTGGACGTCGAAATGCCCCGAATGAACGGTCTCGACTTTCTGGCGAAGATTATGACGCTTCGGCCAACGCCCGTGATCATGATTTCGTCTCTGACGGCCGAAGGTACGGATGCAAGCCTACGCGCGCTTGAATTGGGCGCTGTTGATGTCGTTGGCAAACCTACAGGCTTCATCAATGAGGGCATGGAGAACCTGCGGCACGAGATCATAGAAAAGATTTTGGCGGCCGCCTGTAGCCACGTTCAATCAACTGGACGTTCAGGGCATACAGTCAGGCACCCCCGCCTGGAACATGGTCTGGGGTCAGACCGTGTGATCGCGATAGGGGCTTCGACGGGAGGTGTTCCGGCTATTGCCAGTATTCTTGAAGCCATGCCGGCGAACGCTCCCCCCATTCTTATTGTCCAACATATGCCGGAAGCTTTCACACAGCGCTTTGCGTCCAGGCTCGATAATCTTTGCGATATTACGATTCGGGAAGGCAGGGATCGCCAGATTATTCAATCCGGGCATGCCTATATTGCACCGGGCGGCCGCATGATGAGTTTAAAGGGGGACATGACCTTGCAGATCAATGATAGTGAGAAGGTGAATGGATTCAGGCCATCGGTCGATGTCCTGTTTGATTCAATTGCCAAGGTCGTCGGCGCTAAGGCCATTGGTGTGTTGCTTACTGGCATGGGGGACGACGGCGCGCGCGGGCTATTGCGCATGAGGCAATCGGGGGCAGTTACATTTGGGCAGGATCAGGCGAGCAGCATCGTTTACGGCATGCCGCGTGCCGCCATTCAGTTGGGCGCGGTTTGTCAGCAGTTGCCCATTCAGAAGATGGCTGGGGCCATAGTGGGGCTGTGCAGGGTCCAAGGCGTAGACGCCTCGAACGTCTTCAATGAGCCCGTAACATGAGTATTTTTCCCTTTTTCCAACGGTCTAAGGCCTTGCGCTTGCCGCAGTCTGCCGACGTTTCCGTATGCGAAACTCCAGTGGCAAAGCCGGTGTTCGAAGCAGCGTCACAGCCGGAAGGTTCTTCCTTAGGGAAGGCGCACGAATATTTGTGCAACGTGCTTGGGCTAAATGACGTCCAGGCGAAGATACTGGATGTGGTCATCCACGAAATTTCTGATGTTCGCACAGATATAGATGAAAATTTTTCTGAACTTTCAACACGTTTCACCAATCTGGCGCAGACGTCGCGGGATCAAACGAGCCTTATCCGTGAGCTGGCGCAAGGTGTGGAAAACATTCAGATGGGGAGCGTGTCGGTTCCCATCGAACAGGTTGTGGATAGTATGGGGCAGGCCCTGTCCGAATTCGTCGAAAAAATTGTGTTCATATCGTCGCGCAGTGTCAACATGGTGTACACGCTCGACGATGTCATGGCAGAGATCGTACATGTTGAAAACAGTATTAAGGCGATAGACCGGATCAACACGCAAACCAATATACTGGCCATTAATGCCAAAATCGAAGCCGTCCATGCCGGTGACGTTGGTCTAGGCTTCAGCGTTGTGGCAGACGAGGTGCGCGAATTGGCGCGCAATGTCAGTGCTCTCTCGGATGATTTGAAAGCACGTATAGCCTTAGTCTCAAAAGGGCTCAATAAAGGTTATGAGCTGTTGTGCGAAATTGCCGAAGTCGACACGTCCGGGCAAAACCTGACCGTCAACCAAACTATAAATAGTATGATGCGGGCGCTGGTTGATCAAAGCGTCAGTATGAAAACTATGCTGGAAACCAGTACAGAGGCTGCGGTTGCGATTACGAATGACATTTCCTCGGCCGTTGTCATGATGCAGTTCCAGGACCGGGCGACCCAAAGATTGGATACGGCTGTCAAGGCGATCAATACGCTGGTTGACGCCTTGCGGCGGGTTGATATGGAGACCCATGAGACTCTCGATATCACGCATGGAACAGCTTTTGGCCAGACATTGAGTGACGATGTGCTGGACCAATGCACACTGGGCTCTGTCCACGAGAGCCTGTTGAACTCATTGGGACGCCATTCACAGGAATCTCAAGCATCATTTTCAACGACAACGTGTCGTCCCCCGGTTGATGCAGGTGATGTCGATTTGTTCTGAGAGTGATAGCCACTCCCTGTTCGACTACTTGTCATTAATGTATCGCTGTTATTCTGGCCGTTAATAGTTGGCTGTAGGCCGCGCCCCCTTGATGGGAGGCTAACGCAAGGATTTGTCATGCGTTCACAAATTAATGAGTTAAATGGCGTGCTCACAGCCACCCTGTCCGATAGCTTGACATTTGCTGATCATGGGCTTTTCCGCAAACTGCTGGAGGATGTACAGGCCTCGACATGCCTTCAGTGCGTGTTCAATTTATCAGAATTAAAGCTGATCGACTCTTCGGGCTTAGGCATGATGATGATCGCCATCGAAGAATCCAAAAAAAACGGTTGGAAATTGAGCGTTGCCGATGCAAATGGCCCCGTATTGCAGCTCTTGCAGCTATCCCGCCTAGATAAGCTTTTAATGCAGTAGCACGGCACTCAATATGGCTCGCGCGCGTTCCCAAGCGGAAATAACAGACCTACTTCCTGATGACGCCCTCCTCGGTCACTGTCGCCGGCATTATGGTCTGAGTATCGAAAGTGTCTTCCTGTCCGATCCCCCCATCGGCGGAGATCTATGGGGCTTATTGCCCATCGATGAAGGCCGGCTTGCCATTTTTTGTGTTGATGTCTGCGGCCACGGCCCTGAAGTCGCGCCACATACCCGTTACGTATATGATCTGCTGCATTCGGGCGCTGTCGATATTGCAGATCCGGCCGAAGTCCTTCACCTGCTCAATTTACGTTTGCACGGGTTTTTGCCGCGCGGTCGCTTTGTTGCCATTTGGTATAGCGTTATAGATGTCGATAAAAATACCCTCAGTTGGTCGGCATCAACCTTTATGCCGCAGCTTTACCGTGCCGGTGGGGCATCGGGTTTTGCATTTTTGCCCGGTGAAGGCTTTCCATTGGGATTTAGATCAGAAAGCGATTATGTCGTGCATCAACGCCCGTTTTTTTCGGGCGCTACGTTGGTTCTGTACAGTGATGCCCTGGTCGAAACCCCCTTACCGCCGGATTCTGTTTTTACGACACAGAGCTTGCGCACATTTTTGAATGCACAAGCCGAAGACAGTTCAGCGCGGCAGCTTGCCAACGCCGTTATTGAGCGTCTTGATGTTCCAAGGGAACGATTGACCGACGACCTGACTCTAGTGGTTTTGTTCAGATGTTAGAGCCTTCGTCATTCGTGCCATGACGATTGGCACATAAAATCCTCTCCATGCGAATGAAGCCCGAAGAAGATCATTCACAAGGCTTTATAGGCCTAGCTTTCCGGCCGGCTCTGTTGATTTCAGCTTCGCGCGTCTGACGTAGCTGCGCATGGTGGTCAGGCTACGATGGCGGGTGTGTCCCATGATTTCTTCGTCAGAAACACCATTGCGGTAAGCCGTTGTGACAAATCCGGCGCGCAGTCCGTGAGGGCTGACCGGTTCACCAAGCGTTCCCTTAATCCCGGCCAGGGCGGCGCGACGTAACAATATCTGCCGCACCGCATCTTCGCTGAGACGGCGCGCCTCGACACGACCGGCCTTGTTAACCTTTCGGAACACGGGCCCGAAGCTAATTTTTGCCGCGTCTAGCCATAGGCGAAGCGCCCTGACAGGGCAGGTGGCCTCATGTCGCCCATAGACGATGACGACCTCGGCGCCTTTGCCGTCCTTGTCGGTCTTGGATTTCTCCAGCAGCAATTTCACGCCGTCCTCGAACCACGTCAATTTCTCGGCGTCCAGCCCAACCAGCTCAGATCGTCGTAGCGCGCCGGCGAACGCCACCAGCAGCAGCGCTCGATCACGATCACCTGTAAGACTGTCCTCGCATACGCGGCTCAGCGCCTTGAGTTCTGACGTGGTTAGCGCTGCAGCCTTTCGTCCGCGGCTGCCGTGTATCCGGCCGATGCCGCGCAGCGTCTCACGGATCGCCGGATGTTTTGTATCCAGCGGATGGCCCGCGACGCCGGACGCACGAGCAATGGCGGCCACCCGGCGTCGCAGGGTCTGCATGGCGTAGCCTTCACCAGCGGCCGCCAGATATGCGCCAACGACCTCAGGCGTCGCAGGAAGCGCCGTCAGACTGTTGCGTTGACACCAGGCCTCGAAATTCGCCACATCCGACGCATAAGCGCGCAGTGTGGCTGGCGCATCAGCCGCGTCCTGGTAAGCTTGTGATTTCGCCAGAGCCATGGCGACACGCGCGTTTGGTGGTTTCGGATTTGTGCTGTCCATAAGGCTCCTATAGCACATATTACACGCGATAAGTCGCCTTATCACGTGTGATAATAGGTGCTAATGGCTGCCGCAAGCAAGGTTCCACCGACCTGCAATGAGTATAGAACTAACCATTTGGTTTGATAGGCTATTTTTGCAACAGTCTACGAAACCGGCCAGAATGGGAAATTGTGTACCGAACCGCTCTTGTGGGGTCAGTTTGATACCGGATCGGACGATAGCCAATCTTCGCTGCGAAGTCCTTCAACACGAGAAAACTCTCCTAGGTTTCCCGTAACAACAATGAGGCCTCTGCTACGTGCATGGCCCGCAATGAGTACGTCATAACCGCCGATCGGCGTACCTTTACGTTCCAAGAATGCTCGAATGTCTGCTGCATGGGCGGCAGCTTCAGACCCAAACGGGACAACCTCTAGCCGTGCAGCAAACTGTTCGACTTTTGTCCGGTTGAAAGCTGGACGATCAGATTTTTCTGCGCCGTGTAACAATTCCGCCAATATAATCGTCGAGATACAAAGCCCATCCGCCTCCGCGTTAAACCGTTCGCGGATAGACTGTGGCCTGTCTCTGAGCACTCTGATGCATAAATTGGTATCAAGCATATATCGAAGCACTAAAAGCCCTCACGGACTTGTTCGGTTGGTTGGCTGCGCTCTCCAAGATCAATGCCTGGCGCCGAAAAAAAATCGTCCCAGATACTATTCGACGGTACGATAATGCGACGCGCCCCTTCCCTCAGAATAGTCACATCTTTGACCCCTTCCGGAAAAGCCACATCCTTAGGCAAACGAACTGCCTGCGAGCGATTCGAATGAAACAAGGTTGTCCGCGTCATAAAGCACCTCCAAGAAAGCAGCATAGCCCCAAAGCGGGATATGTCAATGGGATATACAAAGCATATCCTATGGTATCCATATGCCGCATAACGCGCAATAATAGTCCTTATCGCGTATGATATTTGGGCAAGCCCTATACTTAGAAGCGCATATTGGAGTTATCGGCAGGTGGGCTACGCCCATCCTTGAAAGTGTCCTGATTGTGGAAAATGCATATCCAGTGTAATTCGCATAACGACGGTATGAAAATTAACGAAGTTTTTATCCGAGAAGCGCAGCCTCAGTATTGAAATGCAACTGTATGCACGACTGGGGAGTACACAATGAAATTTCAAGACCTCCGTATAAGAACAAAACTTCTGGTGCTTATCGCTATGATGAGCCTTGTTACTGCAGGGATTGCTGCCTTCGGCGTCAGCAAGATTAGCTTTCTGAACCAGAATCTTGAAACCGTAGATACGGTCAATAGCGCGGCAACGCTGGGCGCGCGCATGAATCAAAACACGATCATTATGAACCGGTCTGAGTATCGCGTCGCTGCAGACCCTTCGCCTGAAACGATCAAAGCGGCCCGGGCGGTTGCCGATAAGAACATCGCTCAATTCAAGGAGCGTTTGGCGAAATCCGCCGAAACCGCCGATGCGGATGAAAAAAAACAACTCGAAGCGATCGCTGCTCAATATGATCAGTATGTAAGCGGCTTAAACAAAACCTATGACCTCGCAGCACAACTCGGCGGCCAGATATCTTTGTCCGAAGGCCAGCGCACGATCGTCGATCATGTGAAAACCAACCGGGAACAGGCCGATAAACTCCAAGCCGCCGTCAAGGCTTACGTCGATCATGTCGATGCACGTGGCACAAAGACCGCCGATGACGCGAAGACACAAGGCAATGCGGCGATCATGGTCATGATTGGCGTCGCGGTCGGCGGCGTGATGTTTGGCATTGTCATCGGCATGTTGATGGCAAATTTCGGTATCTCCATCCCTTTGAACCGGTCGGTGGACGAGCTTCGTAAGCTTGCCGATGGCCGCCTTGATACGATCGTGACCGGCGCAGATCGCGGGGATGAGTGTGGTGATATCGCCAAGGGCCTGGCGATCTTCCGCGAAAATGCCGTGAAAGCCCGCGACCTCGAGGCCGACGCCGCCAACCAAAAACACCTGGCCGAGGTTAATCGCAAGAAAATGATGATGAAACTGGCAGATGATTTCGAAAAGTCGGTTGGCAGTATTGTGGGCCTTGTCTCGTCTGCTGCCACGGAAATGCAGGCTTCGGCGGCACAACTCAGCGCCACAGCTCAGGAAACCTCCGCCCAGTCGGTCGCCGTCTCGGCCGCTGCGGAAGAGGCCGGCACCAACGTCACCTCGGTCGCGGGCGCTGCGGAAGAACTGGGAGCCTCGGTCGCAGAAATCGGAAGACAGGTTGAGCGCTCGTCACAGATTTCGAATGAAGCGGTCCAGGAAGCCAGTCGCGCGGCCATGGTTGTGAGCGAACTAAGTTCGGTGTCATCAAGCATCGGTAGCGTGGTTGATATGATCAACACTATCGCCAGCCAGACCAATCTTTTGGCGCTCAACGCGACGATAAATCCGCCCGCGCCGGGGAAGCCGGCAAAGGGTTTGCGGTTGTGGCGTCAGAAGTCAAGCAACTGGCCGGCCAAACCAGCCGTGCCACGACGGATATATCTGAGAAAATCGCCCTTATTCAGGAAGCGACAACGCGCGCAGTAAATGCAATTCAAGGTATCAGCGACACCATCGCAGACATCAACAACACGAGCAGCATCATTGCGTCAGCGGTGGACCAACAAGGCGCGGCCACGCGCGAGATCGTCCAGGCGGTCTCCCAGGCGTCGATCGGCACAGCCGAGGTGACATCGAACATCACCGGCGTGGCGCATGCGGCCGAGCAAACAGGGGACGCGGCCTCGCAGGTACTAAATGCATCCGGGGAACTAGCCGGCCAAGCGGAACGACTGCATCAGGAGATGGACAAGTTCCTGACGACGGTCAGAGCCGCGTAATGTCTCGGCGTGCTGGCAAGAAGGTGGCGGGTCTTTCGGGACCCGCTGACTTGACCCTGTTCCCCGTCGATCAAAGCGCCGTACACAGACTGGCACAGATCGTTACGCCCGAGCAGCTTCAACAAAATCGACTGACGAACATCGCCACCATTATGGCGCTCCTTGAGCCTCTCTTTAAGGATATCGACAGAATGGAAAGCCTTGCTGAGGTCCTCGACCCAACGCCACCAGATCTGATCAAGTCCATTACCGAGATGCGAGAGACCGTGGAACAGTTTTACGTCTTGCTGGGAGACAGCTTCAGATGGACCTGAGCGAGCCTTCATTTACAGCCGGCACATTGTTGAAGAACCCTAGGATAAGGACAACAGGACGATTAAGGTGGCCAACGCTCTACCCTGCTGGAATTGAGAAGGAACGTCGCTCATAGGTGAGAAAATACTAAATTCGTAATAATGTTAATGGTTTAGTTTTACAAAGATCCTATTTTCTGAAGCTTTTCAATAACTGGCTTATCGTCACATTCTGCGCGGGTTCGCCGAGCCCCCCTTAAATAGAAACGGTTCCACAAACGCCTTTTCCGATTGTACCGGGCAGAGAAGCTCACCGCGCTACGGCGGGCATAGTCTACTATTCGAGGGCCAGACGCCTACAAAATCTTGGCTGAGGTTCATCCGGCGTTACGCGTAACACGTTGTGAACATCACTATATTTTCTGCCTTATGCGTGAAAATGCGCCGGCACTTGTCATTGCTATCCTGCACGAAAAAATGGATTTGATTACAAGAATTGCGGATCGATTGAGCTGAATAGCACATAATGTTCCATAACTACTATTATGAAATTAACAATAAGCAATTGATTATTAAGAATAAAGATAGATTTGAAAGAATGTATTCGTAGCTCATTGGAACTGAACGTGAGGCAAACTGCCAAACCTAGTTGGCTATAGAGCTTAGCGGAACAACCTACCTATGCGGCACCCTTCCTTTCAAAGTCATGCGCGTCGAGCTCGAACACGTCATGGCCTTGCAAAATATGTCAGAAATTTTGGCCATTGGATCAGTCGAAGGACGCGGTATGCCCCTGGCCAAATACCCGCACCGGCGCAAAGCAAACGAAGGCCTCCACGTATGCGAAGGGTCGTCAGACATAGCCGTCCATCAACGCCGGCTAGGGCAGCGCGTCACGTTCGGCAAAAATGCTTGCCATCTGAGCTGCGTTTTCGGTTCCCCACGTACACAGCGGGACAATTGCGGCGGCCAAGCTGATTCCCAGCGGAGTCAGCGTGTAATCGACGCGTGGCGGCACCTCTTTATAGTCGGTCCTCGCCAACACACGATCCCCCTCAAGGTCCTTCAACTGTTGGATCAATACCTTGTCGCTGACGCCCTGAACCAAGCGTTTGAGCTCGCCATAGCGCTTCGGGCCGTCACGCAAGAAAAAGAGGACTAGTGGCTTCCACCTGCCAGAGATGACGCGAAGCGTAGCGTTGAGCCCGCAGCCAGTGTCGCAAATTTCGGAGGGAGTTGTCATTTTTTTGATACTTACCAAAAAGTGCATACTTGTTGCAAAGTAACCACTTCCCACCTCCATTGCAACACCAATGAAGGATGAACTACATGACCAGACTAAATGGAAAGACCGCCGTGATTACCGGCGGCGCGACCGGCATCGGCCTTGCCGCTGCCAAGCGTTTTATCGAGGAGGGCGCCTTCGTCTTCATCTTCGGTCGGCGGCAGGACGTGCTCGACACCGCTGTAGCCGCTCTTGGCCCCAATGCCCGCTCGGTGAAGGGCTCTGTCTCGGATGAGGCGGACCTCGACCGGCTCTACGCGGCCGCGAAGGCCGAGCGCGGTAGCCTCGACATTGTCTTCGCCAATGCCGGCGCTGGAAGTCAGGCCCGCCTCGGCGCGATCACCGCCGAACACATTGATGAACACTTCGATACCAATGTGAAGGGTACGATCTTTACGGTTCAGAAAGCCTTGCCACTGATGGGCCCGGGCGGATCGATCATCCTGACCGGATCGAGCGCCGGCACAACGGGCGCGCCGGGATTTACCGCCTATAGTGCGAGCAAGGCCGCCGTGCGCAACCTCGCGCGAACCTGGGCGGAGGATCTGAAGGGCACTGGCATCCGGGTCAACGTGCTGTCACCTGGAGCGACGGCGACCGAACTTGCGAAGGCAGCGCTTGGCGCAGAGGGCCAGAAGGCCTTCGCCGCGATGACTCCGCTCCTGCGCATGGCCGATCCGGTGGAGATTGGGGCTGTGGCCGCCTTTCTCGCGTCGTCGGACTCAAGCTTCATGACCGCCAGTGAGGTCGCCGTCGACGGCGGCCTGGCGCAACTCTGACCCATTCCCAACTAAAGGAGACTATGTATGAGCTACGCAATCATCGGCTTTGGCCATGTCGGTCAGGCTCTGGCCAAGGCGTTTGCCCGCAAGGGCATCGACGTATCCGTCGCCACCTCGCACGCCCCGGAAAGCTTCGCGGCCGCAGCGGCCGCCATCGGACCCACCATTGTTCCCAAAACTTTGGCGGAAGCCGTCAAGGCGGACATCATCTTTCTGGCTGTACGTTTCGAGTCGCACCCGGATGTCGCAAAGGCGCTGCCCACCTGGCAGGGCAAGACCATCGTCGATGTAACCAATGCCTATGGCGTGCCCCTGGAGAAACTGGGAGGACAGCCTTCGGCCAAGGTTGTCGCAAATGCATTTCCTGGCGCTAAACTGGTCAAGGGCTTCAATCATCTTGTCGCCAGCCTTCTTGAGCAAGATCCGGCCGTTCATGGTGGAAGGCGCGTCGTGTTCCTGACGAGTGACGATGATGGTGCAGCAAACGAGATCGGTGCACTCGCGGAAAAGCTCGGCTTCGCACCGATCAAACTAGGCGGGGTGTCCGAAGGCGGACTGCTTGTCCAGGCGCACGGAAATAAGTGGGGGCAACTGATCTTTAAGGACCTGGTCAAGTTCGATGGATAAGTGCCAGAGATGATATCAAGCAGTGTTTTGGCAATTCGGGAATGACCGGTTTCAACGGACGGGCGTTGACGATGGTGATTGGATCAGAAGGCTGCGTTTTTAAGGTTGTCGCTCGCCGAACTCGTCAGGATGGCGCCTGTCATGATGCGAAAGAGTTGATCAGCTCGCGGCGCGAATGAGGGTTGGTCAGCCGCCCATCCGAGAGACGTCATCAGGGCAAACAGGTCGTCCCCGTTCATATCTGTGCGCGCCAAACCTCTGGTCTGAGCCCTAAGCAGCAGTTTTGTACTCGCCGCGTGCACCGCTGCACAAGAAACATAAAGAGCGGAGGCTGGGTTCGCACTGGCGGCCGCCATCATATCGACGACGCCCTTATAGCTCTGAGTGAATGCCAGCCATTCGCGAAACCACGCTACGAGGGCTTCGTCAGGTGAGTTCGACGTTTCGAGTTCACCCGCCTTTTGCGTGAGTGCGTCAAGGTTCGTACACACTAGCGCCTCGAACAGCGCTTCGCGCGTCGGGAAATGACGAAGGAGGGTGGCTAAGCAGGTCAACGCGGGCGATTTGCTTCAGAAGCTTCGCGTAGCGTCCATCTGCCCTTGCCAGGGCGAGCGCCGTAAACAGTCGAGATGCCCGGTGATAGGCAACAGACATGTCTTCCCGACAGGCCTTCTGACCGAGAGCACAGGCAAGCCAGCTTTTACCGACCCCGCATGGCCCTGTTATCAGCAGGTTGTGCTTTCGTCTGATCCAGTCTGCGCTGGTGAGCTTCAGGAACATGGACTTGTCCAGCCCCTTGGCAGCCCAGTAGTCGACATCTTCGATGGTGGCCGACTGGCGTAACCTGGCGGTTTTGGCTCGGCTTTCATAGCGCTTCTGCTGGCGCAATGTGGTCTCTTGCTCGAGCAATATTGCCAGCCATTCGGCATGGTCGAGGCCGTTAGCTTCCGGCTGATTGGCAAGCTCCTTGAAGCCTTTTGCCATGCCGGTCAGGCCAAGCGCCTGGAGTGTGTCGTGGATTGGATGTGTCAGCATAATCTATGTCCTTTGTTTTTACTGAAGGAAGTACTGCGGCCCCCGCAGATTGGGATGGGTCAGTATGGATTCTGGTCCGTCATCCGTGCCGGTGGCATCCAGCCTGTGTTCGATGATCGAGGCGATGCTTTTGTAATTGAAGGCCCCTATGGCAACGGCCCTGGAAGCCACCCGTTCTGCCCGCGCCGGTTCAAGTTTTTTGAACATGTTCATGACCCCAAGGCAGGTTCGGTAGCCGTGCTCGGGATGACGGTGGCGGGCCAGAATGGCGACGATGAGCCCTTCGGTCTCGCGACCGATGGACAAAGCCCAGTGGCTGAACCGTTCGGGTGACCATTCCGCATAACTGCGATGGGAGCTGGGCATATGGTCCGGATTTGTACCATGTGACCGGCCATTGTACCGCCGCTCATGGACAGCAACCTGTTTGCCCCGGTGGAAGATCTCAACCATCCGAGCTGTTAGGCGGGTATCGACCTGTTCCCGGATCAGTTTATGGGGAACTGAGTAAAAGAAGCCCGCCAGCTCGATGTGATAATCCAGAGAAACCCGCGCCAGCTTCCACTCAGCAAACTCGTAGTCCGTCGCGGGCAGCTGGGCCAAAGCGGGCCTTTCTAAGGCCTCGAACAGCTCTAACAGTCTGCTGAAAAACCTCTGGTCATTTTGATTTTGCCGTGATTCCCTTCTTGAGCGAGAAGGAGCAACCAATGCGTGGCGAGTTTCGGGATCAGGGCGGATTATTTTCGTACATATCGTTGGAAGAACGCGTTCCGGATACGCATCCTCTTCGCAAGGTTCGTGAGTTGGTTCGCTCGGTTCTGGTCGACCTGAACGCGGACTTTTCGGCGATGTATTCGGAGGAAGGGCGCCCTTCCATTCCACCGGAACAGTTACTGAGCGCCTTGCTTCTGCAGGTGTTCTACGGCGTCCGCTCGGAACGCCAGTTGATGGAGCAGTTGGATTACAACCTTCTGTTTCGATGGTTCGTGGGCTTGTCACCCGACGCGGCTGTGTGGGTGGCGACGACATTCACCAAGAACCGTGAGCGCCTGCAGAAGGGTGATGTTTTTACGAAGTTCATGACGGCCTTGCTGTGCCACCCAAAGGTTACGCCCTTACTCTCGGACGAGCATTTCTCAGTCGATGGCACGCTGATTGAAGCCTGGGCTTCGTTCAAGAGCTTCAAGCCGAAGGACGGGCCGGACGATACGGACGGGTCTGACTTCCATAATCAGAAACGCGGCAATGACACCCACGTCTCGACGACCGATGGCGACAGCCGCTTGTACCGCAAGGCTCAGGGCCGTGAAGCGAAGCTGTGCTACATGGGCCACGCGCTGATGGAGAACCGCAACGGACTGGCGGTTGGTAGCGTTGTCACCCAAGCCACCGGCACGGCCGAGCGCGAGGCATCCGAAGCCATGCTGGCGGTTAGGGTCAAGCACACCGGCAAGCCGGCGACCGTAGGCGAAGACAAGGCTTATGATGTCGCTGCACATGGCGAAGCCTTACGCAATCTTGGCGTGGAGCCGCATGTCGCCCGTAATAACGCCACGACTAAAACCGGCAAGACCAGAACGACCATCATCGACGATGAAACGGCCGCCAGCGATGGCTACGCAATGTCACAGACCCGGCGAAAGATGATCGAGTGCATCTTCGGTTGGGGCAAGCAGCACGGCACGATGCGTAAGACAAAGCATCGCGGCCTTGAAGCTGTAGCTGGAGATTTTCTGCTCAATCTCATAGCCTACAACCTCATCCGGATACCCAAGTTGCTAACCGCATAGGAGAGGTCCGTCTAAATTTAGGAAAGCAACAAAAACAACAACGAATGAAGACCCATAAAAGACCAAGAGACTTACGCAAAAATGCGGAAAGGCCAAAGGCAAAGCCTTTTTCAGCAGACTGCTAAGCGGCTTTGCCCGATCTTGCGCATGATGCGCCCATTCATTCGCGCCATTATCTCCGCAATGGCTTCATTGGCTTCGGCCAGAGAGAAGAAGGTTTGATGGCGCAGGCGCCCTAAAATGTAAGACTGGGCAAAGCGAACCCCAGCCTCGACCTTCGACTTATCCTTTGGTTTATAGGGCCTGGCTGGAAGGACACCCATATTATAGTGGGTCGCCATCATCCCGTAGGTTCGGTTGATCTCGGGGTCGTAGAACGAGGCCTTGTTGACGCCTGACTTGAGATTGTCCTGCACAACTAGTCTCGGCGATCCCTGGAACACGTTGAGCATCCGCACGTGTGCGCCGATCCAGTCTGGCAGGGTTTGTGTCCAGGTGGCCTCGGCATAGGTGTAGTTTGACGCCCCAAGAACGTTGGAGCTCCGAAAGGAGCACAACCATGCAGTTATTGTCTTCGTTGTTAAAAATCCCTGTGATCGCAGGTCTCGTGCCACGGATTTCAGACAGCTTCCAATCCGAAGCGGAAGCCTTGGCGAAAAAACTCAACCTCGCTGCCCAGGCGCGAGAGGAAGGTGTTGAAAACCGACCTCATAGCAGCGAGACTTCTCTGGATAAACCGCAACACCAGATCGTCGAAGAGATTCGGTCGCGGGTCAGCCAGCTCAAGCAGCTTGCCGTCGCTGAGAACGCCAAGGCAATTGCACGCATCCGGTCCGCAACAGCGGAGACGATCAATGTCGAGCTGATTCTGGCGCAGATCGGCGCCGAGGTCTCGAAGGTCAAGCTGGCTATGCCCGAAAAGCTCGAAACGGCCCGGCTGACCGAGCGCAAGAAGCTCAAACATCTGCGAAAATTCAAGGCCGACAACCGGTTGAGGCGCTCTGCCCATTATGCCCGTGTTCCCTCGTCGCCATCGAAGGTGCGGTCAATGCTGTGATTTTCAGCTCCGCACTTGACGGCGGCCTGATCGAGGGCTGGTGCATGGCGGCCATGTTCAGCGCGGTCAATGTGGCCACTGGTTTCGCAGGCGGCTTTGCTGGGCTTAGGCTGATCGGCCATTGCAATCGGACTCTTCGGCTGATTGGCTGGACTGCGCTTGGCATCGCCGGACTGGTCGGCCTTTACTGGAACTTCCGGATCGCCCAGTTTCGCGATGCGCTCGAACGCGCTGGGGATGGTGCTTCCTTCTTCTCAGTGGGCTCCGAAATGGGCTTCGCACTACCATCCTCCCCGGCCTCGGTCGCGCTGTTGCTGCTCGGCGTAGGCGTGTTCCTGGTCTGTCTGCTGAAGGGCCGGTCGGGTGTCGTCGACGCCTACTGGGGCGATCGTGACGCCGACCACAGCTACGAAGCCGCGCGGCTGGACTACGACGGCGAACGCGAGTCCTTTCGCCGCTCAATCGACAAGGTATACGAAAAGGCGATCGGCAAATTGCGGGACAGGCACGCCGCCGACAGCCGAAACCTCGCGGCGGCCCGTCGGATTGTCACCGAAGCTCTCCAATCGAACCGGCCAAACTGGTCGGTTCCATAGTAACCTCTCGCTTCCGGTGCCGGATTTATTCAAGCTTTAGATTGTCGAGTTGCTTTATCTCCGCCGCCACCGCATCTGGCGATCTGATCAGGGAAAAAACTCGCTCGAAGTCATCGTTGATATCATACGAGGCCAAGGGATCCTGGGACACGCCATCGACTACAGTCGGTCGCATGTCCGTTTCAATGAAGGTTCCCTCGGAAATCTTGGCCTCGATATAGATGCTCACCGCATCCGGATTTTCCGGCGCACCGTCGTAAAGCTGGCCGATCTGCCGCAGCGCCTGCAACGCATATCCGCGGGCCTGCTGGGCCTCGCGCGTCAGAGACCTCGCCATCGCCCGCTCTAGGCATGGCACGAAGTAGATGCAATAGGCTCGGGGGCCGTTCTTCCGCGTCAACAGGTTGCGGCCGGCTTCCAGCAGGAAGGACAGGTAGGTCCGCTCCGAGCAACCATACATGTAGATGTCGCGATGAACGCCGTCGAGGCATTCGTCCGCGGCCTTGATCATCTCCTTTTTGCGCAGTAGATGTGCATGCGCGATCCGGAAACCGAGCGCGTCATGCTGCGCGCCGGCGGACGTGCTCTCGAAAAGGTTCTTGACGCACAGTTGCATCGCCCGTTCGGTGTTCTGCTGCATCACATGCTCCTCGTCCACAATGCTGGTCAAGGCGGCGATGAGTATGTGGGCCATGTCGCGTCTTAGGGGTCGCTGGTCGTATTTCGTAAACTCGTAGTCGTAGAGACCAACGGTCTCGAGCTGACGCGCCTGCAGGTAATAGATTTGCGCCGTCCGGCTGACGACGCGTTTGCGCAACTCGATGACCTTGCAATTCCTTTCGTCAGGCCTTTCGGGACCGACCTCCTGATCGATAAGCGCACTCGCCGAATTCTATGACATGCCCGGCTTCGATAAGCGCGGGCGCGCTTCCCTTGACGGTCAGAGCGAGGGCGATGTTCAGCATGGCGTCCGCCTCCGCGAGACGACCCCTGGCGCGAACGATCGAATGCGCTTTCACGAACGCGGACTTTGCGGCGTCCAACTCTCCAAGGTCCAACTTCGCAAAGCCTACGTCGTCGTAATAGGGAGCGTGCTTCGACTCCGGAAACGCCCAGTGCGGCGTCATCAGGCCGTCGTGGCTGCCCATGAGCTGGAGCAGTTCCGCCGTCAGGTGATAGGCGCCGTGCCGGTTGGAAAGCGCGCGAGACCCTGAACTGCCCGCCGTATTGCCGTTCAACTCGGCCTGGAACAGTTTTTCGTAGCAGATGCTCAGCACCTCATGGGGGTTTGGCTGAACAGGCTCCCCATTCCGGCGCGTGTAGATGTCGGTCGGAAAGTCCCCGAGGACCTTGGGGGCTTCGCCTTCAAACCCTTTGGCATCCTCGACCGAGCGCACGAGATGCCGGATGCACTCCGACAGGAAGTACATGCGCGATCGCCCCCAGTGAGCTTCGTATGGGAATTCGTGGTTGAGCATGACCTTCTGATGCCGCAGGTTATGGAGCCTGCGGGCAACGATGTAATGGGTCATGCCCCGGTCGCATCTCTTGGGATAGGTTCGCGCCTCCTCCTTCCAGTGGTCCTGAATAATGGCGCGGAAGCCCAACGGTGCCGTGTACATTATCGGTTCCTTGCCCGACTCCGGATTGGGGTGCACCTGGACGACATCGCCTAGATCCTCCTTGAGAATCCGCTTGGCTCGCGGAAAGTCGAAATAGGTCGTGACCCGGCAGAATTCCTTGATGGCGGGAACAGTCAGCCAGTACATGGCTGTGCTGATCCACCTGAGGACTCGAATGTCGGCCTGGTTCATGCCGAGCGTTTTCGACTTCAGATAAAGGGCCACCTCGTCGACGTAGCGCTGTACCTGCCGCGGAATGCCGCCATCCAGCGTTCCGACCAGCTTCATAAAGCCGCCGGTCGGATCGAAGTAGGCATAGTTGTCGCGGTTCGAAGCGAACAAGGCGCGCAGGCGGATATCTATTGGTCGCTTCTCACGGTTGTTCTTCAGATTCAGCTGCAGACGCGCACGCTTGGTCCTGAACCCGTTGTGGTCGTACAAGTGGCCGTGCCAGCGCTTCGCCTGAAAGAGGTCGAATTGCTCCATGAAGAAATCGAAGCGCTCCGGTCTTGGCACCGACAGCAGGTGATTGAGGTTCGTCAGCTTATGGCAATGCGCCACGTCGAAAAGGACTGTTTGCCCCCTGACATCGGTCGAACCGATGAACAGGATCAGCGGATGATCGGTCCTTGCCGACAGATTGTTGCGCTGGATAAGGGTGATAAGACGCCTCAGGGAAAGGTTCGCCTCGACGACCTCGTCCTGAAAATGCTCGTAGTCGTTCACCACGAGAAGGGTTTTCGATTCCTCGAGCTTGCCGATCAGGGCGCGTAACGACTCATCGTCGCGGCCTTCGACGCCGAAGGCCCTCCTGACCTCCGACAACTCGGCTTCATACGGCTTATTGAGATTCGACGGTGAAATGGCGATGACGCGCTGGAACTTCGATGGATCGAGATCGGGAAGGATCTCTCTCGAAATGAAGTTGGCGCCGCAAAAACGGGGGGCGGGCCAGTAGATCAAGGGAAGCCGGCAAGCATCGATTTCGGCGGCCAGCCTCTGAATGAGCAGATCCTCCGTCGCGGAATTGGTGGCGAGCCACCCTTCCTGAACGCCATCGCGCTCGATGGCCACCACCTTGGGAGTCGTCACCTGCTTCGCGGGCCGGTCTTCCGTCGGCCAGACCCGGCGGAGAAGTTCGGTGAGTTCCGGCAGGCTCTCGACATTGAAAAGGCCGGGTGCCTTGAACAGCTTTGCAACCGCCTCCTGGCCCTTTTTAGTCTGAAGAGCGCTCCATAGCGGCTCGCAGGGCTTGCCGGGTTCATTCAAACTTCGCGTGACAACGTAGGGTTTTAGGTCTATATCGAGCGCCACCCGAAGCGCCCCGGCCGTTATGTTGGCTCTACGCCAGATATCGTCCAAATCCGATTTTATATAGGCGAGGATACGCGTCGGCAGCAGTGTCTGGTTCAAGTTTCTCAAGCCCCCGAAAGCCTTAGTGCAAGAACGTGAATTCTCCTGATACGTGAGGGAATTACGGTTAATTTGCAAGTAGGAAATACTCAGACCACGTACTTTTTGCAGGCGCGACACCCTTGACTGGAAAGGGATTTGCTCCAGCGACCTTTCCCAGCAAACCTAAAAGATTGTCGGCTTGACTGACCTCCGGCCAGAGGTTTCAGTTATCGCCATCCGCCGAATTCCACATGCGAACTCGGCGGTTGCGGGGCGCCAGGAGCGCGCTCCGGTGTGCAACTGGCTAAGACGTGCAACGGGTTCGGATTCGCGGCTTCATTGTTCAACTCTTAGTCGATATGAGCAGGAGTCTGCGATGGCAGAGCAAGTTTCACGGGTTGGTGCGGCGCGTCCCGTCAAAAAAGGCGCCCATGCGGATACGGACTCCTACGGAAGCCTCTCCCCGGACGGCGACCGAAGTGTCTGGTTCAATGAGGATATTGAAGGGCCACATTTCCAGTGGCTGCCCCCCTGGGCAAAGCTGGCGGTCGGAAAATTCCACGACCGTATCCGGGACAGGAATTTCCCCTGCTTCTTCGCGCCAGCGGCGGACCGCCAAGGCACGATCGTCTATTCCTTCCTGAAAGGCACGAATACGGCGGCCGACATCGAGGCTCTCCTGGCGCAGATCGGCGACTATCTCCATGGCCTGAGGAGCCTTCCGGCTCAAAAGGCGGACATGACCGTCCTCGTCGCCTTCGTCATGCCGCCGGCGCGTCGCCAGACACTCGGCCAGTACGCGCGTCAGTCCTTCGATCTTCTGAGCGAACTCCATGCGCTCGATCCGGTGGATTGGCCGCTCCACATTCCGAAGGACCAGAACGATCCCAAATGGTCCTTCGCCCTGTTCGGCGAGGCGCTGTTTATCAATATCAGCACGCCCGCGAACGTAGTTCGCCGTTCCCGGAATCTGGGTGAGGGTCTCGTCCTGATCATTTCCCCGCGCGAGGTGTTCGATCGCATCGCGCCGGCAGGGGAGGCGGGCGACCGTGTCCGTGGAAACATCCGCCGCCGGTCCGCCGGCTACGACGGTCTCGAGACCGCGCCGTGGACGACGAACTACGGCATGGGTGGCCCTGGCGGCGAGCGTAAGCAGTACCTCCTGCCCGACGACAACGAGAACTCCATCGACCTCACGATCACGTACCGCGATTCCAAGCCTGGCCCGGGCAAGTGCCCGTTCGGTCATGGCTGATACCACCCAAGGCCCCGGCAGTGCATCGGTTTTCCGGAGCGCCGCCGAGGCCCACGCTCTTTCGAACAATCGCGGTCATTCCGCATCCTCTCATCAGGAGTAACGCCATGCTTACCTCCGCACAACACGCCAAGTTCCGCAAGGACGGCTATCTCTTCCTCCCCGGGCTTCTGCCGGCCGCTCTGATCAACGACCTAAGGCGCGAGTCCGAATCCCTCCTCGGCGCCGGTCCGAAGCGCCAGGCCTGGAACGAACGCGCATGCTTCCGGCGCAAGCCGTTTCGCGACCTGCTGACCGACGAGACCCTGATCTCGATCGTCCGCGACCTCGTCGGGGACGACCTCCAGCTTCTCGCCCTCGACCTGAGGATCGTCGGCCCGGGCGTTGGCCGTGTCGACTGGCATCGCGACACCAGTTTCGTGTGCGATCGCACCCTGGCGGTCAACTGCGCCATCTACCTGCAGGACACCAGCGAACGGCTCGGGCCCCTGCAGATCGTTCCCGAAAGTCACCGCAGCGAGGCCGAGCCATCGGCGCCGGACGAGACGCTCGCGGGCGGCGTAACGCTCCCCGGACCGGCGGGCTCCGTGGTCATCCACGACGCGGCGACTTGGCATACCGCCAGCCCGAACCGCACCGGCGACCGTTGCTGGATGGCCTTTCCCTTCTTCGGCAAATTCTGGATCAAGCGGATGGACCACTACTTCACTCAGCCCCTGCCAGCGGCGCTCACCCAAAGCCACGATCCCGTCATCCGCCAACTGGTCGGTGTCGAGCTCCAGCCCGGCGTCCGCAGCTTCCTGGGCGACAGCGCCGAATACAATCTGCGCGGCGAAGTCGGCATCGACTTCGAAGCCGCGTGAAGGAGAGATCACCATGGAAATCATGAGAGCCCAACGCCGCCACGCCGCTCGCGTTTTCGAACTGCTTGGAGAGTTCGCCAGGGCCGAGAATCAGCCCGTCCCGGACCCGACGCTGTATTTCAAGTTTCTCGATGACGGCTGGGGAGCCACGCCGCGGTTCGAGGCCTGGCTGGTGGTCATCGACGGGATTGAGGTCGCCCTCGCCCTTGCCTTCAATATCTACTCCTCCTTCCAGGCGAAGCAGGTTCTGTACCTCGAGGATCTGTTCGTAGTGAACTCCCGTCGCCGGCAGGGCATAGCCAGCGCCCTGGTGCAGCACCTTGCCAACAGCGCCATCGAGCGCGGCTACGCCCGCCTCGACTGGAGTTGCAAGGGTGATAATCCGGCCGCAAGCAGCCTCTACCGGAAGGTATGCGACCGGGAGCAGCCCAAGACCTCCTACAGTATCGTCACCAAACGGGAGCGAAATCCTACCGGCGACGCGGAAAAGCTTCTTCGCTGGCAGTCGATCTGCCGTAACCTGGTCAGCCAGGCCTGAGGCAGGACGGACCGTCACCTTTATGTGGCCGGAGCCATGGCTCCGGCCCATATGAGGAAAATCGACATGAACGCCAGCGATCTTCGCAGGACCACCATCGCCTTCGCCCCCTCCCGAACGAAGTCTATTGGCCGGTCGATCGCGCAGCCGCCTGCTGTTCAGATGCTATAGTCGCCGGACCGTTCCGATAGCGGTTCCGCCCCATCGTCGTCATCTGGCCGCGGAATCTTACTCAAAGTGCTACGGTAGGATTGGTAGACCTGATGCAGAGCCTTGAAAATCCCTGTGTCCAGCCGAAGGAATGATTTGTCGGGAGGTACGAAGTGCATGCCCTTTCCGTGTACCCCCTCAATGCAGAAGTAGAGCTCGATCTCCAGTTTCAGCAGATCAGGCGTGGGAACGACCTCCCGTTCGCAGAAATAGACTCTCAGTCGCTCGAGGATGGGACGCGCTCGCTCGCTGGCAGGGTAGTTTCGAATGCCGAGCGGGATGGGCAATAACTCGTCCAACCCGCAAGCCGCGGCGAAATTGATGCCGATCTGGATTTCGAGTTGATTGTAGAAGTTCCGCCTTTGGGCCACGAACGCCTTGACCTCCCTTTCCGTGGGCAGGTTGTCTAGGCAATCCGACAATAGAGCGACAGCCGTACGTATGTGGGCGGCGGCTTCGAGATGCAGACGTCTTTCCTCCGGAGGAGTGGGCAGCGCCACGAAATCCTGGCGAATGCTCGTGATCAGGGTGGCCGCGTAGAAAAGGTTCAGTGCGGCCAACTCGGACTTTCCGCGCAGGAGCCTAAGCTGGTGGCAGCCGTCCTTAAGGCGCCCCTGATGATAACGAATGCAGCCATTCAGAATTTCCTCGGCTCTTCGGAAATGTGCAGCCGCCAGGCTTTGGGTCTCCGTACGGGGAGAGGGGCTTATGGAGCCGATGTAGAATCTTTTTGATAGAGCGCAAAGGAAGAACGCCTCCGCCTGTTCATCGCTGCCCACGCGTGTCGCACCGCCAGGCAAGGCCTTCATCCACATCAGGCAAAGGTCGGCATATTCATCGGCCTCGCCCCATTTGGAGGAAACGAGCGCCAGCCAGGCGGCGAAGTAGAAGACGGTACTCGGCTGTTCGCCCAAAATCTCCCAATGAGAAGGCGTCAGTCGCTCCTTGCCGGCTTCCATGACGTCGTCCAGAATACCGCCCAATTGGCTTTGGCGGAAGAACGCTATCGGCACGCGGATATGACCCGGATCCGGGGATTTCCAGTCGCGAATGAATTGTTTGGCAAGCGGCACGGAATATCGCTCGCTTCCGGCAATCGCGCCGTCGATTTTCTTCTGGATATATTTCTTGACGGCCTGCTCGTAGGATGCCGGATCGTGATTGATCTCCGGCAGTTCCTGTTCGAGGCGGTAAAGCCGGGCGCGAACGTAATCGTCCGCCAGTCCGAGTGTCAGGCGCTCGATAAAGCGAAGGCCGTCCATCACTTCGTTCAGTGCCGGCAATGAATGCGGGCCACCTTCCTCTCTGATTTGGTCGGCCAGCAACTTGAGGTCGGGCTCCTGGCTGAGTTTTTTGCTTTCACCGAGGCGCAAGGGCATCGAAAGCCGGGTTTCCATGCGCCCCTTGGCTAGGTTCTCCGAAAAATAACGGCTTCGCGTGAAAACCAACGGGGACACGATCGTATTCACCGTCTGACGAATCTCCTGGAAGATCATGCGCACGTCGCCGCCGAGGGCATTGTCCGAATCAGCCATATTGATCATCGGCGTGTATTGGACGATGCGCCTCAGCGCGAACGGCAGGTTCTTTTTAAATATTGCAGATGAGGTGTACCAGCGCCGATAGGTATCGAACACGAGGTCGTCGGCGGTTATGAAGAGGACTGTTTCTCCCATATTGTCGGATTCATAAGCAGCGTGGAGTACGTGCGCGAGAGTACAGGCATCGGCTTCAAGCGCTTCTTCGGATCTCGGCTTTGTATAATTCTTTCGCTTTTCTTCCTTCTTGAGTTCCGCGAACCAGAACTCCTTGTCTTTCTTGAGGACGGAGCGCGGAATGTCGTATTTCTTGCCCAACAGACGGATATGATTGCTGATATTCGTCTCCATCAGCCGATTGAGCTGATCGACATTCTCTCGGAACCGGTCCTTGTCCAAGGCTTTCAGCAGCACACGGTTTGCGACGATGCTGGCGATTTCCTCGGTCTGAAATTTTCCCTGTTCGTTGTATTCCCTATGGTCGGCCTCGAGTAGCGCATGCGTCGCCGCGAGCGCCTTGACGCCGGCGACCGTCGGATTTTCGAGCACGGCCTTGGCCTTCTGAATAAGCGTGAACTGTTCCCTCACCATGGATTCATTGGAGTGGAGGCCGGTCCAGATGTCCCTCGTGATGCTAGTCAGCCGTCGGGCGTATTCGTGAAAATGCCATTCTGACATGTAGATGTAGCCATCGCCGCGGGCGCGAAAGCGGTTCGAGAACAGGAACTCGGTCGTTAGGCGAGCGGTTTGCCGCGGGATTGCCTTCAGCTCCCTCGAGTTCCAATTGGCTCAGCGAGAGCCAGTCGGTGGAGTGCAGGCTTGCCTGGGGGGCACGTTCGTCGTGTGGATCGATGAAGAGCTCGAAAATATTTGCATCGAAGACGATGACAGGCTCGGAATGATACTGGAAGTCGTGCTTTGCCTGAAGGCTGTCGACCATGTTCCGGTCGATGTCGAGACTTAGGTCGACCAGTTTCAGTTCGTAGCGAAGTATGCGCTCGACGTCCTTTTTCGAAAGATCGCTCATGAAACCGGTTCCCATGGTCCGGCCGGAAGCCCGACCAGGTCGGCCAGTTTTTCACGGGAACCCTCTTCCATGAACGCGCCGGAACGAAACATATGCCGGAGAAAATCATCCGTCTTCTGCTCTTCGGGGATCTCCTTGACTGTCTGAGGCTTGACTATCAAGAGGCCTGCTTCCTTGGCAAAGGCATGTAGCGGTATGAAAATAACGGACCGCCCCCTGCCGGTGAGCGCTATCCCAACGGCCTCGGTCACATCGCTTGTCTCATCGCGGTTCACCCGTGTGACCAGATGCCCGCGAACGCGATTCCTGAGCTCGCTTCCCTCTGGCAGCGTGTCCAGCTCGATTTCACCTACGTCGCGGACGAGGAGGGAAATGGCGCCGACCTTTAAGCGTATTGCCCCCTTCAAGGCGCGAATTTGACCAGACAAGCTCTCGGCTCCGCCGTTCACGATCTTCACGCCGGCGCCCAGCAACCTCAGATGGGATTTCGATTTCAAGGTATGAACCGGGACGTCGTCGGCATGGTCGCAGATTTCGAGCAGATCGCGCGAATCGACGCCGTTGGATGCGCCGGCGGGGGGGACCCAGTCGGGCTTCGAGGTGACCAGGACCACGGCCTTGCAGCAGCCGATTGCATCGACCGCCTTCACGACGGCGGCCCCGGACGCTCGGACACTAGGCGTCATATTCATCAAGGCCTCCTTCGGAAGCTCGTACGAAGATACCGCCGAAAAGCGACGCTATCTTGTTCACGCCGTATCGGCCGTCTCCCAGACTTGCCACGCACTGCTCGCAGACCTCACGGTCTGGCCAGGCTAGAGTGTAGGTATATTCCTCGTTGTCGGCGTCGATGACATAACGATCATCGATCTCCTCGAACATGGCTCGCACATAAGGTAATCGTCTGCCGAGATCCTTCGGTTCCGGGTCGTCCTGGCACAGAAGCCTTGGCTTATTCACCTCAAGTCGATCCGCCAGCATGATCTGGCGAAGCCTTAGGCTTTGCTGTTCGCGCACGTCGATGATGTTGGATCGTTCGGGTTCGGATCCGTGGCGTGGAACCAGGACGTTGTTCGAGTTGCTGACCACTCTTGCAAATTCCGAGTCGATCCAACTCGACAACTCGTCGGAATTGTAGCGGCCCTTTCGATACTCCAGCCGATTTTCCAGAAGCGCGTGGGCAACGAGGAGCTTGTGGATCGGCGCCGAGTTCGGACCAAACGGCGCGTCGAGGGGCGACACGAGGAACGCCCGTCCATTCAGCTTGATCTTGTTGAGCGACTTGGTCAGCAATTCGTTGACATGGGCGTAGATCGGATCGTTGTCGTCCTCGGGGGGCAAACGGAGCTTTTTGGCCTGTTCGACATAAACCATCTGCAGGTGGCGAGCGACGGCGCTGTCGGAATAGGCTGCGGCCGCATTCTCAGGGTCGCGCGCGACGATGGAGCGGGCCCACATCAATGCCTGCTGCTCGGCCTTCCGGATTTCCTCGGCTATCTTGGTCTTGAACAATGCTTCGGCGACGACAACCGTCAGCCAGCCATTCAGAAAGTCACCGTGCACCAGACGCAGCGCCTCGATCAGGCCGCCGTCTCCGCATCCTGTGATGTAGAACTTGAGCTTTCCGTCCTTGCTCTTGAGCGCTTCCTCCCGCTTCTCGATGAGCGTATCCGGATGCCAGTACGATACCGAAGTCCTTCTCGGCCTCGGCATTCTCGATGCCGTAGCCGGTCGCGACGATGACCAGGTCGAAGCTTAAGTCGGACTGCCAGTCGGGTGTTCCTTCGCAGCGCAGCCGTCCGTTCTTCGCGGAAAAGTTTTTCGTATAGTCGGTTATGGGGGCGTTCAGTGTAACCTTCAAAGGCTCGTGGGGCGGATTGTCATCCTCGCAATGAAAGGGTTCGAACGACTCCTCCCATTCATCCTTGATGTTCTGGATGATCTTGCTGCATGTCCCGGCGCACCAGTCGAATACGGGCAGGTTGGTGGAGTGGTGGGGTTGCTCCTGTGGCCATAGCGCGATCGACGGGTGAATCAGCCTGTGATCGGCATTGCTTTGTCTGCCCAGGATCTCCTTTCCGCCTTCGAACACGTGAACCTTGGCGCCGTAGTGCCGCAATGCCGCCGCCGCCATCAAACCGGCCAGTCCCGCCCCGACGACGGCGACCTTCAGGCTGGCAGCGTTGTGAAGCTTGCCGAAGAGGTTTAGGCCCGTAATGAGGTCTAGAGCCCTGTACTGCTGCGAAGCAAAGCTTACGCGCTGCGCGTAGGTCCCCACGAAGAAGCAATCGAGCTTCGTATGCAAGAACGCAGCTTCGAGCACCTGATGATGGTATTCAGTGTCCACGCCGGCCCCTTCGTCATGAATATGTCATGCTAGGCATAGTTTTGCTGAAATTTCAACCACTGCGACAGCATGGTCAGGATCATGTGTCCTAACTCTCCCAAGGTCTCCAGTCCGCAACATGGGCAACAAATTGCTTGATTGGATGAAAATCCAACCACAGATGGACGCCCCAGACATTGAGGATGACGCTGAGGATGAGCACGGCAGTGACGCCGCTCGTCAGGTACAATGCCAATTGATAACGCTTGCGCCGACGGGTCGTAATGACGATCAGATTTTCCAGGTGGGTGAATTTCTTGCTTTTGTATGAGGCGGCTGAGGAGGCCCAGATCGCGCTCAGGCACAGCATGCAGATGAACAGATAGGCCAAGAGTTCGAAGAGGAGCAGGACATCGTACTTTTCGTCGGAATGTCCGAACTGGAAAAGAAGAAGCGACGAGATCGCAACCATGATGGACACGTGAGAGAGGAGGGCGGAGGTCTTGTCATTCAAGCCTTCCGCGCCGCGTATGGCGGCCTGGCCCATCTCGGTTGCCGAGATTTCGACAGTGATGCGGGTGTACTCGAGACCTTTCTCTAGGTCGTTGTCCATCTGTCCCTGCCCGTCGCCGCCCTGCCGGCTACGATCCGCGCCGTACCGGTTGGGTGCTCATTCATTGAATCCAGGGCAAATAAACCACTCAATTTCCTCGGGTACCAGTTCGTGTAAATTTTTGGTTAACCATGTTGCGCAATTGCATCGCTTGGTGAGGCTGGTAGGGCGAACTCGATTTGGCTGTCACGCGTCGGCAGGGTCTGTCTCAGCGAGCGAACGGACGGACGATTTCCAGGATTCGTTTACGCTGCTTCGGGCTTTGTATCTTTGGAAAGGCCTCCGCGAGCTCGACATTCTGAAACAAAGACAAGTCGCATTTCAAACTGGAATCCGCCTACAATTTTTTTGTCTAGGCCGATTAGAGATGTCGCAGTTTGTGCCATTTAGAAATGTCACCGGTACCGTCAGTGGAGTAGGGCGGCGGGCGGCGCGGAGCTTTTCAAGCGAGCGCAGCGCCCGACCGTCGACCGACGCACTGGCGTTCTTTCGGCGAGTTTTGGTACACGCGCGAACGCGTAGCGGTTTTCTTTGCATGGGCTAACTGTTAGTTATTCTGTCTTCCATAAGGGGCGCTCATATGAAAACGGAAGATTATACCCCTGATGCCATTTGTGGTTCGCTTGGGATCGGTGTTTTCGATGAACCTTTCACCCGCGGTAGGCCAGGGCAACAGTTTCGTATGCTTCTCTGTCCATCGTTTGCACCTGAACTATCTATTACATTGACTGAAGTCACCGCTGCGTCGGGAAGTCCTCGAGGGCGAAGCGATGCTGAAATAACGACTGTGCTCTTGGTTGCCGCATCCCGCACACAAATCTGGACAATGGACAAGCCGGGGCTAGTGACTGTCGATCATGCAAAATCCGAAAATGCTTCGCTGACTCTCAAGGATTTGGAGCTCAAGTTCCGTGGTGCTCTCGCTGCGCCATCTCAGTCCGTGGTTACGTTGGATGGTATGCCAGTTTATGCAGTCTTGCGCAGGTACGGCAACTCAATTTTGGTAAGAGAAACTCCTGCCAAGGACAGCCCATTCGGAAAGTTTGTTGCTGAGATAGTGAATGTCGCCTTTTCGGTATCTGACAACATCGGTTGCCAGAATGCGTTAGCCCACGCTGGATGCTATGTGGGCCTCGATCTACCTGTTGAAGCGGTTCCTGAACCAAAACACTCAACGCAGGTAAGTGTTATCGGCGTGCCTGATGATCAAAACGAATTACTAGCTGCTTTGGCCGCAGTAGCTGGTCGTCAGACGCGCAATTAGGCTTACCGGCGTGCTGGTTAGCCCAGGCTGAACATGTGCTTGGTCTGATCACGCCGCTTCGGGCCCTTGCTTGTGCGCATGCCCGGCGGCTCGGTTTACTGACTCTGGCGGATCAGGGCGAGGAGGCCGCCCAGCCGCTTGTTCTCAAGCACTGCAGTCTCAGTGACACGTCGCAGCTTGTCGAATGTGCGGTAGGGCATGCTGGGGCCTTTGTAGCGGACCTCCAACCAACCATCGGGGAAATCCACGACCTCGACCCGCTGGCCGATCGCGGCCTGGGCGAACTCGGACGGTTCGATCATGAAGAGGATGTTATCGTACTGTAGCGTCAGGGACTGCGAAAGGGTTCTCTCGGCACGCCAGGTGAAGGCCTCGTCGAGCCGATCCCTGGGCGTCATGGGCCGGTGGAGATCCTTGTCGTTGAATGGCGCCTTGGCGAAACGGGCATTGTAGTCGGCCATGAAGGTCGGCAGGAAGGCGTTGCCAGCCTCCATGGTGCAGATGCCGGCGAGCCGAAGCTCCTTCACGAGCCGGTCTTGCAGGGTCTTGTTGGCGCGCTCGACGCGGCCCTTGGCCTGGCTGGAGTTGGCGCAGATGATTTCGATCGTCAAGGCCTTCAGCGCGCGACCGAACTGAGTCATGCCGTCGCCATGAAGCCAGGCGGCCTTGTTCACTCGGAAGACGGCATGCTTGTCGGTGTAGAAGGCTATGGGCTTGCCGTGCTCCTCCAGATACCGCTGTGTGGCGTTGAAATAGGCGAAGGTCGACTCCGACTGGACGAACTGCAGGTGCATCAGTCGGCTGGTCGCATCATCGATATAGACGAGTAGGGTGCACTTCGGCCCGCGTTTCCTTGAAATCAAACCGCCGGCGCCTTGCAGCCGGTAGCGCTTCAGCAATCGCCAAACCTGTCGTTCGCTGATCCCAAGCAGGGGTTTTCGGCCGAACCGTGCAAAAAGTGACGATAAACAACCTTCTGATTTTGCATGATTATTCGGGATGGTCGCGCGACAAACCTTTGAAAATATTAGAAAGTCAGGCTTTCGACCGGATAGCGCCCAAACCGGCCACTTCCGACTAAGGCCCAAATCGATCATGATCTTCAGACCTTTGACCCAGATGCTTCTCGAACCAGGCCACTGTCCGGTGCAGTGAATCAAGTTGATCTTCACGCTTGGTCAGCCCATGCCCCTCGTCAGCATAAATGACGGTTTCGACGATTGCGTTCTTGGCACCAAGTGCCGCTTGTAACTGTTTTGCCTGGGCGACAGGCACGCGCGTATCCCTTTCGCCTTGCAGAATCAGCAACGGCACATGAATATTGTCGACGTAAGATATTGGTGAAGCATCTGCGTAAAGCTTCCCATTTTGTTCTAGCTCTCCCAGTAACGACGTGATGAAGGCCTTTAGAGAAGGATCTGACGCCGTTGCCATGGTACGCCAGTCAATGACCCCGCACGTTTCTACCGCAGCAGCAAAAGCATGCGGCGCCTTGCCCAAGGCCATAAGCGCCAGGTAACCACCGTAAGAGCCTCCGGAAATACCGACACGATTAGGATCGACATAGCCGCTGGCCACCAGAAAGTCCTTCGCCGCGAGTAAGTCTTTTAAGTCGCCATTACCAATGTCGTGGACATTCGCCCTCTGGAAAGCCGTCCCGTATCCAGTTGACCCGCGATAATTGGGTTGTATTACAACATATCCGCGGCTGGCTAAGACTGTCGCCTCCGCGCTGAAGCCGTCCTGCGCTTGTGACGTCGGACCGCCGTGTGCAATGACGACGGCCGGTGCACGACCGCGCCGCTCCAAATTGAACGGCATGGTTACAATTGCGCTAACTAGAGTTCCGTCGAAGCTGCGATACGTCACGATCGTTGATTTAGGTAGGACTGACCGATTCAGACTACCCATCGCGAGGTTGGTTATTTTTCGTAACTGCATCTTGCGGATATCAACGGCGTACAATTCCGTCGGCTCATCGGCCCCGGATCGGGCGACAAGCACCTGCCCTGAATCCGAACTGAAGGCATTCTGGGGTGCAGCGCGGCTCTGTCCGGGAGGGATCGGTAAGGGAGTTTCCTTCATGGCCGCAATGTCGATCACGCTGAGGAACGAACGCCCATCGACGACCGTTCTCAGTAGCATCTTGCGGCCGTCTGGTGATATCTCGCCGGCCTTTTGCTCCCAGGGCGTCGGCTGGGCCCATCGGAACTCGCGCGTCGCAATATCGTACACCGCTGCACGGTTACGCCCAGTACCGTCATTCGTAGTGATCGCAATATACCTGCCATCACGGGAGGCTCCACCGGCCTCAAAAATGGTGTCAGGCTTAGCGAGAATGGGAGTTTGCCTGCCGGTATCCCGATCGACAGCGAACACCCCGGTTTCCGTTCCGGCCGCGTTGGCTCTTTCAGCAATCAGTGTCTTCCCATTCGACACCCAGGCAACCGGGCTCCAGCGAAAAGTAGGGTCGGGTTCGGAAACAAGGGGGCGGGTCGCCAAGGTTCGAAGATCGATGAGGGCAAGTTCGACTTGGGCCTGCGCGCGCCCTTTTGTCGTCACAACGGCGATCTGCCCGCCGGGTGAAATCAGCATATCAAATTCGCGGACATCGGCAGTCGTCGTGATGTTTTTTGCAGGTCCACCCGCGGTCGGTACCGCCCATATATCGTACATCTCATCGCCGCCGTGGTCCTGGAGGTAGTAAAGCGTGCGTCCGTCCGGCGACACAACCAGTCCCCGTTGCGCTTCGTCGGACTGTGTCAGTTGGCGAGGCCAGCTTCCGGCCAGTTCTGTGCGCCATATATTCATCCTTCCTGTCAGAATTCGTGGTGAGAAAGACCTCCCTGCCGTCAGGGCTCCAGACAGCGGACGACAAAGAACGCGTAAAGACAGCGTCCTCAATTGGAATGGGGTAGGCGTCCGGATGGCTAGTACTTTGGAGCACGAGAGGATTCGTGACCGCCCGCTCAGGCGTGGCGATTTGGGCCGCAGCTGTTGTAGAAAGTTGGCATGCAAGTCCAACGGTCAAACTCACCAACGCAAACTTCAAAACGGCTCGGCGTGTTGTGACGAAATCCCACTCGATCATAATCAAACTCCATATATACGAAGACTATCGTACGATTAAATTCGTAATTGTCAAATGATGCGGTCGGTCAAGTGCTGCGGCGTATTAGGACCTACGAAAATTATCGTTGACGATCTACGAAGGTCATCGTACGTGTCTTGCGTAGATCTGGAGGCGGATATGTTGCGCGCTAAATTCAATCTGGCTGTTTTGAGCGCGCTGGCTGTTCCGGCTCTGGCGCAACCCGTCGGTGCCGAACCATCGATCTGTCCGCCGTCCGTTGCGATGTCGGGCGCGTTCGCGCCCCAAGGCATCGATACGTCGACGTTCAATCGCACGTTACACCCTGGCGACGACTTCTTCGCCTACGCCAACGACGGCTGGGTCAAGGCTACGCCGATCCCGTCGGACCATTGGGACTATGGGCAAACCGACATTCTGGGCGCGACGGTCGATGCACAGATCAAGACTGTTATAGTCGAAAGCGTCACCCATCCAGGCGCACACGGCACCCCGAGCCGGCAGGTCGCAGATGCCTATGCCAGCTTCCTGGACAGCGACGGCATCAAGCGGACCGGATTGGCTTCGGTAAGACCTGAATTGACGCAGATTTTGTCCAGCCGAACGCCGGATGAGGTGGCGCGCTGGATGGCCGACCCGACGTCGAGTTCGCTCTTCGCCATCAACCTGTTCCCCGCCGACGGTCAATGGCGCGTTCATCTCGATCAGCAAAACCTCAGCCAGCCGATGCTTGGACTCAACCGGGATGACTACGGTCGAGAAGACGCTGCCAAGACGCGCACCGCCTATCAGGCCTATATTGAGGAACTGTTTGAAAAGGCAGGCGTGGACGCCGCCGCCGTCCGCGCGGTCCGCGTCGTCGCGCTCGAAACCGCGATAGCAGCCAACCAATGGGAATTCAACCGGTTGCGCGACCGCCGCGCCAACTACCATCCGATGACGGTTGAAGACCTCACGCGTTACGCCCCTGGCTTTCCGTGGCGCGCCTTCCTGAAGGCGCGCGGCGTCGGAAAGGTCAAGGACATCGTGCTGGGCACCGACACGGCGGTTCAGGCGCAAGCCCGCCTCTTTACCGCGACGCCCCTGGATGACTGGAAATCCTATCTTGCCTTCCACTGGCTGCAAAACCAGATCGATGTCCTGCCTGCCGCGTTCCGGCAAGCTAGCTGGACCTTCTACGGTCAGACCCTGTCGAACGCAAAGTCTCCGCCCAGTCGGGAAGAGGTTGCCTCGCGCCTGGTCAACACGTCGCTGGGACCGCTGATCGGACGCCTCTATGCTGATCGATATGTGAGTCCCAAGACAAGAACCGCCGCGCAAGGGATGATCGACTATCTGCGAACGGCGTTCGACGAACGGCTCGTCAACGTGACCTGGATGGATGACGCTACACGCAAAGAAGCACGGGCCAAGTTGGCGCACGTCTCGTTTAAGGTCGGATATCCCACCTTGTGGCGGGACTATTCCCGCGTAGATATCCGACGCGGTGACGCCGCCGGCAATTTGCGCCGCATAAGACAGGCCGACTGGGCCCATCAGGTGCGACGGCTGAACCCGAACATAAAGGACGAGCCGTGGTATCAAACACCGCAGACCGTCGATGCCAGCTACAGCGTCCTCTACAACGCGATCGAACTGCCGGGCGCCTACCTTCAGGCGCCCTATTTTGACGCAGACGCCGACCCCGCAGCTAATTTCGGCGCAATCGGTGCGATCATCGGTCACGAACTAGGGCACGGTTTCGACGATCAGGGCATTATCTACGACGGCGAAGGCCGTATGCGGGACTGGTGGTCGAAGGACGCTCTCGAACAATTTTATACCCGGACTGAAGCGCTGGTTGACCAATACAGCGCCTTCACCCCCTATCCCGGCCTGCACCTCGACGGCCAGAAGACGATCGGAGAGAACATTGCGGACCTATCTGGGGTATCGCTCGCCTACCGCGCCTATCATATGTATTTGCAGGATCATCCATGCGTGGGCCGGGTCTCTATGGACGGACTCACAGGTGACCAACGCTTCTTCCTCGCGTGGGCGCAGGTATGGCGCTATCAAGCGCCGGAGAGCGCCATACGCTGGCTTATCAAATACAACCCGCACGCCCCCGCCCAGTATCGCGTAAACGGCGTGGTACAGAATTTGGATGCCTGGTACGCGGCCTTTGACGTCAAGCCGAGCGACGCGCTTTACCTGCCGCCGGAAAAACGCGTGCGGATCTGGTAATGCTTGGAGGCCCAGCAGTACGGCATGGCTACTGCTTTCCAGGCACGTCGCATTCGGCTCCTGTTGGGCAAAGGACATTCCGTTACGCGATCGTTAACTCGCCGCGTGAGGGGAGGGCCTCGGCCGGACGGAGCCACGCCTCCACTTCGTGGCGGCGACCCGGCTGGCCATCTCATCGGCCGCGTCTTCTTCGGAAAACCAAAATGCTTTTGATTGTCCGACGGCGCCGATCCGACCCGACCCCAATGGCGCTCGATGGTGAACTCGCCAAACAGAGTTGGCTTGACGTCTATTTCGTACCAGCGCGCCATGTTTTTCTTCGGACCGCCCCGCGTCATTCGAGTCGCCGTTTTATAGCAATCCAAGTGCCAAAGAGAGACAATTTATATCATTGAATGGCCTCGGTCGTCAGGAAAGCGTAGAGGTCGTCGGTCGTTTCGCCGTCTTTTACCTTGCGCACAGATGTCCATTGCGGCGTCCAGATGCCGGCAAAGAAGAAGAGGGGGCTTGGTCTTTTGCAAGCTGCACCAGACGTTCCGCGGCATCACTAAGACCCCTGATCCTGACGGACACATATTCCTCCCTGGAATTGTATCGAACTCTACTCGCGGCAGCTTGAACTCTCACGAGGGGGGTGAAGTCTAGGATGTGCGCGAGCGCTGAAGACAGGCCTGGTCGCACCACTGTTGCGATGCTCTATGTATTTTTTGGACCCAAAAAGTACAGTCGAACGGGTCAAACTCGCCTGGCGGCGGGTTGTCGCTGCGTTTCAGGACCAGGGGAGGCTTTTGTAAAATCCTCGCACGCGTTCATAGGCGTCCTCGAATTCTGGTAGCGTCCCAATTTCAAGCTTCAGGGTGTCCCAGTCGTGGCGGGATCTCGCCCGGGTTTCCTCGTCATCAAAGGAGTTGATCGTGGGCTCGATATTTCGTGACCGCGATTTTTCCACAAAGGTCTTCAGTATCTCTGCTCTGAGTTTTTCATCGGGAGCATGCTCCGCTACCAACCTGTCAATGTCCTGACGGCGATTTCGGTCACGTTCCTTCTGCTGCAAAACCGAACGAAGTTTTTCAGCTATCAGCTCGGACAAGCTATAAGCCCTTAGCTCGGCGCCACCGGTTAGTTCCAGGATCTGAAAATAATTCATGATCTCGTTGAAGGAGATGTCGACCTCGATCAGCCGGGGCACCTTACCGTCGTTCAGGGTCTTTTCCTCGTCCGTGCCACGGACCGCGAAAGCAATCTTGATCTTCAGGGCCGGGGCCTCGGCGGTTTCGAAGATCTTCTTGGGCTGCTTTTTTATGGAATGAACCTTCAGGATAAGGTCCGTATAGCCTAGCCGGGCTGCAACACTCGGGAATGCTGAATTTAGAAGGGCCTCAATTCTCGCATCGACGGTCATGTCTGGATTCAACCCGGCGGTAAGGTCGATGTCCGCGGTCTGCCGGGGACTGCCGTAGGCGAGGCCCATCAGGATACCGCCTTTCAGGTAGAGCTCCTCATTGAGCGGGTGGGTTGAGGCTATTGCGTTCAGGGTAATTTCAATTGCCTGCCTTTGACGAAATGTCACAGGGTCGGCCTTGGCCTTGTCGACCCAAGCGGCAACGTCGATTTCCACGTGGGTGTCAGACATTCAGTGAAAGCATCCAAACTTCGGAATGATCCGAGACAAATTCACGGTCCGGATCAAGCTTCCTTGAACTTCCCCGCTACTCAAGGCCTTCCATTTTTCCACCTGATTATGGACCAACCGCATACGCTCTTCAAGGATATAGCCTGCCCGGACCTTCGCGATATCGGTCCGCGCCGTATCAACAGCCTCGATTATCTCGTTTAGATAGGTACGCGCATGTTGCTGCCAGACGTCGAGAACGTGGGTCATGCCCCCGCAAAGGTCGGGTTTCTGCACCATGTCCAGGAAGGTCTGTCCGATGGTGGCAACGCGAACCTCGCTGCTTCGGTCCTTCACGTACGCGCCCGACGTCTTCGAACTCATACATTGTGAGAGGCCGACCACGCACCTCATGCGGGTGGTTGATTATCTTCATCGCGAACGGGTTTTCTTCCGCAGCTTCGGTTAAGGCGCTTTCACGTAGGTGCAATTTTTCTTTGAGCGTCGACCTGTCGGGACGTGACATTATCAGGCTTTCAGGATGGCGATCCGTAAGCCCCCATCGCTGCATGGCAGAGAGATGGGACACATAACAAAATTCATCGACCAAGGAGGCAATGTCCTCAGCGGGCAGGTCCGGAACGCTCAGAATCCGCAGAACCGATGGTCCGTAATCCGGATCCGACGCGATCTTGCCGTTGTCCTTCAGGCTGTCTCGCAGCCGGAATGTGTCTGCTTGGGCCGGTGTGTGGCTGCGAAGATAAAGTTTCTTGTCTGTCGGCTCGGTGTACAGACGCCAGACCAGTCGATGAAATTCGAATATCGAAAGCACCGGCCGGTTATGGACATGAAGCAACTCGACAAGATGCTTGCCGGCGTGAGTTAGCTTGTCCGAGAAGGGCGTCGGCAGTCGCTGGGCCATAGTTATTGGTGATCCGATTTATAAGCGTCCTAAGGACGCTTATAAATCGGATCACGGGAGAAGTCAAGAAGCGCTGTCCAAACGAGCAATCGGCTTGACTTCTATAAAGTACCTATTATATACGTCCTAAGGACGTATATAATAGGTACTTCTGGGAAGTTTGAAGCATTCCGTTAGTTGGCTCCTGAAAACGAAGCATATTAACCTGCGTTGCGGCAGAAGGCGCGCAATGAAATGAAGCGGATTGTCATCGACATCAATTGCTTCGAGCACCCGGATCTTTCGAAAATTATCTGTCAGGCTCGTCTTCTGCGATGCACGCCTTCGGGCTCGATCCCCAACAAGTACCAAGGTCAGACCGTCTGGTCGAGCAAGAAGGTCCGGAAATCGCGAATGGGCCGCCACAGGCCTGCCGCGTTGGCGACATAGTGCTTGCAGGTCAGGACGACCTTCTGCTCTTCGCCGAAGCGAAGATAGTCCCTGTGGGCTTCGGACCTGACCGACATGGCGGCGGGACCTACGCCGCCTGTTGAGATGAGCAATGCGCCCTTTCGACCCTCGCGAATTGCCGTCTCCAGGCATGCGGACGCCTGCGTGGAGCCGACGTTTCGGGCGCGCCAGTGCTTGACCTCGATATTGTACCAATGAACGTCATCGACCAGTATGTCGCAGGCGACAATGTCCCGACCGCCATCGCGTGCCGGCACCACTGGATGAAGGCATAGAGGGCGTTCTTACGCGACTCGATGGTCCCGGCGGCATAGTTGCGCGTCTGCAGGGCCTCAAGATAGCGCTCCATCAAGGCCACCAGCCCCTGCGGATCGTCGCCGCCTGGCAAGGGGGGATTGCTCCGGCCGGTACGGGTCTTGGTCCGGCTGGCGGCTTTCGATGTGCCTGCCTCGATCTCGGCCGCCTGGGGTGTACTCGCATAGCCGGGACCGCTGCGCGGGCCGTTCGTCCGGGGCCGGGATTGGCGGCGGATCATCCGGCGAGTGCCACGCCGTTCAGCCTGGCGCCGTTCAGGTGCGGTACGACTGCGACCGGGCGATCCTCCGTCCCGAGACATGCGTTTTCGGCAGTTTCGGAGACAACCTCACGCTTTTGGCGTCCGGTTGCAATAAAGGCATCTATTTTCCGATTTTCCATGGCCGCTATATTGGCTTCGGAGCAATAGCCTGCAATTTAAGGTGGCAGCGCTGCAAGCGGACCAATCACTGCGCTTCCTACCAAACGAGACGTCGTGATTTATACCAGGCTAGGACCTGGCATTCGGATCACTTCTATTTTCAGCTCGTCCATATAGTCTGTAAGCTTTCGCAGACGTGGCAGATCGATAGAAGCAGATGCAGTGATGCGTCCGGTGATCGCTTTGTCGTATAACGCAACGCAATCCTTCTTGGTGAATCTGGAGGGATAAAGGATGCCGTCCAATGATGTCTGGCTATAGAGACGTTCGCTGAATGCTCGCCCGGCTTTGTGATTGCGACCGTTGACGGCGTCCGTTGGAATATTGAGAAGCGTGGGGGCATCAGCCCTAAGATCGAGGAGCTTGAACTTGGCACTGCGCGTAATCTCGCACATTGACCAAAGGTCGAACTCCTCTTCCGCCATTTCTCGCTTTGCCTTGTGTTGAAAACGGTCGCGGACGATAGCTTCCGCGACTGACGTTTTTGGATCGGCAGCAAGATAGATCAACTGGAAAGCTTTTGATGGGCTCGCAAACCGCGTCAGACCGTACCCCATCCCAAGTGGAGTACCAGAGTGGTCTCTTTTGAGACTGCGGACATATCCAACGAGAGTGGCGTCAACAGTAAAGGCGTCGAGGATCTTGTTGTTCAGCGTTATCATTGCGACTCGAAAATGGTCCTAGCCGCTTCTATAACCTTCACGCTTTCGTCTGTCTTCAGGACATCCAAGGGCTTCTTGCCCTTCAGTTCAGGGCAGGGCTCAATGAGCCAGAGCCAAGCTATTCGCTGGCCACCGGCGATCTTCGTAATCTCGGCCAGTCCCGCAACCGGGCGCCTATCCATAAATTGGGCAACCGGAAACACGTGTTTTTTGACGCCCTTCAGGAAGCTGATGACGTGTCCTGCCTGTTGCCAGTCATAGAGCGTCGACCTGGAAATGCCGAACGTCTCTTGGAGTTCAGTTGTCCCAGCCATTTTACCTGCCCAAACTTCGAGCGGGATATCCTTTGCATAGGCATGCAGCTTAGCTTTGCCCTCACTCACGGATACAAGTTCTCCCAGACCTTCGCCTTTTGCGATTTCGGCGGGTTTCGTGTGGATCATAGAATTGAGCAGAGTCTTGACGACTAGGACCAAATCCGGTTGTGAGCGCTGAATCAGATTTCCATAAAGCGAGGCGTTTTCCTCGACCATTACCGCGACAATGCCGGCAACGTTGGCTGTCAATGTCGCCGCCTGTGGCCCAAGTTTTGCCTTTAAAGTGGGCTGCAATTCATCGGCGATGCGATCAGCACGCCGCGCGTCCTTAGCCGTAAAAGTAATTGCTTCGGCGGTTGCCATGGGTCAAGCTCCAAATGTGCAGAGACATATAGTGCATTTTGTCCGGATTGTCCAGTTTGTTTGCAATGTCCGGACCAGGTGCGCATCCAGCTTCAAGCGGCCTTATCAACGTAGGATTTTAGGAGGATAGCGTCGGCCATGCTGTTTCGTTGCCGATGGAAGGGTGCGGATTTTGTAATGGCGCGGTCGGCGGCGCGGCGCTTGACTTCATCGGTTATGCCAATGCAGTCAGTGTCCCCGAACGTCTCGTCGATGGTGTATAGTGCTTCGTTAACGGACTGCTCGGTGTAGCCGATCAAGTGATCGATCTCGTTCAGCTTTTGGATAAGAGCGTCGCGGTCTTCTTTGGCGCCGAATTGCGCGATGGCCTGCCGCACCGGTCGGAAATGGCTTTTAATGCTTTTTCGACTTTCGGCGATCACCCTGTCCCGGTTCGAATTGAACTCATCGACCACGATCTGCGGCAGGATCAGTGTAAGGCGTTCGGCTTCGATCATCGCCGTCAGCATTTCGAGGATGGCAAACTGCCGCGCGTCCTGGACGATATCGAGCCAGACCGAGGTGTCGATGAGCAGATGAAGTTTCAATGCACGGTACCTCTCTCAAAGAACGGACATTCGCACGAGAATGATCGAACCGGGAGTCCGCGTTCCACTCTTTCAGGAACCGTGCATTGGGAGTCCTCACCAACTTATTGCCACCTCCGTGGAATGGTTCTTGGACCCCGGTTTCAACGGGAGCCTTGTCAGTCTATTCAGCCCTTAAAATAAGCTGCCTTGAGTTGTGATCACCCTGCGACTTAAGCTTTGTTGAGCGATACGGACTGAAACCTTGTGGGCGGTTTCAGTGTAAAGATCTGTCGTTACCTCACCCGCATCAATTTCGACCACGAGAGCAAACCGGACGCTATTCTGTTCAGGATGTTCGACCATTTTCGACTTCCACCAGCCGGTCACGGGGTGAACGGCAAGAAGATTGCGCCGGGCGAGGTCGGAAGCTTGACAGGTCAATTGGTCGATTTGGAGAGAACCAACGTCACGCCGGTTAGGTCCGAAATCCCAGATGTCCTGGAATTTCGAAGCCGCTTTTTCGTCTCCGCCCACAGCCTTACTAATTCTTTTGGTGAACTCGGTCATGCGTTCATCGGGCCCATTCAATTTAAAGCGAAGATTATGCGATGCATACCCGAATTTCGATCCCCTTGCGGCCTCAGACGGATTGGGAACAATAAACGTGCTTAGGGCGACCCTTAGCGTAACAGGCGTTGCGCCTAAGGCACGCAATGCCTCGGCCGGCCACGGCAACTGGAATAGCTTCATCTCGTTGTGAGCGTGAGGAGAATTGGCTTTATCATGCTTCTTGTAAGGCGTTATTCTGTCTTGCACGATTAGGCTCAATGCATTCGAGGCACTTCGCCGCGCACGGTCCATATCCGGAACGCCAAAACCGTATCGAGTGAATAGAGGGTCGAAGTCACCCTTCTTAGGTTTGACAGGCAAGTAGCTCAGCATCTGTGGCGTCCAGCGCGCGGAGTTCACAAACAGCGCTCGGATCGTTTCCGGCCATAAATCCGGATAATCAGTCCAAAGTTCGGTTATCGCTTTGGCGCCTAAAGCCGTGGCGCCGCTCGTGTCGGCGATCGTCGTGAAAGTACGTGTTGGATATTCATGGGATGTCGTCAGAGTGGCAAGGGCGGGATGAGGGTAGGGTGGGGGCAGGTGACCATGCACCCAGTTACCCCCTTCAAAGACGACGTCTGGCTTAATCGGCCATTCCGAAGTCCAGCTCGCTGTTCGAGAAGACGGCGACATGTCACCGGCAGGCGCCACCGTAGCCATTTGCTGTTGGGCAGGCATAACGGTTTTGGTTGTATACGCGCCGACTGCGACCACGTTCCAAGCGTGAGCGGGCGATTGCAGTTCGTTATCCAGGTGATCGCAGGCAGCGGGATAAGAAAGCGTACGAAATGAGGCTTGGTCTGTGTTCCCAGCCGAAACCAACATTAGGCGTTGAATTTTCACATCGCCTGCCACACCCGCGGAGAGCTGATCAAGCGTACTAGACCAAGAGGTCGGGGCGCCGTCGTGTGGTGTATCGTCCGATGTCGTCGTCGCCATGGTGAAAGTCCGCAAACGATCCGGCGTAAGTTCGACCGCGTTTACACCCGCAAGAGTAACGGCGCCCAGGAGGTGGTGTGGATTGCTCCCCCGATCTGGGATTATTTTCACGGATTCTAGCCGGTGATTTATCTGAATTGGTCCCATGGTTTGAAGCGCTGCCGCGACGTCGCCATACAAAGCAGCGCCCGCGAGTTCTGTTCCATGCCCATCCACATCGTTTAGCCCCCAAGCGGGCCGTGCTGCATGACGGTCGGCCGAATTGAGTACCGGCGCGATCAGTGGATGAGCCAGCGAAATGCCCGTGTCCATAATAGTCACGAAATTTCGGGTAGGTAGTGGCCCATAAGTCGTGCGGCGTTGTAACTCGGCAAGCCAGCCATCTTGTTCATCAACTGGCATAGAATCGAAGAAATCGATCATGTTTGAAGGAGAGGCGAGCGCTTTCACAGCCCCAAAATGTTTAACCGCGGATGCCAGCAAAGCCTGAGTGGCAGAAGCCAAGACCACGATGTCTTCAGGAAAGTCCAGGCGTTCAGTATCGAATACGACCCCGATCGCTGTAGCCTTCCGGATAAATTCACCAGCTTGATCCTTTTCGAGCCAAACTTCCCAAGGCGCCGTCACGGTCGGTGAGGGGAATTTCGCCGACGGGCTGCGCCATAACTTTCGAAGGCTAGCTTCGACGATTATGCCTATGCTTTGAACGAGGGCAGCGTTCTTTGGCTTTCCCCCCTTACCCTCGTCAGTGACAGGTGTATCTTCGGTTTCAAATTCAGAGATTTTGCGACGAAGTGCCGATAAGCCTTTAGGCGTCGCAAAGATCGTAGCTTCCTCCGGTCGCCCGGCTTGAGTATCGGCGGCGCGAACGGTCAAAAGATTGAGGCCGCTCTTGTTCAGGCTGGCTGTATTTAGGTCTTCGCCGGCGCGACTTTGGACGTTCAGATAAACGCCGGGAAGACCGCCTGTGGCTAAATCAGGAAGAGCGTCAAGACTTCGTAAGAGCGCTTGAGCATGTCCAGCCCGATCAAGGACGTCACTAGGTGGCTTTCCGCCCCCGCCGCCCTTTGGGCTGAATGGGCGGCTCTCCCCGATGTCGTTGACTATCAGATGTTTGCGATCCCTCGGCATTTATAGCGCCCCCTATGCCCTGTAACGATCGCCGTCTATTTAATGATGCAGCTATCGATTCTGTGTCGATTCGTTCTGAACTGTTTAGAACGGCTCGCCGTGCCGCGTCTTCGCTGGCTGCGATCACGTCTGCTGTGGATAGCCCGTGAGCCAAGTGCGTAACCGCGGCCCAACTGATGGGGGCAATGTCGAAGGCCTTCAACCGCCGACGCATCACTCTTTCAATAGCAGGCTCGCTGGGCAGCTCGTATACCAAGACCAAGTCGAACCGTCGCAAGATCGCACGATCAAGAATCTCAGGAAGGTTGGTTGTTGCGACAATTATCGATGGACCAGTGTCTTCATCGAGAAATTGAAGAAACGAATTGAGAATGCGGCGGGCCTCGCCCACGTCGTCACCGCCGCGTGTAGCTGCAAGTGCGTCAATCTCGTCGAATAAATAGACCCCGCGTGTCGTGCGAACTGCATCAAACACGAGGCGCAATTTCTGGGCAGTTTCGCCCATGAACTTCGTAATCAAGCCATGAAGCTGCACCGTGAACAATGGGAATTTGAGTTCGCCGGCAAGAGCCGATGCGCTCATGGTTTTTCCAGTGCCTGGCGGACCTGACAACAGTAGACGGCGACGGGGCCGCAGGCCCTTGGCCTCAAGCGCGTCGGTCATCCTCGTTTCAACGACTACGTGGCGCAACTCGTCGTCGAGTTGCTCAGGAACGATAAGATCGTTGATGCGGGCGGTCGGATAACTGGCAGACAAGAGACCCGCGAGATCACCACGTGGTGCGGCAATCGGCGTTGGGACAGCGCGAACTTTTTCAGGCGGGCTTTGACCAGCCTCGGCCCAGCTGCGAAGTTGCTCGGCGAGACGCTTATGGCCTTTTTGTTCTTCGGCGGCAGCAAGCTGCATGGCGAGGTCGAAAAAACGATCCTCATCTCCTTCAGCATGGCTCTTGAGAAGCCCTATAAGTTGCTGTGCCGATGCCATTACAATTGCCTGATAGAATTCGTGAAACGAGTTACGCTGTGATTGAGACTACACGCCAATGGTATTTTTTAGTTAACTGGTTTGCATCTTATCGCTTGAAGCGAGCCAAATAATGTCAGTTCGGGGTCACAGGCAAGGATTATAACGTTCCTGACCCAAAGATCGCGCTCATGACGTGCAGACGGCGGGGTGTACTGTCGATGACTGATATCATCGACTAATTTTTTGTTTGAAAAGCTTGGCCACTAACTCGTCTGCGTAAAATCCCGTGGAAAACCAATGCTCTTTAGACTGGCCATTCGTTCCGATAGACTCCAGTGGCGTATCACGGAGATATCGCCAAATAGGCCTAGTTGGACGTCGAGTTCATAGAAGCGAGCCATATTGCGCGCTTCGTCGACCCGTTTCAAAATAATAGCCGTCATGAACAAAACGTCAGTGCATCCATGGAGTTACAGTAGCATATCTTTCGAATTTGGCAAGAAATTTCCCATAATTACCGTTATACTTCAATGAGTTATGAGGTTTTTTAAAAGGCATCACGCCTGTCCAGACACCCACTATCGAAAGGGTTAACAGATTAAATAGGGGAGGGAACTGGCGAGGTATAGCCACGGCGAAGCTTTTGGCTCAGGAGCCTGCGAGCTAGTTCGGTCGCGCTGGTGTCTTCAGCGAACCATTGCTGTTTGGATTGACCGTTGGCGCCGATCCGGCCCCAATGCCTGGTTACCGCGACATCGCCAAAGAGACCTGGCTGAATGTCGAGCTCATAAAATCGCGCCATATTTCGCGTTTGATCAATTCGCCGTAAAACTGTCGCTGGCATCGAAAAATCCTTAGTGAATCCAATGACCTAACGTAACATGTTTCGCAGATTTCCCATAACGAAAATTACTCCGCGATTTTATCGCGCATAATTAGTATTCAGGAAAATGGCCTGTCGATTTCCCATAAGATATATTATGCGATAAAGGTTTGTACCCCATCACCGATAGAAAGGACATGCCTCTCACGGATAGAAATGACACAGCGGCATCCACTTATCTCGGCCCGCTGCGTGTCCAAACGAACTGAGCCAGCTCTATCTACTGGATGCTAATGTCGAATTTTGATGGCGAGTCAGCTGATTGTGTTAGTCGCGTCCCCAGCTCAGCTGCAGCATAAGCTTCAGGTCCGACCCAAAACTCGCCAGCTTTCTTGAAGTGTTTCCGAAATCCCGATCGAAATAGCTTCATAAGTTGTTTTGAGATTTCGGTGTCCGACACGGTTGAGAAATAGCCCGCAACTATAGCCTCTTGCCATTTCCCTGCCGGTGCCAAGATACCGCTGTCAGCGTTAGTCAGCTGATCAACTAGGTATCTCGTCTTGCCACCAGCCCCGGCGATGGTTCTAACATTCACAACCTGAGAGACCGGCGTAATTAGGTAGGTTGCGCTGCCCGCACTTCGCGGGCTGCTCGCCGTGCCGATATCTGCGATTTGAGCGGAACTTGTAAAAGCCTCAATCCGATCGTCTTCAAAATTACCAGTCAGAGTATAACGTAGAGGCAGTGCGGCTTCAACCAACGACAGGACAGGTAGCAAATCTTCTTTGGTCGCCAAAAAATTAATCTGAGACATACCGCACTGCCTTTCACTTACTTACTTATTTATTATCAGCAGCGTGTCAAAAGGAAACTTCTCCGCAATCCTTGCCGCTGCCGCTTCTTCGCGTTGCGTAACCACTCCACTGAAATGGTCGACCGTTTGTACGCGCAGCCATTGTCCATTTCTTGTCGCCGTAATGTCAACATAGGTTCCTCCTTTTGTGGTGCCCTTCGCGCCGGCTGCGGCAAAGTACTCCTCCTTAGCCCGACCAGCCCCGTTGGTTATCCTCCAGCCCTGGGATTCCAGATCGCTAGCAATTGCGTCATTTAGCGTACGTGTTGCGTTGCTCCCCCATCGACCACCCGATCCAGACAAATAGCGGGTAAGTAAGGGGGATGATACCTCATAGGCACCGGCGGCACCTTCTTTAATGACGTTTCCGAGGCCATCAGTTCCCACTATCAACGCAACATTGATCGCTGTTCCGTAAAGCGTGCGCATCTGCACCGTTTCAGGGACTAGTGTGCCCGCACCCATCACCGGCGCCACTCCAGCAGCCGTCGGGTTGATATACATCATCCGACCAGTTGGCGTTGGATCGTTCAGGTCGTGCACATATTGCTTTACGGCAGTAATCGTATCCCCGATGGGATCGCGAGTGGGAGGCGGCTTCCATCCTGGCATGGTCGCGGCCGCATATTCTGTACCAGTAGGATCCGCTCCGTTTATCGGATCTCCAGAGGTGTAGGCATATAAGTTCAGATCGTCCTTAGTGCCGACAGGGTCTGTCTGCAGAAAACGACCGTACATCGGATCATAGATGCGCGCTTTGTAGTAGTATAGCCTCAGTTCTGGCAGGACAGTTTGGCCGGTATACCGGAAACGGCTTCCGCCCGTGAATGAGAGTTGATCAGCGGCGTTCTTCGGCTCGCCGTATGGTCCGTATTTGTACCTCTCAGTGACTGTACCGCCGCCATTCGCCGATGCGAATATCGAACCTTGGTAGTTGGCATAGAGATAGCTGACTGTTGTCGAGTTAACGTCGGTCCCGCTTGCTTCTGCCCACGGATCATCCACACCGACGCTATGAAGATACCGCTTAGTGACCTGGCCAGCCGAATTGTACTCGGCGATCAACCGTGTGCCATCGTAAAGGAATGTCTTTGCGGTAGTTTGACCATTTTCTGTTACCGCATAGGCGGCCAGACGCCCTTCCGGATCGTAAGTTAGCTGCGCGGATATCCCGCCATTCGTGGCACTAATAAGCCGATTATAAATGTCAAATCCGAATGTTCGTCCTCCGGCCCCCTCATTCGTAAGATTGCCGCGTGCATCATAACCATTGGACAGCGCGGCCAAAGTAGAGTCGCGATTAAGCCCGTCAAATGTTCTCGGATCTGAAGAAGCGGATATCTCCCGGAACTCATATTGATCCGTATTAGTTGAGACAAGAGACGTGCGCTGCGAGGCCGGATTGAAGGTAAAGGCCCAGGAAACATTTTTAGTGGAGTCGGGGAAGGTGTATCCAAGCCCCGTCAACCGGTCTAGTCCATCGTAAGACAAGGACGTCGAAGTGCCATTCGCCCGCCCTCTCCCGGTCAAACGCCCCGCAAGGTCGTAGCTTTGAGAGATATAGACGCCGCTGCCGGTGACTTCAGAATAGGTCAGCCGGTTCAAAGCGTCGTATGTATAGGACTCAGTCTTGTTGTCTGGGAAAAGCAGTGTGCTGCGTGTTGACGCCTGAGTGTAGCCGTAGGTGACAGTCCGGTTATTAACATCCGTTGACGTCTTGATACGGCTCAACCCGTCGTAGGTGTAGGTAACTTTCGGGCCTGTCGAATTTACGAGCTGCTTGGAAATAACTCTGCCGCTAATGTCGAACGCGGTGAACACATCGCTGGCCGTCCCAGGCGCATCCGCACTGACCTCCCGGTTGAGATTATCAAAGCCATAAATGATCGTCTGATTGTCACGCCTTTTCCAACTGGTGCGATTGCCGTTGTTGTCATAACCGAACGTTTCGTAATCGGTCGTACTGTAGGCCCCCGCCGTCGCCACTGCATTGTCAGGTGACGATGTCGAGAATGCGGTCGGGCGCACAGGCGACGGATAATTGAGTACGGAAAGACGGTCGAACTCATCGTACGCCATGTGAGTGCGATTGCCGTTAGCGTCGACCACATCAGTTGCGCGGCCATTCGGCGAATACGCGACTGTCGAGTAATAGCGCGCTGATGTTGTGCCGTACGCCTGAATGGTCTGACGAACCTGGCCAGCTGCATCGTAAACCGTTTTCGTAATACGGTCTTGTCCGAATGTTCCAGCACCACCCAAATCACACGCGCTTGATGGCAAAGCATTGAAGACCACCGGGTTCATTCGTAGGGCTGAACATTCTCGCCGCCCATTCACGTCATAGCTATATTGGGTGACGCCAACGATGGTATCTGCGTGTGTCTGCGTGGCAACCCCACTGCCGCCAAACAAAACACCGACAACACCCAGGACCAGCATCCTCGCAAGTTTGATCGCTTTCATTGCCCTCCCCCTTAAGGTACGACTGCGTCAGTGCGGATGGGCCGCGCCGCTTCGTCGAAAGTCGTTACCATTGCAGACGTCCAGGCGTATTCCGTACACCCGGAAGGTACGCTTCCCGTGTAGGTGATATCCCGGCACGTTCCGTTTTCAGTTCGATATTCAAGCCCATCCAAATCATAAAAGTGCTTCAAGATCGGGCGCTTCAGAGGCCCGCCAGCGTCCGGATCCGGTCCAATCTCAAGCAGCTTCCGCCGTAACCCGTCGTATGTCGTGATACTTTTATCGTCGATGTCTGTGCGGGGACCGTCGATAGAGATCACATTTCCAAACGTATCGTACTCGTACGTCGTCGTAATCGCCAAAGAGCTGTCCCCTGCACGGAGTTTTTCCGCTGTTAGAAGCAGGTTGCTATTGTTGTATTGATATTCAACCACTGTATCATCTGCGCCACCACACGTTGCTACGCTCGCTGCGCAGATTTCCTTACGGGTCACCCGCCAGATAGCGGCTCCGGAATAGGGGGTGCCCGCAGCATCTTTCAGCGTTGGATGAAGCTGGGTATAATAATAGCGGGTTTTAGGCCGCACCCCATTGACGTCCGCAGGCCCTGTTTCACTCAATAACCGCCCATCGTTAGGATCATACTCGAAGTCGGTCTGATTGTTTTTGGGGTCACGCACCCAAGCCGGCTTGTTGCAAGTTAGTGGATTGCCACAAGATGCGGCAAAGGATGAGGTTGTTGTTAGCGCGGCGCCCGTGCCTGTCTTGGGAACAACCTTAATGGTTTGAACGTTTCCTCGGGAGTCATACTCGAATTGGGTTGCTCCTGGATACTCATTATTGCTGTTTTTAGTTGTACTTCCCTCAGGGGGAACGATTGCGGTCAGTTGAGAGCCGCTATCGGCCAACTGCGAATACATGTAGTTGGTGGCCCGTCCCAATTCGTCTACGATACGAGCGGGGCCAAATGCACCATAGTAAGCAGTCGACTTAGATATGCCATCAGGAGCAAGCAGGTCGACCGTGTACGGGCCGTTAATGACAGTATCATTAGTATTCTTATAGGTGTAGCCCCACTGCGCCCCGTTCTTCGAAACCTTGTAAACGCCGGTCTCATAGTTTGTTCCGGCTATATTCACGACAGTTTTGGCAATATTGACAATCTTTCCGAGAGGGCTCGTAATCGTGACAAAGCCTTGACTGGAACTAAAGCCCAGAACATTGACTCCGTTCTTATTAACCCAGCGATATCCGTTCGCATCAACGTACGCCGAGGTCTGTGGAGCGGAGCAGTCATTGGCATCCTGTTCGCAATACTCGTATGCTCTATTCCAGGCTATAGCCTTATAGAAGGTGCCGTCTGAATTTGTGCGAAACTTCAACCCCCACCCAAGGTTGCTCGAAACTGTCTTCTTGCTGGGGCTAAAGCGGCATTGCGGATCAAGATATTGACCACTACTGTTTTTATAAGAATAGCTATAATACCTATATGTGCAATTTGTATATTTGACAATGTTGTTGCTTGCATCACGATTGTATGTGACGGTTATTTCTTCACCATCGATGCGCTTCAGACTAGTCAGCACTCCCTCGTTATAGGTGAGCGTTTCTCCACTTGCCAGGATAAGCTTGTACTTTCCAAGCCCCCCATTGTCCTGCAAAGTGGCGACGTTACCGCCGTTATAGTCCATAAGTTTGTAAACACCCGCACTATATGGGTTTCTGGATACGGTCGCCGTCAAGATTGTGTAGGTGATGTTGTGCTCTAGCTTATTAACGCCACAATTGTATATCTTCTTGCCGCCTTCCGTACGCTCCTGAACACTAACAACCTGATATTCAGGCGCCGGGAATTGTTGACCGCAGGGAACAGTAATATTCGCGAATATCCCTGCGTAGGCGTAGCTCGGATTTGTATTGGCGGAGTCGGTCGTCCCAACAATTTGCCCTTCACCGTGATAGTTTGCGGCAGGAACTGTTGTGGTGTTATAGGTCGAAGTAATCGTGCCGCGGGAAAACTTGAACAAACGTTCGCCGAAGGAAACGACGACCAGCATGTTGGAGTAATCCTCCAATTCTTCAGCAGTGCCTGAATAGGAGTCATATTTAAGGGTTTGCTGGAAGGCTAACCCACTGCCCTTGTTGCCTATAGCCAGGTCCAGTGCTGGGAGGTTGAAACCACCTGTCGCCAACTCAACTCCATTGCTGTCAACGGAGACGAAACCGTTAGGCTTCTCAAGGCTCTGTGCTATTGCGATTGAGAACGACGCCGTCCCCAGAACACCAGAAACCATCAGCACAGCCAACACTGGCAGGCATGACATCCGCTGAAATCTTAAACGCATTTGGATTTTCCCCTTCGCGCAGTGCGCGCCGCGTGTTTGCCGTTGCCTCAGGCAATCGTCCCGCTAACAGTGCCATTGTTCATCACAGTGACTACGTTCCCGTTCTTGCGAATGGCATAACCGGCCTGCCCAACGTTCGAATTACTGTAGCCAGCGCTTCCTGCCAGCCCCGCATTTCCCCCATTCCCCCCATAGGCGCCCCACTGACCAACACCGCCAGCTCCGCCGCCAGCAGTGCTGCCGCCCGTTCCGCTTACGCTGCTATATCCACTCATCGAAGCATACCCACCTGGTGCACCATTTGGAAACCCGCCCCCGCCGCCGGAACCGGGTCGCAACCCAGAAGCTCCCTGGGACTTCGGCGCGCCACCAGCACCGCCACCACCCCCCCCCTTCACAGAGCCACTGCTCGCGACCGTGATTGTTATCGGCGCCTGTATGTAAATAGCATCCCCCCCATTTCCGCCCGATCCGCTGTTGCCATTGCCTCCAGCGCCACCGCCGCCATAGACATTTCCATAGACAATCAATGTAAGCGTTACGCCGGCGGGCCACGCACCGGTGTCTAGCCCACGTCCAGTGCCGCTAGCGCCTGAAAGCGTCACATTGGCCGGCACCTCAAATTGAAATGTTGCGTTGGCCGCCCCACTATAGCCGACCGCGTTGGCCAGAGATCTGAGGTCGCCCGAAGAAGAAACCTGAATGACCGTAGGTCCCCCCGTTAGGCTTCGACTAGTTTGAACCCGGTTGCCGACCTTGTCATATGTAAAAGATGAACTCGAACCATCGAGATAGGTAACTTTCGTTACCCGTCCGAGCGGATCGTATTCATATTTTGTTTCCCCTGCCAACGTTCGTCCAGCGGTAGTTGTTGCGACCACAGCTATCCACGACACCGTTTTGCTGAAAAAATCTCGCCTGGAGGTGCCCCGTCCCGCCGTCTTGAACACTTTCACCGTTCGCCCCCCCTGGAACCATATTCGCGTATATCGTATACATAATTCAGGGCCACACGCAACCGTGAAGTGAAAAAATAATCGGAGAAAGTGAGTTTCGCCGAGACAGCATCGTTATCGAGAGCGCATTATTGGGGTGACGCCGTAAGCCGGAGTCAAAAACCGCGCTAAGGGGACAAAGCAAGAACGAGCGGCTCTCATTTTCTGAGCGCCTCGACACCGAGCTCTTTCCACATCGTTGAGCCGGGCACCGACATCCTTCTGGGTTACACCACTCGCTAATGGAAAACGAATATCGTGGAAGAGAATGTCGTCTCCCTCGAAGTTCTGCATAGACGGGGTAGTGGCGTTCGCGATCCGCCCTAAGGTCTCTGTCACCCAGACTATCGTAAACAGGAAGGCCGCTTCCCGCAGTACATCATCCGCTAGCCTTGGCATGGATTTTCTTTTCTCCTTACCACGAAGGCGCTTTAACCCATCGAACAACAGGGCCTACATTTCGTTGGAAAACGCCAGAAGGGCGCATACGAAGCGAACAACGTAAGGAAACGAAGGTGGCTCCAACCGCAACGATCGCAATGATCGCTAGAATATCTTCCAGCCTGTAAGGCTCGTGCGAGCGGCTGAAATGATAAAACGATTTAAACCAGTTGAAATCATGCAGTATATAGATCCCGACCAGACTGAGGATAATTGAGACGCCTAGCGCCCATAATTTTCTAAAAACTCAATGCTGGATATTTCCCAAGGATTTTCCATTTATACTCAAAGAACCTTTATAGGAAAGTGTAATAGAAATTGACTGGTCTTCACACTCCGGATGTATAGCAGTCGTGTTAATAACGTATGTGACCCCATCAAGAGGAGACTTGTTATCTAGGAATTGCGCCTGCTGTATATTAAAATTTGACCTTATCCAGAGAGCCGCGCCGATGCGCTTACTTCCAATATCTCCAGTCGAGGCGTGGAATATCAAAATTCTAGACCAACCATTCTTAGTTACTATTAACTCAGGGTCAAACTTTCGGATAAACAGGCCACCCTGCTCAGAGGTGAGTGAACTTACCTCGCCCGACAATGTCGCTACATCGCTAACTGAAAAAGTTTCAGTTGGGTTATATTTGAAGGCGAGCGGACATTTGCGCGTCGCTGCATACGACGGATTCATGGATGTGGTTATACCTACGAATAATAGGGCTGCCACGATCGACTGTCTACCTCTGACCGGATGCATGTATATGGTCCTGATGTTGCTGTTCAATTGTTCTTCCCTCTGGTGATGCCCGACGTCGAGACCAATCTACAGGATCACCTCCAGAAGTCAGCTTTTTTGTGGAACTATTGGGGCCAAAATTCTCACGCGAATTTGGCTCGTTTGAAAGTGCATTTTGTAGATCAGTGGCACCTTCATTCGACCTATTTACCCGTTCACCATTTACACGGTTTATGTCAACAGCTCTGCCTCTCCCGTGATTGCTGTCGGGAGAATGCTGTCCCCCGGTAGAACTATTAATATTGACCGAGTCAACGCCAGACTTTGCGATTGCACTTTCAACCATATTTGCCGTCTCTGTTGATATCGGTTGGTTTGGGCTCGCTCCTCTCGGATTATCATTTTCAAATGTCACCCTTGCCGGTGCCACGTAACTTCCATTTCCCGGGATCTCGGATGAGAAGCCAGGGGTACCTTTCTGACCAACATTAGAGTCAATTGTCGACAAACTACAATCTGAGTTTGCGCAAGTAGATAGACCGGAAGGATCCGTTGCGTTGACTGGATCCCCGTGGACATACGCATACAGGTTCAGGTCATCTTCTGCACCGACGGGGTCAGTTTGTAAGAACTGTCACCCCTGACGCACCTGATCGTACTGGCAACGATTTTTCCTTGGTGCCTCTGTGGCTTACGGCGCATTTTTGCCGTCGCGATTCACGCGCTGGCTAAAAATCGCCTTGAGGCGGTTTTTCTTCAGTTTTCAAAGACCGTAAGCGGCAACATGGCACAGGCCCGCGCGTGTGGGAAGGCCCGTTTTAGCTGGCTAAGAGGAAGATCGGGCGGGACCAGGACTCAGTCGTCGAAGCCGTCGTCCAGGTCGCCGTCATCGCCGTCCGACAGGATGAGCGCCAAGCCATCCACTGGATGTCTTGTATTACTTCCTCTTATTGAACCAATCAAAATAGCCGAGATTAGACAGCGCTAAATATATAATAAACCAAATGCCAATGAGGCCCCAAAATGTATAGAGTCCAAATTTTTCCGAAAAAGTTGGAAAGTTAGCGTTTGCAAACATATAGACAAAAAATACTACCAGGAATACCGCTGTCACCAACTTGCCTACGAACGATTTATTCATCTCTAACCTCATCTATTTGTTTTTGAAAAGTCCACCAAAGAAATTTACAACATCCTTTACAGATAGACTCCCTCGCGCATCGATGGACTGAGATGCCCCGACGCCGACCTTTCCAACTTTGAGGTTGAATTTTTCTACAGTTGAAATGTGGGCATTCCCTCGCCCCGTAATCCGCTCACTACCGCCGGTAGACACTGGCGCACCCACCTGATCGCCACTCTTTCCTGCTTCTTTTCCGGTTAATGGCACTGTTCTTGAGGCGCTAACTGGGCCAACGGTGACGTTTGTACTTGTCGTGACGGCCGTTGTATCGTGAATTGTTCCGCCCTGAACTGCAACCTGAACCCCTGCGCTACCATTGAGCCCCACAGCTCCGCCGACAGACGCGGTTACACCTACATCCCACTTGTCCGAAGTCGCCCAGTTCTCTTCTAGCGACGGGAGTTCAAAAATTATTCCTACGGACCCTCTAATTCCCACTCCAGGTGTCGCCTCGCCTCCAATTTCGATGGAAACGGTCGACTGCCCAGTAGGATCGCTCCCATTGACGGGATCACCTTTGACATAGGCATAAAGGTTCAGGTCATCCTCTGATCCGACGGGATCAGTTTGTAAGAACCGCCCGTATCTAGGATCGTAAATACGGGCCTTATAATAGTAAAGGAAGGTATCCGGCAGAGCGATTTGCCCCGTATAGCGGAACCGTTCGCCAGTCCACTTTCCATCCATAGGTTCACCGTATGGACCGTAGGTGAAGATATCGCTAGTCGTCACGGTTCCCGCACTATCCGCCAAGGCTATGATGCTGCCCTGATAATTCGCGAGCAGGAACTTTCCGCTGGTAGCGTTTACGGAAGCGCCGGTGAACTCAAGCAAGGGCTGATCATTGCCAAGTCCGTGCAGGTATCGTTTAGCCAGGTTGCCAGCCTGATATTCCGCAACCAGGTTGACCCCGTCGTAGGCGAATTGAATGACGGTCCCAGCCCCTGCCTGATAGCTTGATAGTCGCCCTTGCGGATCGTAGGTCAGTGTTATATTCGCCACCCCGCCCGTCGCCGTCAGGAGCCTGTTGTCCATATCGTAGGTGAACACCCGTGCGCCTGGTGACGTGCCCTCACTCGTCACATTACCATTGGCGTCATAGCCGCCGCTAACGGCTGCGATGCCGGCGTCCCGGTTAAGACCATCATAAGCACGACTGTCCGTCACCGTCATCTTTTCGATATAGTCGTACACCGATGTACCGGGCGTCATGTTTGTGATTTGTGACGCCGGGTTGTAAGCAAAGCTCCAATTCACATCACTGCCTGTCACCACGTCATGGCTGAACGAGGCTGTCCGGTTCAGGTCGTCTGGAACAATAGTCGTAACAACATTATTAGACCGCGTGATACTAACCAGTCGGCCGCGCGTGTCATAGCCGGGCGTCATACCGATCGTTGTGGCGCCGACACCAGTCCAACTCAACATGTTTCCGACGTTATATTGATACCCCTGCACCACCCCATCAGGATAGGTCATGGAGATCCGGTTGCCTGCCTGGTCATAGGCATAATTGAAGACGCGGCCGTTGGCATCACGCGTGGCAATCAGCCGGCCCGCCTTATCATATTTTCTGTAGAGACCTGGCGTCACTATATTGTCGAACCGCTCGGTACAATCCCCTACGATACTGCCATTGTCGGTAAAGGCTTTGCCACATTCTCGGTTAAGTAAGTCGTATGATGTGTACACATCGGTGGTCGTCCCGGGGAGATCATCCAGCCACTGACGATTTAAGCCGTCATAGCTGAAGGCGTGGGTCTGGCCGTTGCGACGGCGCCAAGTCGTGCGATTGCCTGAGTTATCATAACCATATTGCTCGTAATCTGCGGTGCTGGTCGCGCCCAAAAGAGGAGTTGGGCCACCAGTGGCGGCGCGCGCAGTGTAAGGCTCGATGCCATTGCACCAGGTATTTGCGGTGGCCGAACAGGGCTGGGTCGTCCGGGTCACTGATGTGCTGGGATAGTATAGATACGCCAAACGATCAAAGCCATCATAAACCAACCCAGAGATATTGCCATTCGCATCCGCCTCAGATGCTTTTTGACCATTCAGGGTGTAGGTGTAGGTGGCATAAATCTGCTCATTCGTGGTCCCGACGCCGCGTTTGACCTCGATCGCGTTGCTATCGCGATCATATATCGTCCGGGTGATACGATCCGGACCAAATGCGCCTTCCGTGCCTAAGACACAGGCATCCGTCGCGGTACTCGCAAGGTTCATGCGAACCACAGCGCATACGGGTCGATCATTGGCATCATAAGAAGTTTGGGTGAGACTCAATATGGTCTCCGCATGTCCCTGACCATATGCCACCAAGCCTAAAACCAGGGCTGATGCCGTGCCCCAAAACCTTTGCTGACTGAAGCGGCTCATGGCTTGGTCACCTTCGATTGGATTTTGTTACCCATCGCATCATATGTCGGCACCTCGGATGTTGTGATTACGAAGCCCGTGCCATCGGAGGCCGTGGCGGTGCCTGTATCGGTGCGGGAGACAAGGCTGTCGGCGTCGTAAGTGTATTTATTTGTCTTCCGAAGAAGGGGGCCTGCGCCATCGGGATCAGGGGAAATAACTGCGGTGATACGTCGACCACCGTCCCATTGATAGGTTGTAATGTCCGTGACATCTGTTCGCGGGCCATCCACCGAAATCAGGTTCCCCAGCGTATCGTATGTTAAGCTGGTCGTCAGATTTAAGCCGGTGGGATCAACCGTTACATCCTTTAGGACGTAATGGTTCGATGGATCATAGCTATATGTTGTAGTTAAGGATTGAGATGCCCCGATTTTTTCGATTTTCGAGGTTAAGAATCTTATCCCGTTATGTGCCGTGTAAAGATAATCTGTTTCCGGCCTTGGACCTGTCCGACCAGCCGGCAATTTTATGTTTGTTAGCTCTCCTGTAGTCGTATTCCACGTGTAATTTTTAATATTGCCAAGGGCATCCGTCTCAGTAGCTGGCTTGTCGCAGACTATGTTATTCAGACAATTGACGACGGTTGGGCCTTCTACATAGCTGGTAAACGTATTGATGTCGTCTGCGCAGGTCTGTGCGCCCACCGCACACGTTTTAGAAAATTTTCGCTCTTGAATCAGATTGCCGCGCAGATCATAGGACTTTAACGAGCCATTGCCTTCCGGTAGTGTCGTTCGAACAAGCCGGGACATATTGTCAAAAGTTTTCGTGGTGACACGTCCCGACGGCGACCTGCTGAAGATATTTCCATTTTTATTGTCAAAGATGTCAATTGTAACGTTCCCGACGCCATCTAGGGACTCGCTGCGCTTCCATTCCTCCGCCCCGTACAATCCGCTGTAATAGTACGACTTAGTGTGGGAGTTCCGATCGATCAATCGGACCACTCGCGACATGCCGTCATACTGCAATTTTTGGTACGGAACGGACGCATCTTTGGCCGTGAACCATCGCCGCAGTTGATAGTCGTTTCGGACAGTAAGGTCGACTTCGCCGCCCCCCGACCCCTTATTATATTCATATCGCGTGACGTGGTTAAGCGGATCGGTTGCCGTAAAATAGTTGCCATTGATTTGACCGCCGTTGTCAAAGGTTGCCGTCCGGCCGGTTTCATCTGCAACACTTTTGAGGGCATAGGTGTAAAAGCTTGTCATAGCGCAGCTTGAAGTCGAAGCCTGTCTTGTCCACTTTTTTTCAAAGTTGAACACCAGCTTGTGGCCCACGCTATTTGTGACGCTATATAGTAAGTATCCAAATTGCCCTGTGTAGGGCTGGTGGATAACTGTATTATACTGATCCAGATAACAATTATCACCCGTCGAGAGAACATAGGGTGCATACTGGAAATTTAACTGGAAGCCGTTTGGGAACGTCCAATTGTCGGCTTTGAATATTTTAACATAATTCGAATAACTGGATGGAGAGCCTACCAAAGTCTGCGTATCATGCGTAATAGTTGCCTGATCGTAGCGATAAGGCGAGAACGTTATAACCTCGCCAGACGCGGAAATATAACTCCCCTGAGAGGATATTTGGGCCGTCGGACTTTGCGGAGAGAAGAGAGTCCCATCAAACATCCTGTGAAAAACGACCGGCTGTGCGCCCGTACGCACCATGACAGTATTGTAGGTGTAAGGCCCAATTTCCCTCTGAATGTTATAAAGAGCAAACATGGCTCCAAGCTTGGTCTGAAGGTCAGAACTCGTTCCAAGCTCGCGCGTGATTTCAAGATTTGCGATAAATTCGCTGCCGAGGTATGCGCTGATCGAGCCCAGAGCATACTCAAGGTCGGTCGAGTGAAGTTTCATGACCTGGTAGTTGTGCGTCCAGCCACCACCAAGTCGATCATGGTATTGTGAATCAGGGCCACCAGTGACAGACGAACCACTTGCCGTTGAAGCAAGGCCGCCTGAGGTCGTATAATAGTAGGTCGAAGAATTCCTACTCTTTTCCGAATATGTCGGTGAAAAGGTCCGAACAAAAGGCAAACTATAAGGGAAGTCGCCTGTCCCCGTCACGATGTCAGGACCGGCCACATATGACATTTCGCCCGAACTTGGCGAAACAGATAAAAATTTGCGTCTTAGTGTGCTTGCGTCCACCACCTCAACTGATTTCATGGCGGTCGAAAGCGCGTCACCGACCGTCGTTCCGCCTTTGACATACTCCCAAAGAGTGAAAGCGCGCTCACTAGACACAGATCCGCTACCGGCCTTGTAAAACAACTCGCTTTGAGCGCCTTGCATCATCAAGGTAGAGTAGCCTTGGTTGGCGACATCTTGGAGCGCCAAATGGCGCCAGCAACCATCTGGCCCCAAACTGTTATTGTTCAGATCTAAATATTTGATACAAAAGTGGCCATAGGTGAAGGATCCATCAGTATTCGCGACCTTGTCCTGATGGGGGGTCATCAACAGATAGGTTGACATATTGGCTGCGGAAACGTCGTAGACCCGACTGGCCTTGGTCGTTGACTGCACCGGTTGATAACCAAAAAAAGCTGTCGCCGCGGATATGCCCTGACTGCCATCTACAGCATTGGCCCGCGACTCGGCTTCTGCAAGCATGAGAGCGTGCATGTCGAAAGCCGCATTTCGGTCTTGCGCCGTGCCACTTTGAGCGGTGACACTCACACTTTCTTGCAGGGACATAATTGCCAGCCCCTGCATGCGACCTGCGTAAACAATACCGATATCATGGTGGCGTGAGCTGACCGATTTCCCCACACCGTCGACAAGCGTGTCCGCATAAGTACGTATGGTACCGAAGGCCTCACCAACAACCGCGTGCTCATCGAACTGACATTCGCGCGAGACTAACCGTGTCGCGGTCGTCGTTATTCCACAACTTAGCCCATTGGGATTTTTCAGCGCTATCCGGTCACTCATACTTTTGTGTGCGGATGGGCCCGCCTGCCCAAACTTTTGCACAATCGTAATCGGCGCATATGTTAAATAATTTTGTTCCGGGTAGTGGGTAGGATAGAGCCCTTGCGACGGAACATATTGGGCCGGGGTTGCAGAGATCCCGCCGTCCCAATAAAGATACGCGGCTCGCATTTGGCGGTAAAAGCCAACTTCGTCCGAAGGTGGGTCAACCGTCTTGAAATTTACGATATCGTCAGCATAGGTACCTGCCGCAGCTGCATAGGGGTGATCAACTTGGATCTGAGCATATGGCGCGGCAATCGCACTGCAGCTTCCTGCCGGGACATAGCTAAGAGTTGATATGTTGGTGCCATCGACGGAGAAGAAATTTGAAGCGCCAGCAGTCAAAGCTCTGACATATACTAAGGCGCGCCCTGACGTCTCGTCAGCGAAGAATGACCCGCAGGCAGTCCCGGCTTTAACACGTAGTACCGTCCTGAATTGATCCGGAACGCCTCCAGACCAAGTGGTTCGGGCATTATAGCTCAATGGAGCCGCCGGCCCACTTTGAGCATTGAGTTGCCTGCCACCCAGAACGTCATACACCGACGCGGCAACGCCCTGGCCGTTAATATTCTGGGTCTTTATGTAAGTTGCCAGATTCGATTTGAGGGTATCGTTTGCAGTCTTGGCGCCACCAAGATTGTAGTTATCAACGTAGGGAATGCCATTCGCTACGCCCTGAGTGGCGCCGACCATCCCAGCATTCTTGACGGTTGTCCCACAACTCGGCGCGGCTTGGGTCCCACAACTCATGGCCGAAGGCAAATCTATGCCAGTCCGGAGCGTATAGGTTTTAAACGAGGGATCATAGATGGTCCCGTTAGCCTGCACCCAAATATGCGAAAAGGTAATACTGTTCAGATTGCCCGACAAGGTCGCGCAATCTGAGGATCCGTTGACGATGGCGCCTATACCTCCGTCGGCGAGCAACTGGCATGCAACCTGCGCGTCCACGACAAAACTTTGCGTGCTATCATTGAGGCTCTTCACCAAGCCCGTCCATTGCCCAAACTGTGCAGCCGTGAGTGTCGCGTCGCCAACAATGTAGTTAGCTGTAATTCCACGCTCCCGTAACAACATCACCATAAGCTCGGCTTGATCGAAAGGCGTCCCGGATTGGTCCAACAGTGCGCCACGGCCGCCTTTCGACAAACCGTATCGAAGCTCAACAGCGATATTGTTTCGCACGTAGTCGAATACATTTTGGATGTAGGCGGGCGCATCTGCGGGTAAAGTCCGGGCACCCAACAGCGAATTTGAAAGTGTTTGTATCTCGATTGCTGAAGCGTTGCCTGGCGTTGGGTCTGCGAGAGATAGCCCAACCGTGTGACTGGTTCCCCCCCCATAATATGACCAGGCTGTCGCCGGCGATATCATGGTCGCCGTCAAGAGTTTTGTAGATGGAGGGGCAATGGTCTCGCTTGTCGCCTGCGTGGCGTTCGCCGCATTTGCTTCAGCCGCGATTCCACTCGCCGTTGCAATCATGGCAAAGCCCGATAAGCAGAAAGCCAGCGCAAAAAATGAGCTTTGCCAAAGGGTATGTCTTGTCGCCCCTTTTGATAATTTCATTGACCTGCCCCACAAGATTGTTCGTTATTTTAAAACACTTAGAACGCTATTTTTACTTGACAGCAGTTGGACCTACAAAAGTGCGGAACGCAAACTTCGCAGATTCAATGTAGGAACTGATGGTGCCGTGCCCGATCCGTGCTAATTTTGAACACCCGTGATCGTGCCATTGTTTATTATCGTCACGGCTTGACCATTCTTCCTTATTGCGACACCAGGCGTTCCGCCGGCAGCGCCGCTATAGGTTTTGCTGCCGCCAGTACTGCCACTTGTGGCAGCGGCTCCGCCATTTCCGCCCGCGCCTCCAGGTGCGGAACTTCCAGACGCATAACCCCCGCTGCCCCCAGCACCGCCGCCAGCAGTTGTGCCGGGAGATCCTGTCGAACCGGAATCCCTTTTTGAGGCTGATGAATTGGTGCCACCGCCGCTACCGCCTGCCCCATTGGGGAAACCGCCGCCGCCGCCGCCGCCGCCATTGCTGTACGAACCTCCGGGATTGCTTCCATACATATAGCCGCCGCCACCGCCACCAGCGCCGCCCGCCTTAATCGAGCCACCGGAATTGATAGTCACTGTGATCGGAGCCTGAATGATAAGTGCGTCACCGCCGTTGGCACCCACAAACCCGTTCTGCGATACGCCGCCACCGTTCCCACCAGTTCCTCCGCCACCATAGAGATTGCCGTTGACGACCAATGCTAAGGTTACACCAGCGGGCCATGTTCCTGTATCAATGCCTGTGCCTCCGCCGGCGTTCCCCATGACATTCGTCCCGGCTGGAACAACAAATTGATAGCTAGCAGGAGATCCGTTATAACCGTTATTGTTCGCCAAAGTGCGCAGATTGGCCGCAGAGGTGACGTTTATCGTTATGATCGGCTGCGGTTGCACGGTGACGGAAACCGTCGCGGGCGCTGAGGTTCCGCCAGGCCCCGAAACTGTGTAAGTAAAGCTGTCTGGGCCAGAATATCCAGTTGTGGGCGTGTAGATCGCGGTTGTTCCAGAGATCGAGGCGACGCCATGGGATGGTCCAGATGCGACGGATAGCGAACTATATACGCCCGATGCAGCAAGGCCCACGATACTGGTGGTATTATAAGGCGCTGTCATCGCTACATTTCCAGCGGTCGGAGCGGCCGGTGTCGCAACACTCACAGACACGGTAGCCGCAGGGCTTGTGCCACCCGGACCGGTCGCAGTATACGTAAAGCTATCCGCCCCATAATAGCCCGCGGTCGGCGTATACGTGGTCGTTGTGCCGCTGATTGAAGCCGAACCATGGGCGGGTGAGGTGGCGATGGCTAGTGAGCTATAGACTCCGGATGGTGACAGCCCAACGCTGTTGGCGGTATTGTAGCTGGTGCTTAGCGAGACATTGCCCACGGTGGGCGCTGCCGGCGTCGCTACGCTTATGGTCACCGTTGCGGCAGTACTAGTCCCCCCGGGCCCGGATGCAGTGTATGTAAAGCTATCACTGCCGTAATAGCCTGCGGCGGGGGTATAGGTGGCCGTCGAGCCGCTGATTGAAGCCGAACCGTGGGCAGGGCCAGTCGCTATTGCAAGCGAGGTATACACCCCTGACGGAGACAGGCCGACGTTCTTCGATGCGTTGTAGGCGGTACTCGTCGATATATTCCCGACAGTAGGTGCGGGCGGTATCGCAATATTCACCGCAACTGTACCTGGCGCACTGGTGCCACCCGGGCCGGTAGCCGTATAGGTGAAGCTGTCCGAACCATAATAGCCGGCCGTTGGGGTATAGGTTGCTGTCGTTCCACTGATTGAAGCCGAACCGTGGGCGGGCACAGAGGCCACCGCAAGTGAATTATAAACACCGCTGGGGCTCAAAGCGACCGATCCGGCCGTATTATAACCTGTGCTCATCGACACATTGCTGACAGCAGGCAAGTTTGGAACTGCCACGGATACTGAGATCGTCGCCGTCGAGCTGGTGCCACCCGGTCCGGTGGCTCTATATGTGAAGGTATCTGCACCGAAGTAGCCTGACGTCGGCGTGTAGGTTGCTGTTGTACCCGAGATAGAAGCCACGCCATGGCCAGCGTTGGTCACAATGGACAGTGAGGTATAGACACCGGAAGGGCTAAGTCCCACCGAACCTGTCGTATTATAGGCGACGGAAAGAGACCCATTACTGGCCATCGGTGCAGGCGGCGCCGCAACGCTGACAGAAACGGTGGCCGGCGCGCTGGTGCCTCCAGGGCCCGTCGCTGCGAATGTGAAACTGTCGCTACCGTAGTAACCGGCCGTGGGCGTATAGGTCGCGGTCGCTCCGGACACGGACGTCGTTCCATTCGTTGGACCGACAGGGATGGATATGGATGTGTATACGCCTGACGGCGCCAAATTCACTGATCCGGCTGTATTGTAGGCCACAGAAAGAGATTTGTTGCTAACGGTCGGCGTGGCCGGTGTGCCGACTGTGACATTAACGGCCGCAGTCGCAGTACCGCCCTGCCCGTCAGAGATCGTATATGTGAAGCTATCGGCACCGTAGTAGCCCGCCGTCGGCGCATAGTTGACAGAGGCAGCAGAATAGCTAGTTGTGCCATGAGCTGAGGCTGATACTGCGGTCACCGTGAGCGGATTGTTATCTGGATCGGTATCATTCGTGCGGGGATCGATCGTAAAAGACGCCCCGTAACCGGTCGCCACAGTGTCATTGTTCGCAACTGGGCTACGATTGAGCCCTATTCGAGCAACCTGTGTACGATTGCCCGCTGCATCGTACTGAAATGTGACCGTGCTGCCATCCGAATACGAAACGGAGACCACACGACCAAGCGAGTCGTACCCGTAGGAAATTCCGGCGTTTGCTGAAGCTGCTGTTAAGCATACAAAAGCTGCGGTTGAAAATACAACCCGCTTCCAGTCAGACACCGCAGATTTTGTCGGCAAACAGCCGATAACCCCTTTACGCATATTCCCACCCCGAGCGTATTTGTGTAAGAGTTTACCACGAAAAACGCGCTAAGCAAGAAAAATGGGCAGGCTTTGGCCAATACTCTTGCGTTTAGGTTGTGAATCTCTTTTCGGACAAGGATTGTGGCGAGTTCAGTTCGATGCCGACAACTTATGAAATCCATTTCGCTTAGGTTGTGGTCTTGTTATATATATTGAAGGCCACCGTCTATTGCTCAGGTCCCGGCCACCGACCCGATGTCGGTCAGGGCGGTCAGTACACCGGCCATCAATGCGCCAATCATGGCACCAAGAACCATGATCAAAAGCGGGCCGAGCAGCTTCGAATATTTGGAAATACGGCCCAGCGCCGCCGTTTCCTCGCGCTCGCCCGCGCGGCCCAGCATGGGGCCCACGGCGCTGGATGCCTCGCCAACCTCGCACAGCTTGATCACAGGTTTGGGGAAGCCCTTCACACTGCGAAAGCCCTCGCTCAAGCTCCTGCCCTGTCGAACCAGGGTCATGACGATATCAAGTCGCTTACGGGCTTCACCATTGGCGACACTTCGGCTGCACAACCTCAGGCCTTCACTGAGGTTGGCGCCAGCCTGAAGGCTATCGCCCAAGGTGCGCGCGTACCCGCCGAACACAAGCGGCGTGACAATGCTGCGCAAGGGGCCATCAAGAAGCCAAACGTCGGTCCATGAACGTAAGCCCCCGTATCTCCAACCGAAATAGACCGACAAGCCAATCAGGGGAACAGCTCCAGCCAGGAATGGCCACCCGGACTGAAGGGCACGACTTAGGAACAGGATAACGCTGAAGTAAACGGGCATCTTCTGACCGGAATCGGTAAGCAGGGGCGCAATGGCCGGGACGACAACGAGCAGAATGATGCTAAGGGCTGCAATGGCCGTCACGAATACAAATGCTGGGTAGCTCAGAGCTTCAAACAACTGCTGACGTATTTTCCGGCGGGTCGCCAGGACTTGCGCGGCGCTCTCCAGCCCGGCGGCTGCATCTCCCCTTGCCTCCCCGGCTGCAACCAAACCCCTCAAATGCGTCAGGGCCAGGGGAATGATCGTACCAAGCGCGGCTTCGAGACTCGCGCCCCCCAGAAATCTTGGTCGATACGTCTTTCATCACCTCGTTGTCACTGCTCAGCACACCAAGCGCGGTGCGAATGTCAGCGCCTGCGCGAAGTAAAACCGCAAGGCTTTGGAACAACTCTTCCAACTCGAAATCTGACAATCCCTTTCGAACCGTCAGCCATTTGGGAAGAGAGGTGCCAGCGCCTGCCCTGCCCTCGGCTTTTACCCTGATCGATAGGGGCGATAGATTATCGGCACGTAGCTTGGCATAAACTTCGGCTTCGTTGACCGCCATGATTTGGCCATGCCGGGTTTTTCCGTCAATCTGCACGGCCTTGAAACTGAAATTGGAAAGCCTACTCATCAGCGATAATCGCCACTTCGTCGAAACTGGTTTCGCCCAGTTCAATTTGACGCAAGCCCTCTTGCACCATTGTCGTGAGCCCGGATTGACGACCAAATGCCTTGAGGGTTTCGAGGTGCGCGCCATCGCCGACCAGGCCCAGGAATGTCTCTTCAGCCCAGACCCCTTCAGCAAGCGCGATCCGCCCGTGATAGCCCGTGCCGCGACAACGCGAACAACCTCGCGCTTCGAATTGGCGGGCCGGAACAGGCGCGCCCACCCGGCGTGCGAAGTTTGAGAGCAAATCGGTGACTGGAACGTCGGCCCGGCAGATGCAGAGTTTACGGACAAGCCTTTGCGCCATGACCCCCTTGATGGAGGCAGCAAGCTGATAGGGCTCAATCCCCATATCGTGAAGCCGTGGAGCGACAGCTAGCGCCGTGTTGGCGTGGACTGACGCCAGCACCAGGTGTCCCGTCATCGCCGCCTGGACAGCGACAGCTGCGGTCTCAGCATCGCGTATTTCTCCAACCAGGATTACATCAGGGTCTTGCCGTAGGAACGAGCGCAGGCAAGCAGCAAAAGTGAGCCCTATCTGGCTTTGCACCTGGGTTTGCGACACGTGCTCGAAATGCCGCTCGACCGGATCTTCGACGCTCAGGATTTTCTTTCCGGAGTTTTTGAACGCGGCCAGCAGCGCATAGAGTGTGGTGGTCTTGCCGGAACCCGTAGGGCCTGTCACGAGAAACAGGCCGTGGGGCGCGCGAACCGCCTTGTCGAGCAAGTCAGTGATGTGAACGGGCAACTGAAGCGAGCCAACATCCTGGGGGGCGCTTGCCCGGTCCAGGAGGCGCAAAACAGCGCCTTCGCCGAAGACGGTCGGTGATGTCGCCACCCGCACATCGATCGATCGGCCGGCGTTGATAAACGAAGCGCGTCCGTCCTGCGGAAGGCGGCGCTCACCAACGTTTAGGTTCGACAACACCTTGATACGCGAAACGCAAGGACCAGTGAGATCAGAAGACGCCGTGACATAATCTATCAGCCGGCCATCAACGCGTAGCCGGACGAGCAGGTCATTACGGCGCGGCTCAAAATGGATGTCCGAGGCATTGCGTTCCACGGCTGCCGAAAAGGCCTGTGACACAAGCTCCACCGCCTGCCCCTCAACGCCGTGATCTTCGACAAAGGCCAGGTCGCGCTCTATGCGTCGCTCGTCGAGAAAGCTGTCGGTCTGAATTTCGAAGTTGTCTGCATCGAAAACCCGCCTCCAGTCCGCCAGGCGTGCGACGCTTAGGGCAATATCGCGACCGACGGCAAAGCTTAGACCAGCCTGCATCTCTTCGTCGAACGGATCGCATGCGGCACACAGCAACGTTTCCCCGTCAAGCCGAAGAGGTACTACGCGGACCTTGCGCAAAAATTCTTGACCAAGCCCCAGATCACGATAGTCGACCATCACAGGCTCGATGTCCGGATCCCAGAGCGTCAAGCCTGTGACCGAAGCATAGGCGCGCGCCAGGTCATCATCCGACAACAGGCCGAGTTGGTTCAGAACCTGCTCGACGGGTTGCCCCGTGCGATCACTGAGCGTGCGGGCGCGGCCAATCGCTTCGGGCGTTATCCGACCCAATTCCAGCAGGTTGTCGAGGACATCATCTCGGATGATTTCAAAGGCATTCATAAAAACCACCCCTCCGGTACCAGGACGCCCAAAACAAAACTGGCGACAGCTATAAACGGGCCAAACGGAACAGCGCCCTTGCGTCGTCGCAGTACTACAAACCCCAGCGCCATTATAGCCGCGAAGGCTAATATCGCGGGTGTCCTGGCGCCAAGCCACAGAGCGAGTGCCGCGACAAGCTTCACATCCCCTAACCCCAGCATACCTCTTTGATGGCGCCGCTCCAAATACCATTTGAGCGCGAAGAGAATGATGAACGCCGCCACAGCCGCGACAAGGCCGTATTGCCACGTATTCGTCATTGCTCCGATGGCTAAAGCGCAGGCCGCGACAAGAGCTGTGAGCACATCGGGCAGTCGCATCGTCTTCAAATCGATCAAGGCCGCGGTAAGCAGGCAAAGACAGAGAAAGCCAGTCAAGGCACCTAAAATATCAGGTTGGACGTCAAGGCAGATCGTTAAAACGAACGCACCGAGAAACTCACCCACCATATGAAAGCGATCAATGGGCGCATGGCACGTTTGACAGCGACCATGTGATAGGACAAAGCCTATCAGAGGCAGGGTTTCCAACCAGCTGAGTTGCCGGTGGCAATGATCACATTGAGACCGCCCCCGAAGTGGGTCTTTGCCCTCCGACATTCGTATGGCTGCTGTCGCGGCAAAAGAGCCCACAACCGCGCCGACGCTTAAACCTAAGACTATAAGAAAAGCCAGGGCAGCCGGAAAGTCCGGGGTCATTTTAGAGCGACACTGATATCCGCATCGACGCCCTTGCCACCCGTCTTGCCGTCTGCACCCAGGCTGGTGATCGAGACGGCACCATCTGCGCTAATCGCATAGGTGATCGGGTGACCCCATGGGTCATTCACGGATTTGGCGGACTTTAGATACGGCCCTAACCAACCTTCAATACCCGGATCCGCGACAAGAGCGCCGAGTCCCTCTTCCTGGGTGGGGAAGCGACCAGTATCATCCTTAAACATTTCGAGCGAAGCCGAGGTCGTATCCAGTTGCAGCGTCGCCGTCTTAGCACGGGCGCGCGACAATTGCCCCAAAAGCGAGGGCGTCAAAACCGCAGCTATGAGTGCGATAATAACGATCACCACGAGCATCTCAGTCAGAGTGTAGCCGTCGTCGTCATTTACGTCCCTGTTCAAGGAAGTCCCCCTGTTATCTCTTAGCTTCATCCATGAACGTGCAAGGTCAGACGCTATCATTTTAGTAGTCAATTTGACAACAATAGTTGCGTCGCTGGGTTTTCGTAATTGCTTGACATAGCGCTTTGGGCAATTTCTGGCGCATCCGTGCCGGTTCAATGATGCCAACAAAGAGCTGGCTCAGTTCGTTTGGACACGCAGCTTCATAAATTCCTCTGCCAATTTTGCCCGCCATCGACCATGTGGCTACCGGCTAATGAAATTTGGCGACTTCTACTTAAGTTTTTGAAGGGCAATATTGCAAACAAGCATCAAAATTGCCACACCTATTAAGTCGTCATTTGAGAACGTTCCCCAAATGAACTTCATTATTAGCATAGTTACCCCAACTACCTGCAGACCTATCGCAGAAAACTTTAGAATTTTTTTAGCAAGTGATGTCATGTACCGCAGCCCGCCGGCGGGGCTGCTTTTGGAACGATAGAAAGTCCAAAAGGCCTGTAACCGGCACCAGTCGTCAAAGATGATACAAAAGTTGAAAAAGTGGTCAATCCACCGATAACAGGACTCTTTCCGCCGATTATTGCCGCAGTCGCAAATCCGTCGTTCGCTTTAGTCGCACCATCCTGCAAGGACGCATAATTTTTGCACACTATCTTTTGGTAATCAGGCGTGAATACTAATTTGCCGTCTTTATTGCGAACATAAACACACATGCCAGCCGTATTGCGGTATTCGCAACCATCGGATGCAGCAGCGGTAGCGGCTGTAGCCGGGGTTTGAAGAAAGTTTTGAATATTCTTATAGTCATTAGCGGTCAACTTCGCATTAAAAGGCTTTCGCTTTGCTTTACCATAAACGGTAACAAACGTCATGCCTTCACCGCCGGATGTTCCAGAACCACCTCCATCCTCGCTGCCAGAACAGGCGACGGACGGACCTTCATCGAAATAAATTTGACCAATGCGACCTGGATCATCTGATTCGCTAATACGCCACACCCAATGTTCCCGTTTACAGGTGACAGCCAGTCCACTGGGATCGCTCCCATTCAAAGGATCGTTGTGAACATAGGCGTAAATGTTCATACCATCCGAGTAATCGATCGGATCGGTCTGCAGGAAGCGTCCAAGGCTCGGTGCATACATTCGGGCCTTGTAGTAATAGAGGCCCACCTCCGGCAGCCATGTCTGACCAGTATAACGGAAGCGGCTGCTCAGCGAGCCGGAAAGCGTCGAAGGCACACCATACTCGCTGTAGCCATATACGGTATTCACGACACCGGCGCTGCTGGTTACGGTTGTTACCGAACCGCGTTCATCGCTATAAAGATAGTATTTCGGCGTGGTTGTAACGCCCTCGTACCAAACCAGCGGATTGTCGGTACCTGGCCCGTGCACATATCGACGAAGCAGTACATTCGAAGCATTATATTCGGCAATCAGATTTTTACCGTCATACAAAAATTTAGTCGTTACGCTACTCTTATTGATGCTGTAGAGCCGGTTCTCAGCGTCATATGTAAGAGTTGAGGTGACACCCCCTTGCGTTGCCGAGGTCATCAGGTTGTTGACGTTGTAGATATATGTCGCACCCGAGCCGTCACCCGTAAGATTGCCGCGACTGTCGTAGGCGAAAGCTGTGCCACTATTGACATTGATGATCCGGTTAAGTCCATTAACGCTGTAAACAGTTGTAGCGGCCGTGCCGGGACCAGCCACAACGTAGGCGGCATTGCTCTGCGTGCGGGACTTGATTTGGTCGGCCGCCGTATAAGCGAGTGTGATAATGTTGCTGGTGCCTGATGCTGCATTCGTGAGACTGTTCAAACGCTGGTTAAAGTCGAAACCTGCTGTCGTCGAGTAACCACTCGCTCGGTTTAGTGCAGCGACATTGCCATAACTGTTATAGGAGTAGGAGGCAAGCGCTGAGCTGCCATTCTCATAGATCCCCGTGAGTTGGTCGCCATTATTATATTCATAAGTGATGTACAGGCCCGTACCAGGATAGGTCATCTGGCTGCGGCGGCCAAAGGCATCGTAACCATAGATTATTGTACCTAAAGGCTGGGCATCGCTCATTAGCCAACCGACGGCGTTGTAGTCGTAGGTCTCACTGGCCGCGGCGCCGCCTGTCGTGTTGTTAACGTGGGTTAAAACTTGATTGAAGTTGTTGTAGGAGAAAGTCTCTGATACCGCATTCGTCTTCGATATCAGACGGCTCAGCGCATCGTAGCCAAAACTGATCGTGGAGGCAGCATCGCGTAAAATCACAGAACCCGCACGTCCATAGTTATCAAAATTCGTCTGGGCGCAGTCTGTTGTAGAACTTGCGTGCGTTGTTGTACCAATCGGGTAACATAGACGATACGCACGGTTGAAGTCATCGTAATAGTACGTCGAGCGGTTGCCATTACCGTCTTCCAAATAGGCAAGTGTGCCGTTGGTGTTATACCCTTTTGCCACTTCCGTCCGGGCAGAGCTCGTACCAAAGGCGCCTATTACCAAAGTGACAGCTCCTGAGCTGTCGTAACTTGTCTTCGTAATTCGGTCGTTGCCATCGGCTCCCGCTGTGCCAAGAGAACAGGCTCCGGTGGAGGTAACGGTGCCGAAAACCGAAGGATTAAGACGCTGTGCCTGGCAACTAATTCGAAGGTTGTTATCGTAGGCCACCTGACCGAGATAGGTCAGGGCACCGGCATCATAATGACGGGTGATTGCAGGCAGAACCGTAGTCGCATTGTAGGCGGTCGCGTCGTTGCGCAGCACCGTCATGGATTGCCACTCGGTCTTGGCTTGGGCCCAACGCGCTGCGGCATTGGTCCCACTGTAGATCGCCGATGTGCCAGCACCCGCTGTGCCGGTTTCGCTGTTACTTACATTGCCATTAGTATCGTAGGTGGTTCGGCTCGCAGAGCGCTTAACGATGCTAGCTCCATCGGGGTCCATACTTACTGCGCCAACGGGTCGATTGCCGGCATCATAGAAGAAGTAGCTTTCATCGACCTGACCGGCCTTAGGACCATCGATGACGATAACATTGCCATTGATGTCATAGGTGTAGGTCGAGGTTTGATACACGTTTGTGCCGGAAGCTGCTGTGCTCAGATTGGCATTACCGAGTTGAGTGGTGACAGTTGTCGGCAGGATATTGTTTGTGCCGTAGGAATATACCGTACGGTTTTCATCGGCTGTGCCCACACAAGCGGGCGCGGCACCCGTCATGCAAGTCGAAGTCGAAGACAGGCGCCAGACTTGAGGCTGCGCTACCAGGGTGCCGGCGCTATTCTTGGCATAGGGCGTATATTGGTTATAGGCATAGCGGACTTGCGGCGCAACGCCGTTCACGACTGGGCGTGTCAGGCTGAGAACATTTCCATTATTGCCATCATACGCATAGGTCGTTACTGCCCCCGTTGCGTCTGTGGTGGTTAGAGGCTTGTCACAGTATTTCTGGGTCGCGGTTGTACATACCGGATAGGTAGCACTGATCACGATGTCGGCCAGACCAGAGCCAACCTTGGCGACGGTACGCTGCTCGATGACATTGTTTTTGCCGTCGTATTTGTATTGGGTGTAGCCCCCCGTTGGCGTCGACCCACTCCAGGTGGCGTCAGGCCATATGACCTGCTTCACAGAATTCAGATAACCGCCGTTTGCATCGGTCGCCGTGTAATAGGTGTAGGTCGTCTTGCGGCCAAGTTCATCCTGATCTGTGAGGATATGTGTGTCGTAAGTTACGATGTGCGTGGACGCATCCGGATTTGTGACGGTAGTGGTCTTAATGGTGCCATTGGTGGTACGAACGTACTGCCACTGGCTCGATCCGACCGTGTACAGGTAGTGATCTATATCACCATTCATCGCAAAACTTTTGGTGGCCCCTGACGGATAGGTCACGCCGCTGGAGTTCACTGTGGGCGTCGAAATGGCTCCCGTGGCCGGCCAACTCCCCGAATTTGTCGAGGTACAGGCCGATGGTGATGTTGGCTCGCAATAGTCCAGAGATGAGTTGACGATATAGACTTTGCTGATTGTCCAGGTCTCTTGCCCCGCGCCCGGCACGTTGTGTAGCAAATCATATTTTACTGTCCAGCCTAGCGAACTCGTGACTCCGTTAAGATGAAACGATTTAACTATGTTGGCAGTGTCGATGACATGCGTAGCGGTCTGATAATAATATTTGAGCACCTCGCCGTCGGGTTTCGTCTGCTGGATAAGCATCCCCGAAACCCTGGGCGAGTTCATGCTCGTGTCGTAGATCCAAATCGATCCGTCGCTCTCCGTAACGGTAGTGAGACTTCCGCTAATAGAAACCGTACTACCGTCTGCCGTAGTCGGAGTGGTCACCACGCCACCGTAGGTCCTCGTCCCATTCGTATAGATCAGCCCGACGAGATCGTCATAATACGCTCCAGAACCGGAGCTTGGCGCCCGACTTATGCCCGCAGTAGAGATCGGCGTTCCGCCAGCAACGAAGTCCAGAGACATCAGGTCGACGTTATTTTGATCAATGATTCGGCTGGTCGGCGGCTGAGGCGCGTCCTGCGCCTGTGCCTGTGAAAGTGCTCCCGCAAGCAAGCTCATCAGAGCACATCCGGCAACTCCAGCATGCAAATACTGTTTTCTGGTCATTGTCATCCCCCAAGGCTTTGGCCAACCGATTCGCGTTATCCGCGCACAAGTTGGCAAAGCTCGCAAGAAAATTTATCATGACATGCATGCCATTTGACGTAAATTCATGATAACAAATTGACGTAAAACAATTTTTGCTTGTGAAAATTATGTACTTGCAAGGCGGTATTATTTTGTACGATTGTGACGGTGTCATAGGGGATCGACGGGGGAATTTATGCGCCGAACACTTGGTATTCTTATAGCCGCTGGCTTGCTCGTGACAAGCCCAAGGGCTGATGCGCAAACCTATTCTTATGACGACCTTGGAAGGCTCTCAACCGTCATCTATGCCGATGGCAGCAAGGTCGTGTACCAGTATGACGCGGCCGGCAACCGCACAGCTGTCACAAACATACCCCCGGCGCCAAACGCCGGAAACGTTTTGTTGTCAGTTCCTTATAACACCGCGGGCTCAGTAACCCTGACGCCGACGGGCGTTTACTCTGCCCTCTCCGTTGTGACAGCGCCCGCACATGGTTCGGCAAGCATCAGCGGAACGACGGCAACCTTTACACCAACGGCGGGTTACTACGGCGCAAACTCCTTCACCTACCGCGCAACCGGCCCAGGCGGAAATAGCCCGGCAGCAACCGTCAGCGTCACGGTGGGCTTACCCGCAGCACCGGTGGTCAGTAATAAGTCGCTTTCAGCCGGCTACAACACGGCCGGAACAGTCTCGCTAACGCCTACGGGTGTCTATTCTTCCGTAGCGGTGGTCGCAGCGCCTGGACATGGCTCCGCGTCGATTAGCGGCACGACTGCGACCTATACGCCGACGACTGGTTATTATGGCTCTGACAGCTTCACCTACAATGCGACAGGTCCGGGCGGAACGAGTTCGACTGCGACGGTGACCGTAAATGTCGCAACGCCCGCCGCGCCGACGGTGAGCGCCAAGACCCTTGCTGTCTCCTATAATACGGCCGGTACCGTCTCGCTTACACCAGGCGGGGTCTATACCTCTGTCACGGCCGCTACGAACCCGGCGCATGGCTCGGTTTCCATTAGCGGCACGACCGCCACCTACACCCCGACAACATCCTATATAGGCTCCGATAGTTTTACCTACACCGCGACAGGTCCGGGCGGCACCAGCGCCGCAGCGACCGTAAGTGTTACGGTAGCCGCACCTGCGGCGCCCACCGTCAGCAATAAGGCGCTCACCGTCGCCTATAATACCGCCGGTAACGTCTCCCTGACGCCAAGTGGTGTCTACACATCCGTCGCCACCGCAACGAACCCGGCCCACGGCGGTGTCTCGATCAGCGGGACTACAGCGACCTACACGCCGACGAGCGGCTATTACGGTTCGGACAGCTTTACCTACACAGCCACAGGACCTGGCGGCACGAGTTCTGCGGCCACGGTTGCCGTTACAGTGAGTACGCCGCCTGCGCCGACGGTTTCGCCTGCTACGTTTACCGTGGCATACAATACGGCCGGTACAGTCTCGCTAAATCCAAGCGGTGTTTATACCTCTGTTGCCGCGGCGACGAACCCCGCACACGGCTCTGTGTCAATCAGCGGGAGCACGGCGACCTACACACCGACGAATGGCTATTACGGCGCAGATAGCTTCACCTACACGGCGACAGGTCCTGGTGGCACGAGTTCAGCGGCGACCGTTTCTGTTACTGTCGCCACACCGGCGGCACCGACTGTCTCGGCTAAATCTCTGTCCGTCGCCTACAATACCGCCGGGAGCGTCTCGCTTACGCCAAGTGGGGTCTATAGCTCAGTTGCCACCGCTTCCAACCCGGGCCACGGAACGGTGTCCATCAGCGGTACAACGGCCACATATACCCCAACGACGGGTTATTATGGCTCTGACAGCTTCACCTACACAGGCAGCGGACCGGGCGGCACCAGCTCGCCTGCCGCCGTTAGTGTAACGGTTGGCAATCCAGCTGCTCCCACCGTCGGCAACGTGTCTTCGACGGTGACCTACAATACGGCAAACCAGATTGGCTTAGCTCCGTCGGGTGTCTATAGCTCGCTGGCCGTAAGCTCTAACCCAGCCCACGGTTCCGTGTCTATCAGCGGAACGACGGCAACCTATACGCCAGTCACCAACTATTACGGCGCTGATAGCTTCACTTATTCCGCAACAGGACCAGGCGGAACGAGCGGACTTGCAACCGTTTCGCTCAATGTTGTCGATCCGAACAATCACGCGCCTACGTGTACGGGATATGTGGTCTATCCGACTTCCCCGGGTATCAGCGTCAACCCCGCCACCTTTACATTCCAGAACGCTGGCTTGATAAATCACTGTTCGGATCCAGATGGTCATACCCTTACAGTTGTCAGCCCTTCAGCCCCATACACCATACAATCCTACTGGAATGAACCAGCGCAACTTACATACACCGTGACAGACGGCCATGGCGGTTTTGCGACCGGCTACGCGACCGTTCTCCGCGGCGGAAACTAGTGCAAAAACGAACGTACTAATTGAGAAAGTTATGGGCATGGCCTGGCAACGGAAAATGAATCAAGCAATCGCAGCCATATCGTTGATGCTCCTCATAAACGGCGCTTTAGGAGGAAACGCATTGGCACAAACGGAAGGTGGTCCGTCTTGTCAGAGCAAAATCCTGACAATTGGACCAATGCCGGCTGATTTAGAGCTGGGGGCATTTTCCGTCGATCCTCTGAAAGATGGTCCGGCATGCGTCGATCCGACTGGCGGGAGACTCAGGCTTGTGTCCGTCGCTGCACCGGGCACACTCGATCCCACCTTTGGCATCCATGTCAACGCGCCGCCGGCACCTGGGCAGACCTTGACTATCGGCTTCACCGTCGAAGATTTAAAGGGCGTGCGTGCCTCGACGACCCTGTCGATTGTCAGGCAATAGGGGTTGCCGACCAACGCTAGCAAAACCGAACCGCGCCCTTTGGATCGGACTCCGACGCTGGGAATTCCGGTTCGCTGATCTGGCCCAAACAGAGTACGTCAATATGTCTGAAGCGCATATTGGTGATCCGTGACGCCCGCCAAATCGCAGGCCTGCAGGCTCCTGCAGAGGCGACCTGGAGACTCAGTAGACATATGATTGACACGGAGCACGAGCTAACCATGCGTCTGGACCGTTGTGACGCTTGCAGCGCAGTTTGGCATGACAGGCACGCTGATATCTTCTTCAGCTATGACAGCAAAAAGGTGGTGCGGATCTCCGAGAAATCGAACCAACCGCTCCTGTAGTCTTGAACCATTGCTCGCCCGTATCCGCCACACCTGACCATCGTGACCTGCAGACACTGAGATAATACCCGTCCCCTCGGGTAGCGGCTTGTCCGGTGATGCGTAGCCGTACTTTGAGAATAAGCTCCTAAGGCAATCAAACTGTGGCGCGATTCCATCATCGGAATGCTGCGTGTAGACCCTCAAAAACTCACTCTTGGGAATAGCCGTATATTTCGCCAATGCGCTCTCGTCGACCTCGGCGATTTTGGCAAGGGGCCATTTACGGCCTTCGTATTCCGCGCGTAGAGCCACCTTGATCGTGCCGCCTGGAACCACGATGCTTTCGTCGCGGACGATCGTCGCATCGCCTTGCGCCCTCGTGATGTCTGCCCCTAGTCGCAATATCGCAGTGTTGATAGCCTCATCCTGCTGTGCCCTGAAAAGCGCTCGCTCGGCCTGTTTTTTTTGCGTCATGACCAGACTGAGAACACCCGCGCACAGCATGGAGAGGGCGGCGCAGATAACGATGGCTGTCACACTCGCATAGCCAGCATCATCGGACAGGCGGCGCAAGACCAGCCTCCGGCGCTGCCGCGGGTATAATCAGGAAGCCTTGCCGCATAAGTTCCTGCAAATCCGCGCTAAAATTGGCGGTGATGACGCCATAGTCAGTCGGGTTACGGATGATCTTGGCCTGCAGAAGAATTACAAGCTCGGTCCGGCCGCGCGAATGGGTTTGGCCCTTGAAGAGCCCACCCACCAAGGGAATGTCTTTCAGGCCAGGAATGCCATTGTCGCTGGTGGAATCGCTGGAACTGATCATGCCGCCCAGGGCCACGACTACGCCTTCCGGGACGATGAGGCTGGATTCGATCTTGCGTTGATTGATCGTGGGGGAGTCGATGCCCGATGTGACCGTTTTTACAACCGAGCTCACTTCCTGGCTGACCTGCAGCATAATCCGGTTTTCGCTGGTGATGCGCGGCGTGACTTTCAGCATCACCCCCGTGTCCTTATAGTCGACTGAGTTGATCACGGGCGTATCGGACGACGATGTGGATTGCGCCGATTGCACCACGACTGGCACCTGGTCGCCCACCTGCAACGTCGCCGCCGTATTCTCGACCGTCGTGATCTTCGGCGCCGAGACGATGCGGACATTGGACTGCGAGCTCAGGGCGTCGATCGCTGCGGAAATATCCGTCCCGACGTAACTGATCGAGAAGCCCGGCGCGACGGGATTGAAGCTCGTCGAGTCACCGGTGTAATTGCTCACCTTGAGATGGCCGTTCGAGGCCAGCGCCGCCCAGTCGATTCCGTAGTTCAAATCCTTGGTGAGGGCGACCTCCGCAATCGAAGCCTCGATAAAGATTTGAGCCGGCTCATGGTCGATCTCATTGAGCACCTCCTGAAGACGGATACGCGTCGCTTCCGGCGCATTGATGATGATCGAGTTGGTATCCTTATCGGCCACAATGCGCACACCGTCCGCGCCCCCCTGCCCCGCCGTATAGCCCGCACTGCTGGAAGCAGGCAGTGAGCTGGTTGAGGTTGCGGTTGCCGGTGTGGTCCCGCTTCCAGCTAATGATGGCTGCATAAGGTCAGATCCATTACCAACGACAGCGTTGAGCGTTTTGACGAGGTTTTCAGCAGATGCTCCGCGCGGGTGGTACACCCATGCCTTGATGGCCTGATCCTTAGACGGCACATCGAGGCGTTGCACCCACTGGCCGATATGATCAAGCACGTCCGACGACTGCGAAAAGGCAAATATACCGTTCAGCCGGCGCATGGGTGCAATCGCGACACTCGATGTGCCCGACGCCTTGATAAGGTCAGTCAGATCGGTCGCCACAGCCGAAGCGTTCGCGCTCGATAACGGATAGAAGCGAATCCGCAACTCGCTAAGGGTACTTTGATCAAACAGGGCGATCGTGGTGATCGCATTGTCCAACTCATCGGCCCGACCACCCAGCAGTATCAGGCCCTGTTTGTCGGATGAATAGAGGACGAGGTCAGACTTGGAGACTGATGTCAGGGCCTTGGCGATTTCTGTCGCGGAGCCGTAGTTGACTGGCACCGCCCGAATCTGGAAGCCAATACCAGAAGCTTTGCCGGTGCCCGTGGTAATCTGCCCGCCGACCGTCGCCGATTTACGTGGTTTAAGGACGACGGCCTGGCCCTCCTGCATCATCACGACGTCATATTGACTAAGGGCCGCCTCGAACGCGGCCAGAAGCTGCGCCTTGGTCAGCCTTTGCTCGATGCTGAAATTGATCTTGCCGGCGACGCCTGGATCAACGCGATAGGCAACCCCTAAACTGTTACCGAGGATTTCCTCAGCCACCTGGGAAATGTCCGCATCCTTGAAGACAAACGTATAGGTCTGGGCCGACTGCGCCACAGCGCGTAGCGGCATCGAAACGGACAATGGCGCCGCGACAACTGCGACCGCCACTACCAACGAATTATAACGCATACCTTTTATCCCCCGACACTGCTTGTTGGCGCCGCCGCTGCGGGCGTGTCACTCATATTCACTGTACGCTCTCCGAGTGGCGTATCAAATCGTGCGCTTCCCGCCTGAACGTCGATAAGCTGCACGTCACCGCTAAGCTCGCCGGCGCGAAGCCAAGCCGGTGAAGCACCATCTATGCCGACCAGCGCAGCCTTGCGACTGGCGGAGATCGACACGCCGAAGAGCTGAAAGGTCTTCTCAGCATAGGCGCCCGTACCCGTCGTCATAACGAAGATAGGATGCTCGACAAGACTATCGGCAGAACCACTGTGAGCTGTTTTTTTCGCCAGCGTCGACAGCTTCGGCGCCGCGTTGGCATCCTTGGCGAGAGCGTCCAATTTTCGACTGTCGGACTGGGTCGGGTCGATGAAACCAAGAAGAAGCAACAAGGCCCCGCCCGTCACCGCACCGACGCTCAGGACTATCCTTGTTTTTTCAATCGACAATAGAGCCGTCCTTCCACGTTGAGATCGACCGAGCTGGTCTGATTGCGCAGATGCATACTGTCCAGAAATACTGTGGGCTGGTACTGCGCCAGGATATTCAACGCGCCCACGGCCTGCTCGTAGCCACCACTGGCTTTTAGAGTGAGCGTGTAAGCCCGCAACGGATGGATGCCATCTGTGGGCCCATCATCTGAAACATCCAGGGCCTCTATCTTGACCCCACTGTTAAGCAAAGAAGCGCTTAGGCGGTTTCTGAAAGCATCGCCCAGATCCTCAGTACAGACACTACCCAAGGGATAGGTCTGAAGATCGCCTTGTGTCTTCTCAGCGGCCTTTATAACAAGCGCCTGCCGCTCCAGAGCCGCCATGCGAGCCTTGGCATCGCTTGGTTTAGAGAGACACCACATACCGACCATCAGGATCACCATCACAGCCCCGGCGGCATAGGCGCCTATAGGGATGTCAGCGATACTAAATCCGGCAGGCTTGCGCCTTTGAAACCTTGGTTCGATCATGGCTGGCCATCCTGACCCGGGGCAACCCAAAGCCAAACGTCCTTCCGGACGGGCTTCGTCGATCTTTGCAGGGGGACGGTTGCGTCCTTCACCGGTGAATCCTTGCCTCTTGCCTCGACCGCCCAATAGCCTTTATTCCAATAGAAGGCTTCGATACGCGATGCCGGATCGCGTTTGAGGCTAAGCGTCTTAAGTTCGGACAAGGCCTGGCTCATCGATCTATGCCTCAGATCGAGCTCTTCCAAAGCGGCAGCGTCCAATCGCGCTTTCTGTATGCCAGTTGCCTCGCGCACCGCGCGCGTCATCTTGGCCTCCAGCGTGCTTAATCGATCTTCTTCCGCCGCGCGACGTTGTAAGGTGAGTGTTCCCATGGCGAGCAGGCTAATCGCCATCACTAAACCAGAGCCCAGTATCCACATCTGAGACTTGTTCTGATCTGACCTTTGCTGCGGCGACGGCATGTCGATGGCAATGCGTTGTCCCTGGATGTCCAGCTCGAATTTCAGGCCGTCGCGCATCTCAACGGCTCGCAGATAGATAGCAACAAATTTGCCTGTTTCACCAAACGCCCAGGGCTTCAGTCTACGCACGACGATGGTGATATCATCGCCCGATACCGGAGAGGTGTGCTCTGCCTCGAGCCGGGCGACGCGGGTTTGGTCCCACGGCCAAGCCGGCGGCGCGTTGACCACGCGCGTGAAGGGTTTGAAGCGCACGCGCTCCTGAATGTTCAGATCGTTCATGGCATCGCCACCTTGGAAGTGTCCGGTTCAGTCTGAGGGCTGACCTCACGGCAGTTACGCGAAATCATATCAAACTGGCAATCGCCTGCATGTTCAACCGGTAATTTAATAACGGCTAGGGTTTTCCCCTGCTGATCCCGTAGCGCCACGGCTTCAAGACGCGCTGACGGCGTTGAAGAGGATGGCTGGCCGTAAGGCCAGACGGCATGGGCGCTACCGCCACTCAGGTAAACAAATGTGCCTGTTGGTGCGCTGAGGGTACAAAGCGGGGTTGGCGCCGTTGGATCGCAGGGAAAAGCCATCTGCCTTGCATCCCCCTTAAGCTTGTCGTCGGTTATGGGTTGAAGGGGCAAAAGCCGCTTGGCGGCCTGCGCCTGAAATGAAATCAAATCCTTGTCTCTCTTCGCTTGCGTGACAACGCGCGAATTGAATTTGGCGACTATCCTGCTGGCCTGTAATGCCCCTGCCAGTGCCAGGCTGATCACAAGTAAGGCGATGAGTGCTTCGGTCAGCGTAAATCCTGAATCCTTCCGGGTCATGAAACGGGCACTTGGGAACACCAGCGCGTCCCCACCAGGTGATAGGCCCGTTGACGTTTTGGCGCTCTGACATCGACAGAAATCTCGCACATCGGCACGTCATTGACCCTTTTGGACTGGACCGTAACCTTATAGGCAAGGCCGCCCGACACGCCTTTGTAATCACCGGCGATGCGGGGTGTTGCTTCCATGAGGCCGATCATCAGGTGCTGCGCGTCCCCCATGTCTCTTGCCGTTTGAGTCTGAGAGCGAGCAATTTTGATGGTCGTGAGACACAGCGCTATCATGAGGGCAATGATGGCAGTTCCCGTCAAGGCGTCTACCAGCAAGAACCCGGCCTCGCCATCGCTAACCTTCTTACATTGCACGCTGCCCCCACCATGAAAGACCTCGCGATCATCCCTAAAAAAGTAACATATTCCTTCACAGCGAGCAACCGTGCGTAGTATGCTGCTCTCATGACATGGGGCAAAAAGACCAACAAAAGACTTCTGGCGGTGACGGTATCTATTGCCCTCCACGCCCTCCTCCTCGTTGGCCTCATTCCTTCAAGCGGTTCAACTTTAGCCAATGTGTCGACAACGGGGGAAGGTGAGTCAGAAGCCGAAGGCATCCGCCTCGATCTTGTGGGCATTGAAGACGATGGCGCGGCGCCTGCGCGCGCTTTCCAGGCGCCCGCTGCGCAGTCATCCCCTATGGATACTTTCATGCAGATGACCGACACGACCGCGCCTTCGTCGGAAACTCCCTCCAACATATCCAATCCCGCGAAATCCATCAGCGAAGCATTGGGTGAGAATCCCTTTGAAGCTCAGCCCGGCGCTGCGGCACGAACGGCAGCGGAAAACCACGTAAACGCGAACAACACGTCGGTTAAAACGCCCAATGATTTATGGAAAGCGATTGCGCCGTGCTGGAACAGAATTGCCGACAAGAACACATTGCCAGTCGTCCTTGAGGTCAGTTTTTCGCCGATGGGCAATTTGGCCAAGCCTCCGACCATACGCAGAAACACGTCGATGCCGATCACCGATCAGATGTTGAGATCGGAAAGCCAAGCCATTTCGGCTCTATCACAATGCGGACCCTACCTCATGGTATTTGGCCAGGAGAACGTCAGTGTGGGTTTCCCAAAGAAAAGCTGATGGCTTAACAGATGATAAACTCGACGAGCACAAAATGGGAATTTTCTTCTGTGACGGGCGGTGTCGATGAATATTGGGCCTTTCTGTTAACAGACTTTTCAAGCGCTTGCGGAACATTCAAATTGTCTTATTTCAGGTATCTTATCGTCTAGCAGGGTGTTGAAGAAGTCGGCCATGGGATGGCTTTGAAAGTGGTCTCGTCGCCATTTAGGTAGCTAATTTCACCGATTAGGGAACCATCGGTCTGCAACTCGGCCCAGCCTGTTCCTTCGACGTGGTCGCCTTCGTCACCGCCGCTCCAATCGAAGTCAATTCCGCTGGGTGTGTATCCTATGTCAAGGCTAGCGTTCATGGCTCCATATGCCATTTCAGCATTCCCCTTGTCGTCGATCTCAATAAAAGCGGGTCCTGACAGGTCGAGATAGTCCCTGTCCCACAGGGCTGTCTCGACGATCCGCCACTTTCCCAGAAGCCTCATGTCGATGCCTGCAACAGTTTGGGTAATCGCACGAGATTGTAGGCCGCCATGGCGAAGGTAAAGCCCCACCCGACGCGATCTGTGCCTTTGAACCGCGTCTTTCGGGAGTTGCCAACGGTCTTCAGCCAACCGAAGCCTTCCTCGATGCGCTTACGTATCTTCTGGCTCATGGCGTAACCGGCATGACGGGTCGTGCGCCGATCAATGTTCGAGCGTCGGCCAGTATCATTCTGCGCGACGTGAGGGCGAACGTTCATCGACTTCAGTTCATTGACGAAGTCCTCGGCGTCGTAGCCCTTGTCGGCCCCAAGGCTGATAGCTTTGGGCCGGTCCGCACGCGGTTCGATCATCGATAACGCGGCAATGCGCTCGGCATGACCGTTTGCTGTGGTCATACGGGTGTCGACAATCAGGCCCGAGCGGTTCTCCATCAAGGTATGACCCATAAAGCAAAGCTTGGCCTCCATGCCCGGCCCTTTGCGGTAAAGCTTCGCCTCAGGGTCAGTCGTACTCTCATGGGTGTCGTTGGAGCGTTTTTGGCCTTTAAAATCGACATCAGCATTGCGACCACCCGAGCTTGGTGCCGGTGGGTCTTTGTCATCCTGCGCCCTTGCCTTAAAGCTTTTCATTGAAGCCCAGGCTTCGATCAAAGTGCCATCGACGCTGAAGTGGTCCGTTGAGAGCAAACGTTTTACGCGCGGCTGTGCCAACACGGCGGCCAAAAACTTGGCCGCAATCTCGCCTTCTAAAAGACGGTCACGGTTTTTAGAGAACGTCGAATGGTCCCATGCCGCACCGTCGATACCCAAGCCAACGAACCAGCGAAACAGCAGGTCAAACTCAAGACGTTCCATAAGCTGACGCTCCGAACGGATCGAGTAAAAGGCTTGCAAAAGCATGGCCCGCAGCAGCATCTCAGGGGCGATCGAGGGACGCCCCATGCCAGAGTAGAGCTTGGAAAAATCAACTGTCAGCGTCTCAAGAGCCGCATCTGACAGTTCGCGGATCGTCCGCAGCGGATGATCGCGGCGGACACGAGCCTCTATGTCGACATAGGAAAATAGAGAACCACTCCGACTGTCTGAACCACGCATAGCACGTCCTCGAACCTAACCATGGACCAAGTGAATCATGCCGAAAGTTCCGCCGCAAGTGACTTCTTCAACACCCTGCTAGGCCAAGGCCGACGAAGAGCCCGAATTATGGTCGATTATTTACAAGAAACTCAGTCTGCGCATCGCCTCTATGGCAACTGCAAGTGCAGATTAAGAATGTTCGATTGGCTCGGTGAAAATGCCGTATACTAACTTGGCTTAACACTCAGATGCTTCCTGCCCGCACAAGGCCCAAGCTCCAACATTTGTTCCACGAAAACCATTTGCAATTATCAAATTTTAGTTGAACGGCTTCTTGCCACATGTCCCACATTTATCAGCAACCGTTAATGGAATGAATGAAATTCCGACTTTGGATTTTGACGCAAATTTTGGCTGTACGACGTTTGCCCCGCAGTGTCGACATTTCGCCAGAATTACTGGCAGATCGATTGTTGCGATTACCAAAGCATAGAGAAATGGCAGTATCGGTAAACCGAGTTTGTCTCCTAGTAGCCCTACAACAAATATCCCCGGAACGGATATATAAGTTAAAATTAAAGCAAATTTGATATAAATTCTCATTTTAACATCCAGCATTATATATTGCGGGTGCATTGAAACCCACCTGTCCACCAATATTTGCATTAGCTGTGAAATCTGGTCCTCCGCGAGCAGCCGCCGCACCCCAGTCCCCTTTATTAGAGCCTAGCAATGAATATGAGCCGCTGCCACCAACCAGTAATTGACCGGAAGCTGTCGCCACAACATTTGCTGTTACGGGGGGTTGCGCCCCATTGCTTCCTTTTCCAAAGCCTACATTTGGTCCTTTACTAACACTTCCATAAACCCCGCCGCCGATGCCCACTCCCACTCCCACGCCCAACGTTATACCGATCTGCCCATTTCTTGGATTGAAGGTTAGTCCAACCGAACCGCTACCACCAAGGCCTGCATAGGCATCAAAACCGGCCCCAACCCCAAGCTGTGGAGCATTGCAGAGTACGTCCTTGAACGTAATAGTGCCGATAAAGCGCCCTATTGAACTTATTATCAGATCCGGTTGATAAGCCCAGGGGTCCGAGTAACTAGATGCGCTCGTCCAATTTGATTGCCAGTATCCCCATGGGTTCCCTCTAGCATTAGAGGTTTTTCCTGCGTAAGTTTCGATATCGTTTTGGTAGCCCAAGTACCTTGAACCTTCAGCACAAAGCGAAACCGGGCAGCTGTCGCCACCGCCACCTAACACAGGATGATACACACCATCTGCTCCACCAAAATAATTTCCATGACCAGTAAAATCACACGAAATGGCTCCGTCAGAAATCACGCGAAATGCACAGGCCCGAAGGATCAGTGCTATTCAATGGATCGTTTCCGACATACGCATACCAGTTCATTCCGTCGGAGTAGCCTAATGGATCCGTCTGCATGAAGCGACCAAGGCTTGGTGCGTACATGCGGGCCTTATAGTAGTAGAGGCTTACATCCGCGAGCCACACTTGCCCCGTGTAAAGAAAGCGGCTGTCAATTGTACCGTTGACTTTTGTTGGAAGGCCGTACGCATCGTAGATGTACTGCGCGAGTGTCGCGCCGGTGTCACCATTAATGGAAACGATTGACCCCCGCTCGTCACTGGCAAAGAAGCGCTTATCGAAACTGGCGCCGTTTTTCTCATACCATATCAACGGTTCGTCGTTGCCTGTGCCATGGACATAGCGGCGGACGATAACTCCCGAACTGTCGTACTCCGCAATTAAATTCACGCCATCATATAGGTACTGTCGCATCGCGCTTGAACCGGAACTTGCCATCCGCAATCTGCTCTCAGCGTCATATTTAAGCGTCGCGCCTGAGGTCGTCGAAATCAGCAGGTTAGAAGCGCTGTAGCTATAGGTCACCGCGCCGTCTGAACTCAAATTGCCGCGAGCATCATAACCGAGCGTGCTGGTACCCGCCGCAGTCATATGGTTGAGTCCATTAACGCCGTAGGTCGTAGTTCCGGCTACCGGCGCCGGGGGGTCAAAAATTGCCATGGAGTTGGAACGACTATTGATTTGGTCGGAGATAGTGTAGCCGAGCGTGATCGTGTTGCCTGGCAATGCTATCGTTTGCATACGTCGACTGGTGTCATAGCCATAAGACGCCAGTGTCAGTGCAGAGCCGTCGGCTTTTCGCGCCGTTGTTGAAGTCCGGCGGCCATAGTCATCGTAAGCGAAGTTGAGCGCCGACGTATTACCATCAACGCAGTTCGATCCGTTCTCGCAAATTCGAACCAATTCATTGGCATCACTATACCTATAAGTAACGTAGAATCCGTCGGGATAGGTCATTTGGCTGCGGCGGCCGATGGCGTCATACTGATAAGTTAAGGTCTGGTTCGTTGTTGTACTGGCATCTGCCGCCGTTAAGATATTCGTGGTCGCGGTCAACAACCAGCCCAAGGCATTATAGGTGTAGGCTTGCCGGGCCTGCGCTGCGTTGCTGAGTTGGCTCCACGTACTATTGCTCTTATGTTCGATGACCTGATCGAAGTTGTCATAGACGTAACTCTCGGCGACAGGCCCACTTTTCGATGTCAGGCGAAGCGCACTGTCGTAGCTGAACATAATCGTCTGATTGTCTCGCAAGGTGACCGTATTAGCAACGCTTCCCACCGAGCCTGTGCCAGTAACAGGCGCTGTGCGATAAGTCGTTTGCTCGCAATCGGTCGTCGAACTCTGGTGCAGAGTACTGGCTAGGGGATAACAGGTTTTAATCAAGCGATTGAACGTATCGTAAGTATAACTTGTTCTATTACCTTTGGCGTCTTCTACCCAGAGGAGATTTCCCGTTGAGGTGGCCCCACTGGTATCAAAAGACTTCAGCGAATCTGTACGCGCAAGTGTCGTGCCATATCCTGACGCCGTGCTCAGTAAAAGTCCTGTGACGTTATCATAATTATACTTTGTAATTTGATCTTTTGTCTCGCTGCCAGAGGCCGTTCCAAGAGAGCAGGCGCTCATATTGGATAGGTTGGCAAAATCCGCAATTTTAAAACGCTTTGCATCGCAATCCACCCTGAACATGGTGTCGTATGAGCGCTGACTTACAACTTTCGGCGTCCCGGTCGAAGCGCCGATAAAGTGACGAGAGATCGCTGGAAGCCCTGCCGCGTTGAATTCGATCGTGTCACTAGCCTGAATAGTCATCGAACCGAGGTCGGCGTAGGCCTGAGAATTTCGCGCCGCCGCTGTACCTCCGGAATAGGTCGAAGTTGGAACTGTACCTACATCCGTCCTCCAGGCCCGCCCCGCCCCATCGTACCAAGTGTGGCTTGCATGACGCTGGCGCGATCCAGATGAACCGTCCGGATCAGGACCAACAGTGCCCTCCACACGCCCCAAGGCGTCATAAAAGGTGTAGATTTCATCAACGGCACCGGGCATCGGCCCGTCGCTAACCACCACAGCACCATTGTCGTTGTAGGCTACAGTGGTTGTCTGAGCTAGGCTGCTATCGCCTCTGCTGACCGTCGTAGAAACCGGCAGGATGTTGCCGCCCGCAGCGTAGGCAGTCGTCGTCTTACGCTCGTCAATACCCCCTACGCAACCGGCCAAGCTCTGAGCCATACAACTTGACGTACCTATCTGGCGCCAAATTTGAGGCTGGTTCGACACCGTGGCATTGGGATATTTGGCCGTCGGCGTCTTCAGTTCGTAAGTAAAACGGGTCTCGGCTTGCACGCCATTGACGCTCGGTCTCCGGACCTTTGCGACTTCACCACTGCCGGAATGGTATTCGTAGTCCGTGCGGATGCCATTGGTGTCAGTGACGCTCAATGGTTTGTTGCAATATCTATAGTTTCCGTTTGTGACCGTCGGCGCGTCGCAGCTCGTCGCATAGATCGCCGTTGTAACAATGAGATTTGTGGCGGTTTCGTACACGCCCCCTGTAATTCCGTTCTTTGGAACAACAAAGGTCTTTTCGATGTTGCCGCGAACACCATACTTGTACGCTGTGAAGCCACCTGTTGATTCGCTGCCGTCAGGATTTATAACCTTAAAAACCCTGTCATAGCCATCGTATCTATATTCGGACTTCCGATTGGCTTCGTCTATTTGATAAATTATCTTCTTTTTACTATATTCAAAACCACTTTTTCTAACCGATCCGTTCGGAGCCTGCACCGTTGCCACGAATACTGTAGGCGTGACGGTATCATATCCATAGGAATAGGCCCAAGTAGAGGTACCAATCTGAATTGACTTAACACGTCCGGTGTAGGCGGTGTCGGTCGTAGGGTATAGCGTAACTGTTTTTGTTGGCCCGCCAGGAACGCTGATAGTGACCGTATCTCCGTTGATTGTGTAGCTGCCGATCGTCGTCCCATTCTGCGCCAGTGTCCGAGTTCCGCTGACAATATTAAGACTGGCGGCGGGAGCCCCAGAATTGGGCGTGCATGACGACGCGACGCACTGGCTGAGTGTTGTGTTCACGGCTGTTACACCTGTTACTACGTAACTGCTATTTACCGTGTATTTGAGGGCCCAGCCGAGTGAGTCATTTACAGTATTGATGGCACGAGGCGAACCATTTGAATCGTTGTAGTAGGCGATATCTGTCACCTCGCCGGCGGGCGAGGTGATTTTAGTCATAACCCCCTTCTGTCCCATTGCGGATCCGACGTAGACAACCTCCGTCGTATCGGCGAGCTTAAGGGTACAAGTGGCCTGGTAGTCATTTACCTGCTGCCCTGTGAAGCTTCCGCAATCGAATTTGGCGGGTGTCGGCACGCCAATCTCTTCGTAAGGTCCCGCACTAAACGACGCGGGATAGGATGGGTTCATATAATACCCGCTGCCCAGAAGGAAACGCATGACCTTGCCTCGAAAACTTACAAAGAGCCAGTAAGTCCCTGCCGGATACGCAGACCCCATAACAGCAGTGCCTTCGAAACCAACCACATAGCTCCCAGTGAAGTTATCAGTTGATACGACGGAACGATTGGACGCCTTTAGGAAAGCTTGCCCCGTGCGACTGATGCCGGCGGTCGCGACACTAAGGTCCGGAAGTGACAGATTGCCGGTCGCCAAATTGACACCGTTCTGATCGATTGCGCTGAGAAGCGGTGGCTGTTCGATCGATTGGGCTGTTGCAGCAGGACCGAATGCTAGTCCTGCCAAAACACCTGCCGCCAAGATGGCGCCCGTTACCGTTTGACGCATAGCTGCAAGCGTTATCATCCCCATTCCCCCATGGACCGCGTTATTTGGGCCAAATCGAACACAATTGCGGCTATCTGGCAAGGTCGCCAATATGGAGCATTTGTGATATTTGCTCGCATACAGGGCAAATAATTGATATTTTACAACTTATTTTTGTAAAATAATTTGCTTGCACGCTTTCGAATTGCCCCCGAATATCTGCAAGTTGGGGTGGAAAATTCGAGGGGCAATCATGCAACACAAGGCAACGGCGTTGACGCTACGACTCACAGGTCTGGGGTCCAGCCTTAGGGCGCTTTCTGCGGGCGTTTGCATGCTCGCCCTGCTTGCCACACCTGGTTTGGCTGGCACCCTGTCCTATTCTTACGACGACTTAGGCCGAGTGAAACGCGTCACGTATCCGAATGGCACCGTTGTCGATTATTCCTATGACTCCGCTGACAATCGCACGCAGGTGGTGCGTACGCCGCCGGCACCGAGCGCTGGCAACGTCTCGCTGACCACGGCTTACAATACAGCAGGCACAGTCGCCTTGGCGCCCGCCGGGTCGTGGACCTCACTTTCGGTCGTGACGACGCCCGCCAACGGCACGGCCTCGATATCCGGGTCTAATGCCACCTTCACGCCGAACGCGGGCTATATCGGTTCGACCAGCTTTACCTACAAGGCGAGTGGTGCCGGCGGAGATAGCGCTCCTGCGACCGTTAGTGTGACAGTTACTGCACCGGCAATTCCCACTGCGGGCAATGTGTCAATGACGACCGCGTACAATGCGGCAGGTTCGGTCACATTAGCGCCTGGTGGTGTCTGGACATCCTTATCGGTTGTTTCGCAGTCACCAAACGGCACGGCGGCGATTTCTGGAACGACGGCCACTTTCACACCAAACGCAGGGTTCATTGGCACCACAAGCTTTACCTATAAGGCGACGGGGCCTGGCGGCCAAAGCTCTTCGGCAACCGTCAACGTCACGGTCAACGCGCCTGCCGCGCCGACGGCGGCCAATGTCTCGTCGTCAACCAACTACAACACAGCGGCGTCGATCGCGCTTGCGCCAGGCGGTATGTACAACTCGCTTGCGATCGCCTCACAACCTGCCAATGGGACGGTTTCCGTTTCCGGAACGACGGCCACTTTTACGCCGAATACGGGCTTCATCGGGAACACCAGTTTCACTTACACGGCGTCCGGGCCCGGTGGCACCAGCGCACCTGGCACAGTTACCGTCAGCGTCGCGGCGCCGGCAGCCCCAACAGTAGGCAATGTCAGCCTCAGTACAGGATATAACACGTCCGGTACCGTGGCTCTGTCGCCTTCGGGCACTTACAGTTCACTGGCTATCGCATCACAGCCAGCCAACGGCTCAGCCTCCGTATCGGGCACTACGGCGACCTTCACGCCCAATGCAGGCTTTTATGGCAACACCAGCTTCACCTACACGGCCACAGGCGCGGGGGGAACAAGTTCGCCCGCAACCGTCAGTGTTAATGTTGCCACGCCACCAGCCCCTGCCGTAAGCAACGTAACTTTGAACACGGCTTACAATACCGCGGGCAGTGTCGCACTTGCACCCTCTGGGGTTTATAACTCCCTGTCCGTTGCGTCTCAGCCTGCTAATGGATCCGCTTCGATCTCCGGAACTGCGGCTACCTTCACGCCGAATACAGGCTTCTATGGAAACACCAGCTTCACCTATACGGCGACTGGCCCTGGCGGGACAAGCTCTCCAGCCACGGTGAGCGTGAACGTTGCGATACCCGCAGCGCCCACCGCAGGAAACGTGTCGTTGACGACGTCGTATAATACGGCAGGGTCTGTTGCTCTGGCACCTTCGGGCGTCTACACATCACTCGCCGTAGCCTCTCAGCCTGCCAACGGTACCGCTTCGATTTCGGGAACGACGGCAACCTTTACACCCAATTCAGGCTTCAGCGGAAACACGAGCTTCACCTATACCGTTAGCGGACCAGGCGGCACAAGCGCTCCCGCGACAGTTAGCGTCAATGTGCCGGCCTATGTTAACCAGCCACCAATATGCAACAACTGGCAACAAAGCTCTAGTTACCCGGCTCCGCCATATGGCCCGAACTCGATTACCCTTAATATTCCTGCTGCTGCATATCTTTACCAATGTCATGATCCTGACGGCGGAACTCTCTCGTTAGTTACTCCGACTATGCCCTACCCAATCACCGTGGTTCGTGGTCAGACGCGCTATGTTTCGTTTACCGTTTCTGACGGTCAAGGGGGCAGCAGCACAGCCACCCTTACAGTCATATTCCAGCCGTAGCTTGCTCATGAATACATTGAACTCTAAGGCGATCTAAACGCAAGCGGTGTCGTCCGCGGCATATTCGAGCGGTGAGGTGGACCAACAATCGTTGGGCAAGGAAATTGCCGTCGCGAATGGCGCTGCGTTTTTGATTGTTCAATCAACCTTACGCTGGCGAATCTAGCCGCGCCATTACCTGCCTCCTGGCGCCCGCACGCGCCCAAATTCCTAAATTTTCTAACCTGACAACTTCAAGGGCCCATTTCAGGAAAACACAATGCAATTCACCTCACCTATCTGTCGCCTTGCCTCAGCAAAGACGGCGGTTGCCGCTGCGCTGGTTGCGACGACTCTCTTCGCGGGGCAGCCCGCGCATGCCCAGCAGTATGCGAAGTTGAACATGCTGTGGGAGGTTCGTGTCAACGGAACCGATTATATGACCTCGACGAGCGCCACCGAACGCGATCTCTATACGTCTCGTGGCGCCGTAGTTATACCTGCCAGCGACAAACCTGGCCGGCACCGCAGCGTTCAACCGGTTGTATAATGGCACATTTGACCATATGGACTCGGTCCACACCGCAGAAGGTCCCTACTTCTTTGACACCACACTGGGTTACTCTTGGACCAGTCCGACGGCTGCCGCCGGCCTGACGGAAATCTCGCGTGCCTATAAGGCCAGAGGTAACCAAACGTGCATTTTTGTAGCATAAGCGGACAAATCAAGAACGGGTTCCGGTGCGCTATGCCAATAAGTGTGGAGTTGTTCTGCGGTTGTTGAGCAGCCTCAAGACGTAGGCAGCCCCCGCCAGCAGCGCAAGTGGTACGAACGGCCACGCCCAAGCAAATATCGACCAGGTCTTCTCTCCACTAGCCAATCCGAATACGGTAAGTGTGGTGGCAATTACCGCTACACCTGAGCATGCTACGGCAAACAGCTTTGGCCGCCAATTGATGAGGAACACTGCGGCGGAGATATTGAATAGGCCCATACCAAGGTTAAATAGCATAATGAATGGCGCGGCCCTGAAGTGATCAGCCGCAGCTTCCACCTGGCCATTCGCAAGTAGTAGGTTATGGTAGTAATCTGGCCGACCCAATAAAAAGGCTATTGCGTTTATGCCACCTATAAGGAAGAAAACTCCATATAGGGCCGTAACAGATCCGACACTCCATCGCCCGAGCGAAGTGATGAGTTTCATTGAATTGATCCTTTGATGAACGGCTGTCCATAAGCAGCCAATGGCGAAATCTATAGATTCGGAGTTTGATTTGATGAGGAGGAACTCCTGCCTCATTGCCTCCCCCCAATTGGATCGGTTGCCAGGCAGTATATGTGCCGCCAGAGCTATTAAAATGGAGGCCAATTTCATGCGCTGGCCGCCCTTGAAGGATTGCGAATGACGACCAATTCTGATCGTTGTAATAACGCGAGGGCCAATCCAGCGCTGGTTAGGCGGTAGGCATGGCGCGGCGGGCGCCCAGGCTGTGCAGCGGGGCGCCATTCCGCCTCAAGCAGCCCTTGATCGTGAAGCCTAATTAGTAGCGGATAAAGGGTGCCCGACTTAAGCTCCGTCTCTTTCAACAAGTCATATCCATAGCGCCAAGCCTGGGGCTGGCTTATAAGTACTGAAAGGACCGCACGGGTCTGATGTGAAATATTAGGCGCTCGTGTCATTCCGTCACTCTACATATGTAGATAATGAAGTCAAGCTCCCTGCTGCATTAGCGCAAAACATGTGTTTTCCGTCACCTTACCAGCCTCAGCGAAACTCGAGCCGTTTGTGCACTGATTTTGAGCGACAAACCCTGTCGGAATGGATAACTATACGGAAACTCAATTCTAGGTGATTTCCGTATATGCTTATTGGATACATGCGCGTTTCTTCGGAAGGGGAGCGCCAAGTGGTCGACTTACAGCGCGACGCCCTCGTGTCTGCCGGCGTCGATCCGCGCCATTTGTTCGAAGACCACACCAGCGGCGCCAAACAAGATCGGCCCGGCCTCAAAAAGGCGCTGACCTATTTGAAGCCAGGTGACTGTCTGGTTGTTTGGAAATTGGATCGGCTGGGTCGATCACTGCCGCACCTCTTGACCATTGTGAATGACTTGAAGGCCAAGGGCATCGCTTTCCGGTCGTTGACAGAGCAAATGGATACGACCACGCCGCAGGGTGAGTTCCTGTTCAGTGTCTTTGGTGCCCTGGCTCAGTATGAGCGATCGCTGACCCAGGAGCGGATCATGGCCGGTCTCGCAGCTGCCAAGCGCCGTGGCCGACGCGGCGGTCGTCCCGTCGCCATCGATGCTGAAAAAATGACGGCCATAAAATCTGCCCTTGACGGTGGCGCCACCAAAGCCGCCGTATGTCGGACCTTCGGTGTAAAGCGCAGCACACTTATTGACTCATTGACGCGCGGAGGATGGTTGCCAGGCAGCAAAACGCACGGAGGATAAAATGTCCAAGGGTCCTATATTTACAGCAGACCAGCTTTGCAGTTTCTACGACCCAGCCATTTCTCAACGTGATCTGATACGGCACTACACATTACAACCTTCTGACCTGATGCACATTCGTCGTTGCAGGGGGGACCATAACCGATTGGGATATGCGCTGATGCTTTGTTATCTACGCTATCTCGGAAGGCCATTGCTCGAAGGAGAAAAGCCGCCCCAAGAGACCATCGACTTTATCGCCGGTCAGATTGACGTCCTATCAAACGAGATTGATCAATATCTCGAACAAAGTCGACGGCGGCATAGCGCTCTTTTGCAAAGCGCGTTGAATCTTCGCCCCTTCGGAACCGTGCCAGCCACAGAGTTGCAGCGGTGGCTTATGCCTCACGCTATTGAAAAGGACCAGCTCGGTCACTTGGGCGCCCTGATCATGGCGGAATGTCGGAATCGCCGGATCGTTCTGCCACATATAGGGAGCCTTCAGCGTTTATGTATTCGCACGCGCATCGAGGCACGCCGCGAGGTTTACAGACGTCTCACCGCAGACCTCACAGGTGATCACAAATACCGGCTTGACCAACTGACCTCTCTCCGAGGCGAGACAACGCAGACTTGGCTGGGTTGGCTTCGCCAGTTTCCCGAGAGTTCCAAGCCGACGGCTATGCCAGCGCTTCTGCAGCGCCTGGATCACCTGAAACGCTTGAACATCGATGTTTCCGTTGGGGGCCGTGTGCACCAAATGCGCCTGGTACAGATAGAAAAGGAGGGACGGCGGACGACAATACAGCATATCGCCCGCTTGGACCCTGATCGTCGGCACGGCACTCTAGTTGTCATTTGTGTGGACCTTCGCGCCCAGCTTACGGATCAAGCCATTGAGCTGTTCGAACGCCTCATCGGAACGATGTTCCGCAAAGCCCAGGGACGTCATGACCGCGAATTCCGCGCCGACGGCCGCGCTATCAATGAAAAGCTGCGCCTTTTCGTTAAGGTTGGCAAGGCGCTTGCGGCAGCCAAGGATGATGGCCAGGACGCCTTCGACGCGATGGACGCCGTCGTCCCTTGGGATGACTTCTGTAAGAGTCTTGTCGAAGCGGAGGCATTGTTGCGTCCCGCAGACTTTGATGCTGTCCAAATCCTCGACCAGCAATATGCAGGTATCAGGCGCTGGGCACCGGCGTTCCTGGAAGCCTTCAGCTTCGAAGGTGTCCCCGCTGTCGCGCAGTTACTCAAATCTATCGCGCTCTTGAAATCACTGAACCGTTCAGGTCGTGGCGGCCTCCCGCAGGATGCTCCGACCGGCTTCATAAAGCGTCGCTGGGCGCGCTATGTCTGGACTGACGGCATCCTGAACCGCCGGCACTATGAACTGTGCGTGCTGTCTGAATTGCGCGAGCGTTTGCGTGCGGGCGATGTATGGGTGGTCGGCAGCCAGACCTATAAGAGCTTTGAAGAGCGGTTGATCTCGCACGAAGACCTTAAGACGCTGACCATGACAAACGCATTGCAGATCAACGTCACATCGGATTTCGATGCGTTCCTCAAAGACCGTCAGGCACTTTTGAACACGCGATTGGATCAAGTCGAAGCCAAGGCAAAGGGCGGCGAGCTTGTCGACGTGTCTCTGGACAAGGGAAACCTGAAAATCTCACCGATCGAGCGCTCAACGAACCCGCAAACGGACGCTATGGTCAGCCGCTTATACAGCCTGCTGCCGCGTATTAGGATCACCGACCTATTGGCTGAGGTCAATGAGTGGACGAACTTCACAGATGCATTCACGCATCTGCGTAGCGGCGAAAAGCCTGAAAGTCCACAAATCGTTATGGCAGCGTTGATTGCGGATGGTCTAAATCTCGGTCTCACGCGCATGGCTGAAGCCTGTCGAATTGTCAGTTTGGGGCAACTCGCATGGGCGGCAGACTGGCATGTTCGAGATGAGACCTATGCGCTTGCGCTTCAAGTCCTGGTCAATGCCCAGCATAGTCAGCCGCTTGGAACGTCGTTTGGTGCCGGCACGTCGTCTTCATCCGATGGGCAATTCTTCCAGGCTACAGGATTTGGCAGGGATTCCGGCCGGTTGAATGCGCATTACGGGCAAAAGCCCGGCGTTAAATTCTACACCCACATCTCCGATCGGTACGCGCCGTTCTATACCAAGGTGATTGCAGCTACCGCCAGCGAGGCATTGCATGTCCTCGACGCCCTGCTTTATCATCAAACCGAATTTACGCCGGCCCGCCACCATACTGATGGAGGGGGCGTTTCGGACCATGTCTTTGCTCTGTGTTCCTTGTTGGGCTTCCAGTTTGCGCCAAGAATCCCTGATCTGAAGGATCGGCGTCTATATGCCTTTGAGAAGCCGTCGACCTATCCAACCTTGGAGGGCCTGATCACCGCGAAGATCGACGTCGAGCTCATCCAGGCCCATTGGACAGAAATCCTGCGTGTGGCGGCATCAATCCGAAGTGGTCAAGTGACGGCTTCGGTTATTATGCGGCAGCTCGCGGCCTACCCGCGACAAAACGGCGTCGCCACGGCCTTGCGGGAATATGGGCGGCTGGAACGCACCCTGTTTACGCTCGATTGGCTGGAAGACCCAAGTTTACGCCGTCAGACCACGCAGGAATTGAATAAAGGGGAGGCTCGCAATAGCCTGGCGCGCGCAGTTTTTCTGCACCGTCTCGGCGAGATACGCGATCGCACTTATGAAAATCAACAATACCGCGCCTCCGGTCTGAACCTACTGGTTACAGCCATAATCCTTTGGAACACGAGATATCTGGAAAAGGCAGTGAAAGAGGTGCGAGCCCAAGGTGAGATCATCGACGACGCCTTATTGGCCCACCTATCGCCGCTGGGCTGGGAGCATATCAACCTCACTGGCGACTACATCTGGCACGACGCCGCGGAAATCGCGCAGCGGCCAGATGGTACGCGCGAACTAAGAGTTGTTCGGTCGCGACCGAGGATCATAAGGTCTGCGGCATGATGTTCTTGATTTGTCTGTCTATGCTACAAAAATGCGCGTTTGGTTACCGCCGGCCCTTTCCGCATAAGTGAGAGACATAAAAAACGATGTGCAGACAAACACTTAAGGCTGGTCGGGAGACAAGCCTTTTATCTTGCGCATTCCCGCTTTGCCCTCACCAGAGGTAAGGTGGCATCACACCGCATGCGCGGGGTTATAGCTTTTTCACTTTTAGGGGTTCGATAAATTTAAAAGGACCGCCCTCTAAACCATTAAGTGTTTAAGCATAACGAACGTGCTGATGATCACTGGCCCTAACGAAGAATATCCGCAGGGAGGCGATGCCTAGTTAACCTTTTTCAACCGACTTGCTAGCCATTCTTGCGCCAGTTGGGGGATTTTTTCGACTAAATCACCGTCTTTAGTACTCCAGACTATGTAAACTGGATCAATACCAACCTTGTATTGAGCGAGGACGCAGACTGCTTCTCGGATGTTGGCGTTATCCGAGGTATAGGCAACATAAACGGCGTTTGACAAAGCAAAATCATCACTGTTGTAAAAGCGCAAAGCAAAAACTGATGCCAGTTTCAGACTGCCATAGGGATCCCATTCAACACCGTCAATAAACCTGAAAATACTCGCCCAATAATCTTTGCTGCCTACACTCCTTTCGGCCGACAAGCTGATAGCTAGTGATGAAAGATCAGGATCGGCACTTGGCCTAATTCGTCGCGTTATAAGGCTCAAATCTGGAGCTCTGTAAATTTCATCATACTCACTCAGCAGTTCGTACAGACGGAAATCATCGTCTGGCAGTTCTAACAAAAGCGCTTCTATTTCTATCAATGTCATTTGCGAATCCGTAATTAGCGCATATATGACTCAACTCTAGTGATTGTATCATTTACGCGATGCATTTCTTGTCCCAGCCTACTAGCTTCTTCGTAGTTTCCCGAACGAACTGCGTCGCCTTGTTGCCTTATAAGCTGGCTTTCGTAATTGCGTAGTTGGCCTAAAGCCTGATGGACCTTGCTTACATGATCGTAGCGGCTTCCATCTTGTTTGAACGAGGTCTCGTCGCCGTTGAGCTCCCGGCGCGCCCCTTCCAGCGTGCGCGGATTAAGCCTACTTGCAATAACTTTGTCTAGAGTGGTAGGCGCGCCCCGGGGGCCTGGTAAGGAAGGCGAAGGTGCCACAGGCGTATCGACTGGTTGGCGCGGCGCAGGTGGAGCACGTCCTGGTGCAACCGCCTCACGAGGAACCTGTGGAACCACACGTGTCGGCCGCGGCCTTATTGGCGCCATACGGGGGGGAGGACGGATCTGTCCCTGCGTTCCTGTGGGATCCGTTGCGTTAACCGGATCATTCGCCACATAGGCATAGAGATCGAGGTCATCCTCTGACCCGATGGGGTCAGTTTGTAAGAAACGTCCTGCCGCTGGGTCGTAAACGCGAGCCTTGTAGTAATATAAGCTGGCCTCCGGGAGAGAAATTTGGCCGGTATAACGGAACCTCGCACCAGACCAGCTTTCGGCGTTGTTTGCATTTTTAGGCTCGCCGTACGGGCCGTATATATATGCTTCGGCTAAGGCGCCTGACGCATTGCTGTAGCCTATAATACTGCCTTGCTGGTTCGTGTAAAAGTAACGGAGGTCGCCAGTGCCAGCCCCTTCGTACCATGCGACAGGATCATCAACACCGCCCCCATGGATGTATCTCCTTATTAGAGCACCTGCACTGTCATATTCGCCTATAAGATCGACGCCATCATAAAGGAAGGTTGTGATAGTAGAGCCTGAAATATATTTGTAGAGACGGCCCTCCGGATCATACGCCAAGGTCAGAGAAGCGCTTCCTCCCGTGGCCGTAAGCAGGCGATTCTCGAGATCGTAAGTTAAAGTGCGGGTACCATCATAGGTCATATTCCCACGTGCATCGTAACCGCCCGTGAGCGCTGCAATCGTCGCATCACGATTGAGGCCGTCAAAGGTTTTGCTGGTCGCCGCAGCCCCAATTTGTTTATAATCATAGATCGTCGTTGACGCGTTCCAGGCCATCAATTGTCTGGCGGGATTATAGTTTGAGAACGACCACGAGATATCGTTCGCTGTTCCCGCAAAGTCGTTTGTCATTGCGATCAGGTGGTCGGCGTCATCATAACTATAACTTGTTGTTCCTCCCCCTTTAACTATCGCAGCCACGCGCCCCAGACTGTCGTAGGTCTGAGACACCAACCCAGAATTCGCGTTCATGCCGATACTGACAAGGCGGTTGGTATTGTCCAGTCCAAACCCTGCGTAGTTGTTATCGGGCCAGGTTATTCGGGTAGCGGCGGAAGCGGCATTATACTGATAGGATAGCGTTCGGCCATTCATGTCCGTGGTTGACGTAATTCTACCCAAGGCATCATGTGTGTAAGAAACACCTGTGCCAGAAGCGGATACAAAGCGCTTGTATATGACATCTCCCAGAAGGTTGTAACCTGTGTAGACGTCACTGCTGGTCCCAGAGGGCAAGTCTCTTACAATTTCTCTTGCCAGGGCATCGAAGGTATAAGCGATTGTATTGCCGTCACGCCTACGCCACGAGGTTTTATTTCCTTTTGCATCATATCCAAACAATTCGTAGTCCGAAACGCTAGATGTGCCTGCGCCGGAGGTGGTAGACGGATATTGCAACTTCAAAATGCGGTCGAAACCGTCATAGGATAAGGACGTAAAGTTTCCATTGGCATCTTGTTCTGATGCCTTTTCCCCGTTAAGCGTGTAGGTATAACGTGCATATTTTTGATTCAGATCGCCGACACTGCGATCAACTTCAATAAGTTGCCCCGCTAAGTCATAGATGTTTTTGCTGATGCGGTCGTCGCCGTAAATGCCTGTGATGCCTAATAGACAGGCATCTGCGGGAACCGAAGCATAAGCAGACGCATTCATTCTTGTTGCGGTGCAAACAAGCCGATTTTGCCCATCATAACTGTATTGAGTGACTTCTGTTACAGTTTCCGCGAACACGCTTTGCGCGGCGGAGCCCAGGAAGCTTACCAGGCCGATTGCAGCAATCACACTGTTCCAAATCTGACGCTCGCTCATGGCAGCACCGTCTCAGTCTTAATCAGATTTCCGGCGTAGTCATATGTCATCCGTTTGAATGATTTTACGATAAAATCTGATCCATCCGTAGCTGTACCTGTACCGCTCTCTGTCTTGGTTTCGCGACCATCCAGATCATATGTGTGCTTGATCACACTCCTGGGCAGTCCTCCTGTACCATCAGGATCCGGACCAACCTCAAAGATTACATGCCTGGCCTGATCATATGTTTTATAAGTTTTGTCATCGATATCGCTGCGCGGACCGTCCAAAACTGTGATATCCCCCAAACTGTTAAACGTCTGGCTTCTCGTTTCAGCGAGCCCACTCAGGTCTGCAATAATTGTTACGGGATTTCCGTAACTATCGTAGGCTGTCTTGCTAACGAAAGTCTCGGCTGCCGTCACTTTTGAGGTTATAGTCTCCGGGAGACCGGCTGCAGTATAGGTATAAGTAATTTGGGGCCGAACCGAAGTTCCGCTGACCGCATCAAGAACAGATGGTCGCTGTACCTGTAAAATTTCACCTTTTCCGTTACCGGACTGAACGTATGAGATATCTGTCACATTGTTGAGGGCGTCCGAAATGCTTGTCGGCTTATTGAAAGTCGGGTCGTAGGTTGCGGAAACCACCCTGTCTGCCAATCCACTTCCAGGTTTGGCTATTGAACGGCTCTCCAAGATATTACTTTTCAGGTCGTATGTGAACTTCGCAACATTGCCTTCCGGGGCTGTCCGCGTGAGAACACGATGCCAACTGTCGTACTTTGCAGTGGTTCTCCGCGACAGCTCATCGATATATGTTTCGGCATTTCCGAGTTTATCATAGTACACCTCATAGGTTCCACCGACTGGATCCTGCCGTTCTCCCCAGCGACCCGGCGCTATGTAAAATGCCGTGGCGTTCCGCTCGCCAGGTGCGGCAATTGCCTTTCCGTCGTAAATCTTCGCTACCTGCCAGATATTGTCGTATTCAATTCGTAGTGTCGCTGACCGTGAACTCGCCTCCTTTGCCATCTCAACAGAATCATAGACTTGGCGTATGCGCGGCGTAGCCGATGTTTGCATAACAGTCGGCGCACCTGTCCAAATCACGCCATTACCTACGAACTCATATTTTAAGGTACGTGCACCGGGTAAATTCACGGTATCGAGGGTGACGCCTTTGTTCCCATAAATGCGAGTTCCTAGCTGTCCTCGCGTAAAGGTGACTGTCTGTCCGGCGTTGTCCGACACACTTGTCAAATCTTTGATGCTCCCACTTATTCCATCGTCCGCATAGGTAAAGGTCAGCTGTCGGCCGAAAGTGTTGGCAACGTTTGTGAGGAGGTTCGCCCCGGTGAGCCCATAAGTAAACGACACCGTTTGGCCATTTGCCGCGACCCAGCTAGTCGGCAGAAAATATGCATCCCGATGCTCTGCGTTGCCGACAAATGCATTTGTCGTGTCTTGGGCTTCACCTGGATATTTTGGGCGATCCTTGTTGATAAAGTTAATTGTATCTCCGCCGGAGCCACTCCACGTCACAGAGATTCCTCCATAGGTCCAGTAACGAGTGAAAGCATTGTTTTCCCACCCAACGCTGCGATCACCTATGACGTTAATGGACGACGCCGAACCCGCCGGAGATAACCAGATATTACCTGTGCCGGTTGGAACCCTCACAAACTGTTCCAGTGTTTGCCCACGACGAACCGACAACACGTTAAAATCTAGCTGTCGACGCCACCAATCATTTATCAGCAATGCCTCGACTTGATTCCGCGTCGCAAGTGGTCCCGATTTATAAACATCCTGCATAGCATAGAAGGCGATCAGACTAGCGACGGCTGCACGGCCCTGGCCTTGCCCCATGGCTTCGTTCCCGGAGCCTGAGAACTGAGCAGAGACATCCCAGTTATGTGTCCAACCGTCCGGCAAGCCATAAGTTGCCCCCTCCCCACCTGTAAATTCCCGCTGAAACCACAGAGCCCCCGCGCGCGAAATGTCTCCCACGACGAGGTCTGGCTCTTGCGACAGATTAAATTGACCATTCGCTAAACTAACGCCGAGTTCCGAGGATTTATCGATAAACGTGTCCTTCAGGATGTCAGCAGCCGTCTTAGCATCATACTCTCGGCTGCTCTTGACATTGCCGCCGCCTCCGCCACCCTTAACAAGCGCTGATGCATCCCTGACCATGTGCCGGAACTCGGTTAGATCATCACTTGTTGTAACCCATGCGTTGCCCCGCCCAAATAGATTGGGCTGGAAGAACCCGCCCACGGCAGCACTCGCTACGCCTGGTCCAAGCCCAGTCGCGGAAACAGTGGAGCCGGAACAGCACACCTCAATCCCCAGAGTACGGCCGGCAGTCTGAGCATATGCCCATTGGAGATTGGTTGCCGCGACACTATCGACCATTGCCATCTGTAGCGGGACCGGGGAAGCGCAGGTCAGGAGCGCTGTTCGCTGGCAACTGTCTTGATTGCCGAAATTGTTAGCCCAGGCAAACCTCGAAGCGGTAGAGGTCGAGTCAACCAATCCTGCCTGTTGTTCGTATATCGAGCCTTCCAGCGTAGCTGATGCCGCCGCGATGGCTTGGCGCAAACTGGTTTGAGTTGACGTATCTGCTATGGTTGATCGTACCGAAGCGGCCGTGTCAACGGACAGGTGCGTATATTCGTTGATTATCGCAACATTCTCGTAAACAGGATTGAAAACCTCGGTCGTATTGCCGGGCCGGTCGGCCTGAAGCCTTGGCGTGCCAAACGAGACACCGAGAATGGCGTGCTGAACAACTGCCCCACTTGCAATTCTCGCCTGAAGTTGAACCATACGACTGGTCTGATCAAGCCATGCGTCTGCAACGCGCGTCTTAATATAGTCAGATCGAAAGAAAGGACCGGAGTCCGAAAGAGACAATCCACTCGGACCCGAAATAACAATGTTATCGGAGTCGCGAGCAACGGTGGCAGCATCGGGATGCCAGGTATCAATTGGAAAATAGGTCCGTTGCCCATACATTTCTGGTCCGTGGCGCGAAGCCAGGCCCCCCGTAACATTGCCTATACCGAGAACCACGGTAAACGGCTGTTGATAGGGAATATCGAACTCCATAGACTTATCAAGGTAGGCGCCATTGCCTGCCGCATAAGGATGGTTAATCGAGAGGATAATATAGCCAGCGCCTCGGTTTAGGGGATGTAGGGGCCGGGTCGCGCCCGGCTGGGTAAGTGTGGCGGTCTGAACAATAGTGTCGTCTATTTTCAAATTCAGGACAAACGTACGTATCGAAACCCCATTTTCGCCGGTATCTACCCAGAAACGATGACCGTATATGTCATCCGTATAGTAATCAGTCGCACCGTCAAAATACTCCGTCACAGTTCCATTTGATGCCGTCGCATCATAAACGAGGGCATCAAATTTAAAATTCAGTTTTTTGCGATACTGATTGGGTATTCGAGCATTGCCGGACCAGACCGCTCTAGTGGTCCCGGCATAGGCGAGTGTGGGATGCCTCCACCCGCCGGCCGGCTTGGCTTCTTCGATGAGCGTGAAACCCCCGGTAATGTCGTCAACACTAGAAACCGGCTTGTTGTTGTTGATCCAGTTCAACAAATTGCCACTGTAAGAGGCGAGGAGTGAATCCGCACCTGATGCGTTGAACCCTTTGACTGTTGGCACCCCGCTGAGAGTACCAGCGGTCGCGCTGGTTTCGAACGTAGCTGTCAATGCGCCGGCAGTATAACCCATGCCAGTTGCCAAAGCCGTCCCCGCAACATGGCTGTAAGATTTGTACGAAGGGTCAAACAGATAGGTTGCACCCGAGATTGTCGCGGCAACGACCGGCTGCAACAACGTGACAGATGTGGACGTCGAGGAGAATGGCGTGCCGGTGTCGGCGAGGTATTGGAGTAAGGAAGAGCTGTTGTATGTTCCGTCAGCCGCACGGAATCTAAACCAATCTGCCATCTCGTCCATTGAATGAGTAACGTCGACCAGACGATACTCAGCTGCGACGCCCCCACTTCTCAGAAGCTCCACCATGAGTTCAGTCTGATCGAAGGGCGTTCCGCTCTTATCAAGAAGAGTACCCAATATACCCTTTCCCGAACCGAACATTGTTTCTGTGTCTACCGAGTTGCGTACAAAGTCATAAACCCTATCGACGTAATCCCCAGGATTTGACGTAGCCGTTGCAACTCCCAATGCGTTTGCGAGCGAGAGAAATTCTGGCGGATAGACACTGCTTGCCGGCGATGCAGTGTGTGTTGTCGCGGATCCGTAATACGCCATGGCGTCTGACGGGGTGATCTGGACGCCCTGCCCTATCTTGAAACTTGGTGTCTCAATTGTTTGAGCCAGTACTGGGAGTCCGGACAGCGTGGCGCCCACTAGCCCGAGACCAGCCATGAGTGCCAGGTGATTGCAGGATTTCAAACCCTTTAATTTTGAATAGGTCCGCGACATTATACACCCCAAAATCCATGCCCGGCAGTAAGGGCATTCGCTAAAAATATCTGTTCTTGACTTCCGGCCTTGCCGCGTGTGGCCGCAGAAACTCATACAAACTGGCCTGTGCAGGTTAGTAAGTACCCGTAATAGTTCCGGAATTGCTGATCGTGACGGCATATCCATTTTTCCGTACGGCGTACCCCGCCACACCGCCGGCACTGCTGAAGTCCTCGCCATAGCCGGTGGACCCCGCCGTCGCCGCACCGCCGCCTTTACCGGCGTTCCCCGCAGGAGAACTGGTTCCGCCGGCGCCTCCGCCACTTGTGGTACCCACGCTGCCAGAATTTCCAGTTCCACCGGAGCCGGTGGCGCCCGTGCCTGCTCCCCCGTTGGGGAAGCCGCCCCCGCCCCCGCCCCCACCCTTTTTGCCGGCACTTACGAGTGAATAGCTGCCGCCGCCGCCGCCGCCACCGCCGCCCTTCACTGAGCCCCCTGAAACGACAGTAATTGCTATCGGCGCCTGCACATATATCGCATCGCCACCCGCTCCCCCGGCTACACCCGCTACCGAAGCGCTTCCGTTGCCGCCCTTGCCACCGCCGCCGTATACATTTCCGGCGATTGTCAAAGTCAGCGTCACCCCTGATGGCCAGGTTCCCGTATCCAGGGCATTTCCACTTCCGCTGGTGCCGAGTATCGTCGTGCCGCTTGGCACTGTGAATTGATAAAGGACGTTCGCTGCGCCGACATATCCGCTGTTATTTGCGATGGTTCTCAAATTGCCGGCCGCAGTCAGCGTAATGGAATAAGTGGGCTGTGCTTGCACCGTGACCGTCACAGTTGCGGTAGAGCTGGTGCCGCCGGGCCCTGTAGCCGAATATGTGAAGGCATCAGAGCCTGTATAGCTTGCGGTCGGCGTATAAGTAGCTGTCGTGCCGCTAATTGATACAGAACCATGGGCAGGAGACGTAACCACAGCGACAGAGGTGTAGACACCGCTAGGCGTCAAGCTGACTGTTCCGGCCGTGTTGTAACTCACAGCGAGAGTTTTAGCTGATACGGTCGGTGCCGGAGGGTTGCCCACGGTGACCGTCACGGTCGCGGCAGAACTCGTGCCGCCGGGCCCTGTACCTGTATAGGTGAAGCTGTCCGAGCCATAGTAATCTGAGGTCGGGGTAAAGGTCGCGGTCGTGCCGCTAATTGATACAGAACCGTGGACAGGAGATGTAACCATTGCGACAGAGGTGTAGACCCCGCTAGGCGTCAAGCTGACCGTTCCGGCCGTGTTGTAACTCACAGCGAGAGTTTTAGCTGATACGGTCGGTGCCGGAGGGTTGCCCACGGTGACCGTCACGGTCGCGGCAGAACTCGTGCCGCCGGGCCCTGTACCTGTATAGGTGAAGCTGTCCGAGCCATAGTAATCTGAGGTCGGGGTAAAGGTCGCGGTCGTGCCGCTAATTGATACAGAACCGTGGACAGGAGATGTAACCATTGCGACAGAGGTGTAGACCCCGCTAGGCGTCAAGCTGACCGTTCCGGCCGTGTTGTAACTCACAGCGAGAGTTTTAGCTGATACGGTCGGTGCCGGAGGGTTGCCCACGGTGACCGTCACGGTCGCGGCAGAACTCGTGCCGCCGGGCCCTGTACCTGTATAGGTGAAGCTGTCCGAGCCATAGTAATCTGAGGTCGGGGTAAAGGTCGCGGTCGTGCCGCTAATTGATACAGAACCGTGGACAGGAGATGTAACCATTGCGACAGAGGTGTAGACCCCGCTAGGCGTCAAGCTGACCGTTCCGGCCGTGTTGTAACTCACAGCGAGAGTTTTCGCTGATACTGTCGGTGCCGGAGGGTTGCCAATAGTTACGGTCACGGTCGCGGCAGAACTCGTGCCGCCGGGCCCTGTAGCTGTATAGGTGAATGAATCCGAACCGTAAGCCGAAGCCGTTGGCGTGTAGGTCGCAGTGGTGCCACTAATATTGACGATACCCTTCGTCGGACTTGCAGCCAAAGACACTGAGGAATAAACGCCGCCAGGCGTTAGACTCACCGTTCCCGCGGTATTGAACGCTACCGACAAGGTCTTCGGGGTAACCGTTGGCGCGGGCGGCGCAGCGATGGTCACAGAGACCGCGCCCGTCGCCGTTGCACCAACTGCGTCTTTAATCGTGTAAGTGAATGCGTCGCTGCCGGCATTTCCGGAGGTTGGCGTATAGGTAATAGACGTTGCGCTAAAGGCGGTCGTACCTCTAGAAGCCGCCCCTACGGCTGTTACCGTCATACTGTCCCCATCAGCATCCGTATCATTTGATCTAGGGTCAAATGTAATCGCGGTCATGTAAGGTGTGGAGATCGTATCTATATTAGCTATGGGTGCGGAATTCCCGCGAGCGCTAACAACGCTCACACGATTTCCCGCCATGTCATAGGTAAAACTTACCAGGCTTCCGTCCGGATACACTGCGGAGGTGACACGCCCCAAACTGTCATATGTGTAAGCACCGTTGCCGGCGTAGACTTCGCTCGGACAAGTCAGCAGGGCACAAATAACAAGAGCCAACAAAACTAAGGCACGAATCAAAAATTCACATACGGTTAAACAACTCTGCCCCATGTAACCCCCAACCCAGCATTACCCCGGGCTAAATTACATTCACCCACAATGCCTAAGCGTAATTACACATTAAGGCTTCCGCACTGTCAAGAATTAAGGTAATATTTCACCTTTGAAATGTTTGACTTTCCGACAACTGTTGAATTTCCTAAGTAAGCGATGGGGTGGACGCTTCCTCTCTTGCTTGGTCCCCAATGACTGAACATTAAGGGGGCACAGGATTACGGCAGCCGGAACGTTTGGCCAACGTCGCAGAGCCCACCCTGGGTGGACACCTCCATCGCACAATAAATATTATGGTAAATTAATGTTATATATCAATTGCTTACGCATATTTCTACGTTTCGTCGGCTATAAAGATTGGCGCAATCCTCTCTAAAACCTCGTCGACGATAAAACTTGGAAGCTTTTCGACATATGACACTTTGCGCTCTGCCGACTTAAAATCTACGGCTCTAATTTGCATTAGGTCGATCACACCGGTCGTCTTCGTGCCGGCACCGGAGAGCGACACCTGGAAGCCGACGTTGCGTGCCAGATTGGCCGTGGTACTGATCGGCGCCACATAGATCAGGTTTGTCATCCGATTATAGGCATCCGGGGAAATTACGATCGCGAAATGCTCATATTTCATTTCCTGGCCCGCGGCCGGCGAAAAATTCAAATGCCAGATGTCCCCTCGCTTCGGGTGCTTAACACCAGGAGGCATCAGATTTCATTCCCAGTCGGACGCATTTGCTCCCAGGCGGCATGGTCGTTACTGAGGTCCAGCTGGTCCGGCATTTCGGCAAGGAGCTCCGTCAAAGAATATTTGCGTCTCGCCTGCGTCATGGGAATAATCACCTGCTCGCCGGTTTTCGTATAGGCGATCTTTGCAACGGAGCCGTCCGTGACATGCAATGCGGCGGCATTGGCACTCGGCCAAATTACCGATAGCGAGCCCCCTGTCTTCCGAAACTTGACCTCGGTGATGGGCCGGCTCTCATCTATTTCCAATGCACGGCTCATCGTCTGCTGCCTTTCCAGTTTAACAATGTTCAACATAATTCAAGTTGAACAAAAATTCAACCCTTCCCTCTGGAACCGCCAGACCGTAACAAATTTTCCAAAGTGTTTAATATGGATTTTTTGACAACTCTCTGACTTTCCTGCATAATTTATCTGACACGATGCTTGGAACTGCGATCATGGCCATTAGATTTTTTCGTATCGATCCCGGCAAGAGCATGGCGCGGCTCTACGAACTGGATATTCAGACCGGACTGTTCGGGGATGGCCACCACTCTGCCCTGCTGAAACCGAGATAGGCGTCGCTCACAGGCGAGTAAAACCTGATTTCTGAATTATTTCAATGATTTAGTTCTGTAAAATTCCTATTTTCTGAAGCTTTTCAATAACTTGCTTATCGTCACATTCTGCGCGTGTTCGCCGAGAACCCCATTCCTACCACAATCGCTATAGCCGGTTCCTCTTGCCGAAATGTAGAGATTGTTCTTCGTGCCAAATTTCTCATTTTGAGTCGTACCATTTTTCTCATTTCACGCCGCATGAAATTTCTCTATTTCAGCGCACGAGGCTTTCCCGCTTATTGTAAGCGACAGCCATAACGTCTAAGCGGCCAAAGCCTTCGCCTTATCAGAATGCTCGAATGCCGTTTCCATGCGCTCTATTTGCTTCGCCGTCGCGCCCTTCGATTTCGCAGTGGCAGCCCAATGATCGACAGCGGTTGCAACCTCGCGGCTGATTTGCCTGGCCTGCTTTACATCCATATTGAAATACGGCCCGACCTCCCAAGCGAGGTCTAAGTCGCACGTACCGTCGTCGCCATCGATGGCCGTGGTGAGAATGCGTGGCTTGAGGTCGACTGGGACCGGATTGAGATCATACGCCGGCGACAACGTCCACCCAATATTCCCGCTCCACAGGAACCCATGGTTTCTGAGATGGTCGTCAACATTCGAAATCAGGATATTGAAAATCATACGCCGGTAAAGCTGGCGCACATCGGCTTTTGTATTGGCACCATTGTGGGTGAGCGCCTCCACGAGATCAGGATAGCTCGCCCGCTCGCCATCCTTTAGCGCGAGCATGGACATCGCCGATAGAAACGGCACACGTCGCTCGCCCATCCGGTCAAAGCGCTTTGAGATCAGCACCTGCTTATTCGCGACTTCCTCAAGGCGGTGTTCTGCAACCGTGATACCGGCCTCGCCGGCTAACGTCAGGGCCACGCTCTCCCACAACTCGATGCTATAGGCGTCGGACTCCTTCGGAAACTTGGCAATGGACAAGGCCCCTGCCGTGTCGACAACAGACGCCTTCGGCCGCGCCCCGCCCAATGACGAGCCTGGCGCGAAGATCATCAACAGATCCTCGTCGGTCTCTTCGTCACGTAAAATGCGCTCCGTTACGCCCAACAATTCGGCGAGATGCACCAGGCCCGGCACACCTTTGGCCAGAGGCGTTTGAAAGGCGTCGTCCCCCCCGCACTTGAACCGCATCGCACCAAGACGAGCAAAGTCGGAGACACCCAACAGAAAATCCGTTTCCCGTAGCGTCCGGGGCACCCTACCCTCAGCGTTTGCCCGCCGACGTTCCGAACGTTGCATAAGTTGCCGCCCCCAAGTGTCGGGCGCGGAATCACCCAGTGATCCGAACATGGCTCTGTCGGCCTGGGGGTAAAACCGACCACGCGTCAATTGAAGAGCAGGTTCCAAAGAGAATGCCTTGTCGTTCCCGATCCAGGCACCTGCGTACTCAAAACTGACAGACTGTCCACGCGGCCCGTCAATCAGGTGCATGGTCCCAATGCGCTCGGTCACGCCGTTAATTTCGCCATGAACCTCAATGTCAGACATTGCGTGGCCGCGTTTTGGTGGTGGCGCGGGCGGGTAAGGATTGGCGGAGCAGGTCTTGACCGATTTCATCGTCGGCCAATGAGCCTATATTGCCGAGTGCATCAAGCATCCCTAAGGCATTCAACACCGAGGCATAAATGCCTATACCAACGCCGGCGTCGCCCTCCTCATTCGCCTGAGCGTGGGACGGCTGGTAAAAGCACGCTCCGCGACGACTTCAGCAGGCAGATTCCGCCGCAGCCTGGCCTCCTTTATGTTAAGGCCAAGAGTAACAAGCGCTTTTCGTACGCCAAGCGAGGGCCTATGAGGCGACGGCATTGTAAACATCCTGTTCCATAAGAGCGGATTTATGTAACACGATATTTCCAACAAAACAATAAGACCGAAGGCCAGCCAAGAGTCTATCACGGTTCTTGGTGAATACCGTGACGTCCCAGATCGGTGCGTCCATAGACAAGCCGACGAACCATCGGAACAGCAAATTGTAGTCCATCTGCTCCATCAGCTGGCGCTCCGAGCGGATCGTGTAGAAGGGCTGCAACAACAGGGAGCGCAGCAGCTTCTCCGGCGGGATCGATGGGCGGCCGATGGCTGAATACATCGCCTCGAAATCAGGGGGACAGAACTTCCAACGCCTCGTCGACAATCGCGCAGATGGACCGCAGCGGAGGGTTTGTCGGGACGCGTGCTTCGCAGCTCACATAAGAAAACAGACCCGCCGTCTGGATATCACTGCCGCGCATGTCTTACTCCTGCAGACCAACCAATAAGGGATGGAATCACAGCAATACGCTCGCAGCAAGCGCCTTTTTCCGCATCCTGATAAAGCCTCGACATTCAACAGAGTGTCAGTGCCTTTTTCATCTCCTCATCCTTGATGACTGTCGTCAGGCCAATGCCCCGTAGTGAGAGGTGACGAACAATAGGTACATAGGCGCCTGACGCTGATGGGGTTCCATGCTGCGGGTTGTACAGCCACTGACCTCGACGCACCCGGCGAGCTCCGTGATGTGAACCGGGCAATTTTACATGCATGAGGCCATTGCGCGTATCTACTGTTTAGCCGTGCAAATAATTTGAGCTAATTTTCCAATCGTTCGACTGGAAAATTAGCTCAGGGTCAAACAGTATGGCTAAAGTGCCGACCAATGGAGTTTATTTTCTCGGTAGCTCTTCTGCCAATATGCTGCAATATGTTACCAAATTTTGGCCCGTACACCGACCCGGATGGTACGGCCAAATGCATCGTAAAGTTGCGGGTATGTGTTGAACCAGGCGCCACTGCCGGCATCGGCATAGCCGACCTTAGGCGGATTTTTGTCCATCAGGTTCTGGATGTTGAAACGCAGCTCAACATCCTTGGTGATCGGATAATTCAGCGCCAGATCAAAATAGCTGGAGGCCGGCAACTTAGCGATCAGAGGATAGCTATCCGTATTGTTCCACGATGGGGCGCTGGCCAGCGGTGCCTTGGGCGCCAATTTGGAATTGGTCGTGGACGAGGCATAACGCCAGGCGAGCGTCACCCTGCCCTTCCACGGCATACCCCAACTGGCGGAGGCGTAATGGCGATATTCGGGCCATGGTGCGTCACAATAGAAGCCGAAGTAGCCCAGGCACGAATAGACTGGCGCGCCCGGCGCGAAGGCCTGATCGTATCCCGTGAGGAAGGAGCCATTATAGGCTAACCCCAACGTACCCAACGCGCGATCACCGATCTTGAGGTTGCGGATATAGTAGTTCATGCTCAGATCGTATCCCTTATTCCGTACAAAGCCGGAATTTTGATACATGGCGTTGATTTCGGTGACCGTCCCCGTCGTCGGGTCACGCTTGATCAGGCTGCAATAGAAGTCGACATGCTGGTTAAAGCATTGGTCGGCGACGATGCCGGTGCGTACCCAGTTAAACGCGCCTTCGACATTGATGTCATAATAGTCCAGTGTCAGGTTGAAATCGGGCAGGAATTTCGGCTGAAAAGCCAGCCCAATCGTCGTACTATCAGAGGTTTCCGGTTGCAGATTGGGGTTGCCGCCGGGGCGATAGAGCACCGGGCAATAGCCATTGGTATCGCAGGCCTTGGAGTTCGAAAGCGCGTCATATTGCGCCTGTGTCATGCCCGAACTGGCGCATTGCTCGTACGTGTATCGTTCGAGATTGGACCCTGCGCCGGGAGGGGCGCAATAGTCCCGGAACGTCCCGGAATAGGGGCTTGCCTGTTGCAGGCGCTCCAGCACGCCCTGACGGATCGCGCGGTTGACACTGGCATGGAAGCCAAGGCCCGGCACGATGATGTAGTTAACCTCCATCTTCCAGGTCTTCAACGGGTCTTTGATGGACTTGTAGTCCGAAAGACGGAATCCGCCGCTGACCGAAAGTTGCTTGATATAAGGGACGTCCTGAATCACCGGGACATCGAGTTCGCCGCCCAGTTCATTGACGCTGTCGCTGTTGTCGTAACGCGACCACCATGCATAGGCGCCGCTGCCTTCTTCCGCAGCCCGGTTCCATCTGTGCTCGACAACCACAGCATAACCGACACCGTCCTTGGCCCATGGCGACCTTATGCCTTGGTCCTCCAGTGTGCCGTTGATGGCGCCAGTAGCGACAAACTGCTCGGTGACAACGCGGCTTCCGCCCGTCAGCGTGACGTACTTCCAGACATCCGGATTTGGCCCATTGGAACTGAAGGCATCGAGGGGCACGCAATTGGGATCCGTACCGTCAACCACGGAACGGCAGGTCGCGACGCCGTTAACATTCACGACGTCCAGCGCCTTTTTGTAGAGGTCCTTGGTCGCCCACCAATCAAAAATGTCCGTACCGAGGTATTTTTCTGTCCGGCGCGAGCGTTGAACGCTCAGATCGAAATTGAGCGCGGAGCTCATACGACCCGACAGATGCGCTGAGGCACGCACGTCATAGGCTTTGATATTATACTGATTTGTGTAGTCGGGCCGCCAGATGGCGGCGTAGAGCGTTCCGGTTTTACCCGCCACGCCCGCATCTGCGCCACACAGAAGATTGGCTTGCTGTGCGCCCAGCAGAGGGTTGTCGCAGGGCACCTCTGCGCCATCGACGTAGAAGCTGACGGCTTGCGCATTCTGACCACGCTGCTCGTAGCCTGTCGTCAACAGGCTGGAGTCAAAGGTAATCCTGTCCGTCAGGTTATAGGTGAAAAACCCGCCGGCATTTACCGTCTTTGTTTCCCGTTGCAAATAGTCGTTTTGCGCTGTCCGGACCGTGTCTTTTTCGTCAAATTCACGCCAGGTCCGCGAACCGTCCTTGGCGTTTGTGTAGTTTCCACCCGCTACACCAAACCAGGAATAGGGGTTGTATTCGGTGAAACCGCAGGACCATTTATCGTTTTGCAGAACGCCGGAGGGTACGGGCTGCTCATTCATATACAAGGGGCAGGCCGTGTGGTCGAACATGCTGAACTTCATGGGTTCTGAATGCCTGAAGCCGGCAAACAGGCTGATATTGCCCTTGCCACCCGCTAGATTGCGGCCGCCGGCAATGGTCGTGTAGGTTTGCTCACCACCCCACACTACTTTCTTCGGTTGTGGGTAGCCGTCTTCGGCGAGCAGGTTTTCATAGAAGGGGTCATCATTGGTGCTCTCCTGCGTACTCACTTCGGAGTCGATCACCAATCCGTTGAACCGCTTCTTGACGATGAAATTAATGACGCCGGCAATGGCGTCCGAACCGTACACGGCAGAGGCCCCGCCCGTTAGAATGTCGACCCGCTCGACCAATGTGCCGGGGATGACATACACATCATTGCTCATCCGCTCCCCATTCAGAAGCGTGAGGGTCCGTCCGGTGCCGAGGCGGCGGAGGTTGATGCGTGCTGGCCCCAGGCGTGGGTCATTACTCCCCTTTTCTCCCAACATAGGCGCAACCTGCGGAAGTGCGCTCAAGGTGTCGTCCAGCCGCCCCGCTCCGCGGGTGGTCAGGAGGTCGCTGTTGACAACCGTGACGCCTGGGCGGCTGCGGCGGATACGCGAACCTGTCACCACCACCTCGGCGACGTCCGGGTCAGTGACCGCGGAGGCTTCGGTTTGTTTGTCGGCCTTCTTCTTTGCCTTGCCCGACTTAGCCTTTGTCGTCGGCTCAGCCTGAACTGGAGTGGAGTCCTGAGAGGCCCCAGCCCACACGGCCTCATCGGCAAAAGCCGTGCTCGCGACGCACGCCCCCAGACACACGGCTATGGCCGTACTGCTCTTTAATAGTCTTAACATCGATATGTTCCCCTTTGTCTCTCCAGGTCAATTCAACTGGAGGCAATCGAGAGGAAATAACATATATCGTATACAGTAAATGGATACCCGTTGATTTGCCGTCATTGTGTCAATTTCGTCACAAAATAGACGGTATGCCTGTGAGCAAATTTCGATTTGGTACGTCGTATTCCGACGTCTCCGAATTCGGATTTAAGCGCCAATTTATGCGAATGATTTGCATTTGTGTTGACTTTGAGCCGTTTGAGATTTAGTCGCAACATAGCTTCCGTCATTGGCTATGAAAGGTCTCGTATGCCCATAAATCCTTCCTTGCGAAACGCTGTCTGGGGTGCGCCCCTGCTCCTGTCGGGTCTGGCCACGGGCGCCTCCGCCGGTGCGCTGAGCGTTCAGATCGATATACCCCAGCAAAACACGGCTGAATATCACAAGCCTTATGTGGTCGGCTGGGTCGAGGATGCGTCCGGGGCCGCGGCCGCCAATGTCTTCATCTGGTATGATGTCAAGAAGCGCGACAATGCCGGCCAGAAGTGGCTCAAGGATCTGCGCACCTGGTGGCGCAAGAGCGGCCGCGACCTGGCGTCGACCGATGGTTTCAGCGGTGCGACGCGCTCGCCCGGTCGCCAGACCCTCAGTCTCGACACCAATGCGACGGCGCTCAAGACCCTGAAGCCCGGCAGCTATGTCTTCGTGGTGGAAGCGTCGCGCGAAGGCGGTGGCCATGACCTCGTGAAGGTGCCGCTCAACTGGAATCCGGCCAAGGCCGCCGCCGGCGCCGCCAAGGGCACGGGCGAACTCGGCGATGTCCGCGTCAGCTACAAGCCCTAGGACCCAGTCTATGAAGCAGATCAAATCTCCCATGAGTGTCGCACTGGTCGGCATTCTTATCGCAGGCCTTCTGCCCTTTTCGGCGCAGGCCCACCGTCAATGGATCGCCCCCTCGGCCGCACAGGTGGAGGGCAAGGCGCCCTACATCACAGTGGATGCCGCCGTGTCGGAAAGCCTGTTCGAGATGGATTCCTTTCCACTCAAGCTTGACGGACTGGTGATCACCGCACCCGATGGTAGCCACATCACGCCGGAAAATTCTTATACCGGGAAGCTGCGCAGCGCCTTCGACCTGCAACTGACCCAGCAGGGTACGTACCGCATGGCGGTCGTGACCGAGTTGGTCATGGCGAGCTATAAGCTGAACGGCGAGGAAAAGCGCTATCGCGGCACGCCCGACGGCCTGGCCAAAGACGTGCCCGCCAACGCTGAAAACCTTCAGGTGTCGCGCACCTTCGGGCGCGTCGAATCCTTCGCTACCAATGGCAAGCCCAATGACACCGCGCTCCAGCCGGTCGGCAAAGGCTTGGAAATGCAGCCCCTCACCCACCCGAGCGACTACGTCGCCGGTGAGCCCGCCCGCTTTCGTATGTTGTTGGATGGAAAGCCCGTCGCGTCCTTGAATGTCACCATCGTGCCGGGCAGCGTCAAGTATCGTGACGCCCTGCAGGAAACCGCCGCAACGACCGATGCCAACGGCGAATTTAGCGTCACCTGGCCGATCGCTGAGCGCTACTGGATTGGCGCCAGCTATCCCCCGCGCGCCGAAGGCCCGCCCCCTGCGCCAGGCCAGCCGCGCCCCATGGTGCCGGTGCGATACAGCTATTCCGCTACCGTACAGGTCCTGCCGAACTAGGCTCGCCATTGCTATGTCTAAAAGGCCGCACCCTCAACAGGGCCGCGGCCTTTTTGCCTTTTGTACCTGTCAGGCGCCACGCGCAAAATAAATGCGAATGAGTGTCAGATTCGCCTTGCAAGTGCGATTAATTCTCATTAAGGCCTTTTTTAGCCCTTCTCCCTGGGAACATCTGAGAGAATAACATGTCTTCCTCCACTATCCGCAGCCGTAAGCATTCAGTCAATCGTTACGCCCTCGTCATGGCCGCCTCGGCCCTCGCCCTTCCTGTCGCCGCGCTGGCTGACGTTGAGGCAGACGCCGATCAAAAGGGCACCGAAGTGACCATCAAGGGTGAGCGTCACCTCCCCTATAAGACCGATAAGGCCTCTTCGCCCAAGAAGACCGAGGCCCTGGTCGATACGCCGCAAACCATGAGCGTTATCAGCAAGGAACTGCTGGAAGACCAGAACGCCACCACCCTGGTCGATGCGCTACGCAACACGCCAGGCATCACCATGCAACTCGGCGAAAATGGTAACACGTCCGCCGGTGACACCTTCCAGCTTCGCGGCTTCTCGGCAACGTCATCTATCTATCTCGATGGCATTCGTGATCTCGGCGCCGTGTCCCGCGACGTTTTCACGATCGAGCAGATCGAAGTCGCCAAGGGGCCAGCCGGCAGCGACGTCGGCCGTGGCGCATCCGGTGGCTATATCAATCTTGTCTCCAAGCTGCCCTCCTTGCGTGCGGGTAGCTCCGCGACCGCCAGCCTCTACAGCGAAGGCGGCGAACGCGCCACGGCCGACGTCAACCTGCCCGTCGGCGACACCAGCGCCTTCCGCCTCAATGTGATGGCGCAGGACGTCGACGTGCCGGGCCGTGACGAAGTCAAGAACAGCGGCTGGGGCATCGCGCCGTCCTATGCGTTGGGTCTGGGCACCAACACACGTTTCTACGTTTTCGCCCAGGTGGTTCATCAGGACAATGTCCCCGATGGCGGCGTGCCGGTGATCGGTCTCAAGGGCTATAACAGCACCAATACCAATGCGGCGATCAAGGCCGCACTTGATGCCGCGGCGCCGGTTGATCGCAACAACTTTTACGGTTCGGTGCACGATTATGAAAAGGTCGACGCCAGCATGCTGACGTCCAAGATCGAGCACGGTTTCCGCAACGGCTGGAATCTGACCAACACCACGCGCTACGGCCAGACCCAGATGGACCGTATCCTGACCGGCGTAAATGCGATCACGGTGCCAACGGCCAGCATAAATGATCCGACGACCTGGACCGTGGCACGGACGCGCCAGCGCGTCGACCAGGATAACAAGATCTTCGCCAACGCCACCAATCTGAGCGGCAGCTTTGAGACCGGCGCCTGGCAACACGATCTCTCCGCAGGCGTAGAAATCGCCTATGAAAGCCAGGTCTCGGTCACCTACTCCACAACTCCACCGGGCGGCACCGCGCCCACCATCCCGGCGGCCAGCCTGTATAATCCGGTCTCAGATATCGTTCTGCCGGATCTCTATAAAACCGGCGCCACCAGCGACGGCGATAGCACGACGGTCTCCGGTTATGCCTTTGACACCGCCAAGCTCGGGAAATGGCTGCTCAGCGCCGGCCTGCGCGTCGACAGCTATACGATCAAAACCCGCAACACGCCGGCCAGCGGCGCGGTCGCCCTAGAAGCAATCGAGGACAGCGGCACGCTGGCGAGCTGGAACATCGGTGCCGTCTATAAACCGCGTGACAACGGCAGCGTCTATATCTCGCTGGTCAATGCCCTGACGCCTCCGGGCAGCAGCAACTTCCAGCTCTCCAGTACAGCCAGCAGCCTTTCCAACGCGGCGTTTGATCCGGTCGAGACGGAAAACTTTGAACTCGGCACCAAGTGGGAGTTCTTCAATAACCACCTGTCCCTGACCGCCGCCTATTATGCAACCACGGCTAAGAACGAACTGGCGCTGCTAAACTCGACCGATCTCACCTCTTACATCCAGATGGGCGAGCGCAAGGTCAGCGGCATCGAACTGGGTCTAGTCGGGCAGGTCAATCCCAAATGGCTGATCTCAGCTGGCCTGCAAACCCTGGACACCGAGATCACTCAAGGTACGACCAACAACAACAGCACGGGCGCGGCCACGCGCTGGTCGCCTGACCTGACAGGGACCGTCTGGACCACCTATAAGGTCACGCCTAAGTTCACGCTTGGCGGCGGCATCTCCTATGTCTCTGAGCAGTTGCTCGTCGTCAATCCGGCGACCGTGATCGGCACGCAAAACGGCCTGCCGGAAATTCCGGCCAGCACGGTCTTCAACGCTATGGCCGCCTATGACATCAATCCACGCCTCGCCCTGCAACTGAACGTCTATAATGTGACGGACGAGGACTATATCTCTTCGCTCAATAGCGGTGGATCACGGGTCGTCTTCGGCCAGCCGCAATCGGCGACGCTGAGCCTGAAGGTTCGTTTCTAACGGACGGCAAAGCTTGACCTCCAGGAGCGCTCCGGTTTACGCCGGGGCGCTCTGTCTGTAAGGAGTAGCGATCATGATGCTACATATCCCCGACGTTCTGAACCAAGACGAACTGGCGCATATTCGCGGCGTGCTGGCCACGGCTGGCTGGACCGAAGGCCGCCATACCACCGGCGCGCAGGCGGCCCAGCAAAAATGGAACTATCAGTTGCCGGTTCTGGCGCCGGAAGCGCAACCCCTCGCCGATCTGGTACGCGCCGCTCTGTTGCGTCACCCTCTGTTTCAATCCGCCGCCCTGCCGAAAACCGTCCTGACGCCGCGCTTCAACGCCTATGAGGACGGCGGCCATTTTGGCAATCATGTTGATGGCGCTATCCAGCCTGACCCGGTCACCGGCCAGGCGGCACGGACGGACGTATCGACAACTGTCTTTCTCAACGAACCGGACGACTACGAGGGGGGCGAACTGATCGTCGAGGACACCTACGGGTCTCACGAGGTAAAGTTGAAGGCCGGTGACGCTGTCCTCTATCCGGGCACCAGCATTCACCGCGTTGAGCCGGTGACGCGCGGCATGCGCCTGGCGTCCTTCACCTGGACGCAATCCATGGTGCCCGATGCCTTCCGTCGCCAGATGCTGTTCGAGCTCGACATGACGATTTTGCGCCTGCGCGCGCAACTGGGTGATACGCCGGATGTGGTCAATCTGACGGCGCACTATCACAACCTGATCCGCCAGTGGGCTGAGGTTTAAGGCGCAGGTTTAGCAGCCGTTTTGTTCTTTTGAGTGTACACAAGCAACCAGTCACCGATAGCTTTGATCGCTGAAGTGGCAAGGGTTTCATCAATCAAGGCGTACTCCGACGGTGCGCCTGTTCTGGCCGATTGTAACTGATGATTAAGTCCGGGTAGCTCTAAAATTGTGACGTCCTGATTGGCCCTTAAGGCCGACCGCATGGCGGGCAAATTTTCTTTTGGCGGCGCTTGGGTATCTAAAGATCCACTCAGCACCAAGACGGGAATGTTGATTTGTGACAGATAGGGCTGGGGATCGTAACGCATCATTTCGAAGCCCAGCGGGCTCGTTAAGCCAGCTATGCCGACATCCGCTTCGGCTTGCGAAAAGCGACCACTGACAATCAGGGGCTTTGACATGGCTGTGAGGGTGGCGCGCGCCTCTTCGGGGCTATGGGCGGCAAGAACGACCGAAAATATCTGTCGATAGAGCGCTTCGTCGCTGGCGATATCGGCCTCACCTTTGCCTTCCGCGCGAGAGATGGCCGCCTTCTGAATTAAATTGACCTGATCAAAGGGTAATGCCGCCGTTGAAAGGAGCGCCATAAACCTAAGACTGGGCTCTCGTGTTACGATCATAGGCGCAATATATCCGCCTTCAGAATCGCCAATAAGGCCAATTCGATGTTGGTCAACATCCTTACGTGTGGCGAGATAGCGTATGGCAGCCTGTGCATCGCTGGCAAGATCACTCAGGCTGGCGCTGGCAAAATCGCCCGTAGACCGCCCTACACCCCTTTTATCATAGCGCAAGACGGCGATGCCGCAGCGATTAATGGCATCGGCCAGGACCAGGAATTTCTTGTGCCCGGTATCTATCTCCTGCGGGCCCTGAGCGACTTCGTCGCGATCATTGGGGCCTGAGCCAGCCAAAAGGATGACCGTTGGGAAGGGCCCCTTACCTTCGGGCGTGCTAAACGAACCCGCAAGGGTTACGCCGGCCGCTGCATTGCTAAAGCGCACCTCTTCGGCAGGATAAGGCTTGGAGGCTTTGGCGATAGCCGCCTCTTGTGGTCGGGGTGAGGCCTCTCCCGCGCTCCCCTGCGCCGGCAAAAAACACGCCATGGTCACCGCCATAAAGAGAGACAATCCATAAACATGGACCTTGATCCGTTGCTTTTTCATCAAGCTCCCCCCTTGGGAATTGACGCATGGAAATGCGCTCGGCCCATACTGCCAACAACTTTGCGTCTGAATTTTGACATCTACAACCGAAGGCCGGGCGCCTTTACGCTTCGCCAATGGGTAAACCGATGACACACATGATGCGTCATCGGTCGGAGAGGTGGTACGCTTTACTATAGGCTACGCTTTTACTGGTTCGACGCGGTACCCGATCCGGTCGCCTCCCCTCGTCTGACCCTTGCCCTTCAGGGGGGGGGCAAGCATCAGAAAAGCCTCAATAACAATCTTCAGGTCCTAAGTGTTCACGGACGATGGTCCGTCACGCCGCCCTGACCGTGGCCAGGAACTTGTCCATCTCGTGATGCAGCCGTTCCGCCTGCTGGGCCAGCTCGGCCGACGCATTGAGAACCTCGACGGCCGAGGTGCCGGTCTGCTCCGCCGCTGACGCCACGCCGGTAATGTTGGACGTCACCTCCTGCGTGCCAATCGACGCCTGATTGACGGCCTGGACGATCTCTTGCGTGGCGGCAGTCTGCTGTTCCACGGCGGAGGCAATGATGGTGTTGGTCTGGTTGATGTTCTGGATCGTGCCGGAGATATTGGCGATGGCGGAGGCCGCCTTGGCGGTGGCTTCCTGGATATGGGCGATCTTGGCCGATATCTCGGTGGTCGCCCGCGCGGTCTGTCCGGCGAGCGCCTTGACCTCGGACGCCACGACCGCAAAGCCCTTGCCGGCCTCACCGGCCCGCGCCAATTCGATGGTGGCGTTCAGCGCCAGAAGGTTTGTCTGACTGGCAAGGCCCGCAATCAGATCGACAACACCGCCGATGCTGGCCGTCACTTCGTTCAGTTCGTCAACGATCTGCACTGCGCCCGAAGCCTCACGTACGGCCTCGGCGGAAATGGTCGCCGAGGTCTCGACCTGACGGCCAATTTCATTGACGGAGGCCCCCAGTTCTTCTGCCGACGAGGCGACCGAGGTAACATTGGCGCCGGCTTCTTCGGCCGCCGCCGATACAGCGATGGACTGGGAGGTGGCGCGCTGCGCCGTCGTGGACAACTGCTGAGCAGACGCCTGCATTTCTGTGGCGGCACTCGATACCAGCGTCACAATACCGCCGACGGATTTTTCAAACTCATTGGCCAGTTTCAGCATGATATCGCGGCGATCCTGATCCTGCTTGATGCGCTCAGCCTCGGCGCCCGCCGCCTTTTGAAGCGCCTCTTCTTCGGTGACCTCACGGATGCGATCCACAGCGCGGGAGATGTCGCCGATTTCATCGCGGCGTTCCGCCCCGGCGATCTCAAGCAGCTTTTCGCCCTTGGCCAGTCGACCAAGCGCTTCGGTGAGGCGGGCGATCGGATTGGCGACATTGTTCGCCATAACGGCGATAACGCCGATTCCGAGCACCGCGACGATGCCGGCGCAGACCATTTCCCACATCACGTCGCTGCCGCCACGCTTTTTGAGCGCATTTGACAGCCGGTCGGCATCCGCCATGACCACGGTGCGCGGTACAGAGATGATGACCGACCAGTATTGCCCGCTGCGGCCAAGCTCGATGGGCGCATAGACCCGCATATCGTCATGCTTCTTATCAAGGTTGACGAACGATTTGCCGGCCTTGATGTCGGCAAGGGCGTTCCATGCCAGGGGATCCAGGCTCTCGACCGTGCTGCCAATAGCGTCGGGATGGGCGCTGGAGGCCACGACCAGTCCATCGGAGGTGACGATCGTAACATTGCCCTTGCCATCGTAGATCGATTTCTTGACGTCCAGGGCCAGGGTCTGGACAAACGTCAGGTCAAAGTCCGCGCCGGCAACCCCCTTGAACTGACCCTCGACGATGATGGGCACGGACATGGTGGCGAGGAAGACGTTTTTGCCCTGCACAATATAGGGCAAGGGCGCCAGAATGCTCTCACGACCGTTGGTTTCCGGTCCGATAAACCAGCCGCCCTTCATCAGGCCGTTGGTATGAAGCTCGCGGCTGTCATATTCCACCAGAGGCTGGAGAGCGATCTGGCCCTGGGCATTTCTGGTCCAGTAAGGCAAGGCGCGACCTGTGGTGTCGGCGCCCATCTCCTTGCGATTGACGTAGGCGCCGTCAGCGCCGTCCAGCGCATTGGGCATCCAGGCGCTATAGGTGCCATTGAAGCGCGGATTGTCCTTAAGAACGCCCACAAGAATGTCATTGAGCTGGCGGCGGCGCGACGCCTTTGGCGCACCATCTGGACCTGCGACCACTTCAAGGCTGCGCGCCATGTTTCGCGCTGAGGAAAAGGCTGTGTCGACTTCCGCGCGGACCGTCCCGGCCTGGGCGGAGGCCAGCCGCGTCAGGGACTCGCTGCTACTTTTGTCCAGCAAGCCCTGTACGTTTTCGTTGACAAAATGCGTCGTTTTTCCAGAGGAAAAAATACCATAGCCGACCAGAGCACCCGTTGCAGCCAAAAGGCACAGGGCTGACAGGGCTACGATCTTGGTCTTAACAGAGTGGATATTCATATGTTCCTCCAGCCGCCTCTTGGTGCGTGTAGGAAGGACATACCCATATGCTTAATGGGGTCTTAAGGCGTGGAAGGCTTACAAGTTTAAATAATTCAAAACACAGGGCCTTCATGAATAAGGTGTTGCATATAGCGACACAATTTCAAATAAATGTCGCATATGCACATGTATGCGACATTCATCTAGAGAAAATATTCCACATAAATATTACCTCGAATACGCTGAAACACGAGATTTAATAGTGAATATACGTGAAAAATCATAAATAGTACAAATCATTATTATACCGCTTCTGTTAAAGCATCAAGACGCATCTACCTGAATAGACAAAGATCAATCAGGCCTGCGCGTGCCTATATCTTGCCGGCACCTGAAAGGACGGCGTCCAGTCCCCGCGGGTCGAGAATGGCCTGCGTGTTGCGATCGATAAGCCCGCCGGTGTCCCACAGGAAGGGTAAGAGCCCGTTCGCGAGCGCTTTCTGCGTGACGTACTTCAGCCAATGGACGCGCGAAGCCAGGTGCCGTTCCAGGTCCTTAGGCGTGCTTCGGATAATAGCGCCATACTCCCCCAGAATGACGGGGACGCCGGCATCGGTGAACAACCGCTTCACGATGGCCATTTGTTGATCGACATTATCTTCCTCACCCCATATCGTATTGCGGTCGGGCTCAACCGTGGAATGATAGTCCTTGCCCCAGTAATAGAACATCTTTCCCCAGCTCTGGTCTTCCGTCATGAGCGCGAACTGGAAAGGTGTATAGAAGTGCACTTCGGTCATGAGGCGGTTGGTAGCGCTGTCGACCGGCATCTTGTACCAGAGGGCGGCGGCATTATCGATACTGGTGTTGGGCGCCTGCAGCACCAGGGTGCGATAGGCGTTCCTGCCACCGGTGGAACGGACCGTGTCGATGAAGGCCTGGTGATAAGCATACAGCACCTCCATCTGCTGCTTTGTTTCGCAGTTGGGCTCATTGGCGCTGGCCAGGACAAGCCGCTCGTCATAGTCGCGCAAGTGCGTAGCGATCTGCTCCCAAAACGCCCTCTGCTTGGCGATGACACCGTCCTTCGCGGCCGGTGTTACGTTGTTTTCAAGCCAGCCGCCGTCCCAATGGATGTTGAGCACCACGTACATGTCGGCATTGATGCAATACTGAACGACGTCCTTGACGCGATTAAGCCAGGTGCGGCTGATCTCGGCCGTGGCGGCATTGGCATATTGATTCCATGAACATGGCAGTCGAATGGCGTCAAAGCCCTTGGCCTTGGCCGTGTCAATCAGTGCCTGCGAGATAAGCGGATTGCCCCAGGCGGTTTCGCCACCTATGGCCTCAAGGGTATTGCCGATATTAAGCCCGAGCTTGATGCGCGCGGCGATCTCCGTGGCCGAACGCGTCATCCCGGACGCGTCCGCCGCCTTAGGGCGGGTATTGTAGCTTGGGTACAGTCCGCCTGAAGACGATGAGGCGCCCGCCCCCCCGTCATCACGTGTGACAACACCGCCTGACGCTGCCCCGCAAACGGCGCCCCCCAGTGGCAGAAGACTGATGCCCGCTGCGATAACCAGCTTACGGCGGTTGCTGTCGAAAGAAGGTTTCATGGTGCTCCCGTGTGTAAGACGGGGTCGAAGCCAGACCCCGCCGTCTTTTTTTGTTAAATATTATATGGGTCAGGGCCGTCGTCTGCGGCTTTATGCCTGGGGCGTCAAGGTAATCAGAACGATGTCATTGCTGTTCATCGGCAGAGTTACCTCGGCCGTTCCGGTCGCACCGATCGTCACGGTGCGCACGCTGTCGGGCTGATCGCGGGTGACATCCTGCAGGGTCGCCAGTTGCGCCGGGGTCAGATCCTTGGGGGAGCCCATGGCGATGTAATGGCTGTAGGCGTCATTGCGCTTATAGCCCGTGCGGCGAAGCGTCAGCGCGTATGTACCCGGCTTGAGACCGCTCAGCCTGACCTTGACCGGCGCGGAGGCTGCGTTTGGCACCAGCTTGCTGTAGAAGGTCCCGTTGCTGGTGCCCTTCTGGTCGGGGAGCTGGTAGTCCCAGACGACGGCGGATACCGAGGCGCCATCATAGGAGGCCCAGACCTGCTTGTCGGCGGCAGGGATTTCATGGCCGCGCAGGGCGTGGAGGTATTTGTAGGCAAACCAGGAGGCCTTGCGGATCCCGTCCTTGGTCATCAGGCCGAAGCCGCCGTGGAAGGCGTTGCCCGGAGGGCCCGGCTCCTCGAACAGATCGGAATAAACCCAGTAGCTCATCCCCTGGACAAGGCCTTGCGTGCCCTTCAGCTTGCTGAGGATATAGGGGGCCGCGACGTAGGAATCATGGGTCAGGTCGCGTGGATTATAGCTGGTGCTCCATTCGGTGAAGAACAAAGGCATACCCGGCAGATGCGAGGCTTCGATCTCACCCCGGACCTTGCGGACATCAGCGATAATGGCGTCAGGATTCTTCGATAGCTGAAGATCCATCTTGCCCTCTTCATCGAGATAGCCGTAATCGACGCCGTAGGTGTGGGTGGAGGCGAAATCGACCGGCGTGTTGGTCGCTTTGGCGTAGGCCAGAAGCTCCGGCACCCAGGCGGCGCCCGCCGTTGACGGGCCGCCCACGCGCAGTTTTGCATCCACCGCCTTGAGCGTGCGGGCCGTGACGCCATAAAGCGCGAAATAGGCTTCCTGGTCGCCATACTGCCAGAAACCATCGAGATTGGGCTCGTTCCACACCTCGAAATACCAGCTCCGCACCTCGTCGATGCCATAACGTGCGATCAGGTGACGCGCGAAAGTATCGATCAGTTGTTCCCACAGATCGAGGCGCGGATGCGAGGTATTGCCCTTCCAGTAGAAGATCGTCTGGTCGGATGACTTCATCGCCGACGGTGTGAAACCCAGCTCGACGAAGGGCCGGATGCCCATTTTCAGGAAGGCGTCGTAGAGATAGTCGATCTTCGTCCAGTCATAGACCAGCTTGTTATCGACCATCTTCACCGTGCCGAGATCATCATGGAAGATGTCGTGCAGGCGGATGTAGCGGAAGCCCAGCTCATCACATGTGATCTTGAGCTGCGCCAGATTGGCGTCACGAATCGTCGTACCCGAATAGTCGGCGCCGACCGAAAGGTCAAAGAAGCGGTCAATCGGTCGGGTGGCCTGGCGGACATCCAGGTCGACAAGGCGCGTGCCCGCCGGTTTGGCGAGGGCGCCGGTCGCCGGCAGGGCCGCACCAAGCGCGATCAGGGAAACCAGCGAGCGCCGGGAAAGGTGAGGTGTCATTGCGGAGGATCCAATGGTTGACGGAGGCAGATGATGGCGAGTGTAGTGTCTTATTGGAGAAGTTCAACGCCGTCGGCATCGAGGTGGAGGGTTCCGCTCCATGTCTTGCCGGTCAGGACGCTGGTGCCCTGGCCGTCCAGAACGACATCCTTCGGGCCGTAAGACGCATTGACGTAAAGTGTGCGGCCATCGACGACCCGGGCATAAACACCCTCCGGTGTTTTCGGTCCCGGCACGATCTTCAGTTGCTTGTACAGGCTGCGGTACAAAGGCTGCATGATTGACGGCTGAGCCGGTGTGGCGACATAGATCGCCTGCCCCTTGCCGAACGCGTTGACCGTGATGACCGGCGGCGATCCCTCGACATTGGAGAAACGCGCCATGACCTTTGCCGTCGAGGGTTCGAGCACTTCATAGAAGTTGATTGTGGTCGTGAAGTCGCTGTCGCCAATCTTGCCCGTCAGCGGCGCATAGTTGCGATAGAAGGCGTTGGTTTTCAGACCGAAAACATCGCTTAAACGGCCCGGCAGGGGCGTGTTGAACCACTGGTTGTGCTCATTGACCTTGGCCGAGAAGGCCGTCATGATGACCGTACCGCCCGCCTTGACATAGTTACGGATCGCATCGGCTGAGGCCTGTGTCATCAGGTATTCACCCGGCACGACCACGAGCTTGTACTGGCTGAGATCCTCATGGGCGATGTTGATCACGGCCACGTCGATATTGTCGTTATAGAGCGGGGCGAAGGCGTTGTGCTTTTGCTCCATGTAAGGCGTGGTGATGTATTGCTTGACCGTGTTGGACGGACCATTGGGACTGGACGCCACTTTTGATTCGAACGAGTAGGCGATCGCCGCCTGCGGCTCGAGCTTGCGCGGGAAACCCATTTTTTGCAGCTTCTTGAAGTCCGTGGCCATCGCGCCCCATTCATCGAGTTTCCACGACGGGGTGTCATCGTGATCGATCAGGCCAAACAGAGCCTGCTCCTCACCGCCCAGATGGCTGTTGAAGGTCCAGGCCAACATACCCTGACCGCCGTTGAGCAGTCCGAAATAGGCCCACATGCGCGACCGGCCCTTGGTGCCGTAATAGCCCCCGCCGCCCGCCTGAAACTCATTGAACCAACTCGGGGTCGTCAGCGCCCCCTTCATCATCATCGTCTCGAAGCCACCACTGATCGCGTCGCCATTGTAAAAGCCATACGACCCGTAGCTGACATAGGTCTTGTAGGTCGACAGATAGTCAAAGCCCTTGCGATCGCTTGAATCCCAGAGGTTCGAGATCGTCGGCTTGTCCGGCGCGTTGCGGCGGCGCGCCTGCTCCAGATCCATCAGGTTGTCTATAGTGACGTCAGACCAGAAGCGGCGCAGATCGAGGTAACGCTCAAAGGGGCCAGGGCCCTCGCCGTAGGGTAATTCGACCTGATCCCAATCGGTCAGGGTACGAGCCCAGCGCTGGGTTGCCCACGCCTTGTTCAAAGCCTCCAGCGTGACATATTTCTTCTGCAACCAGGCAATGAAGCGCGTGCGGTCGGCCGGCGAGTAGGACATGAAGCCGTTGCCGATTTCGTTATTGTACCCGATGGCGATGACCGCCGGGTTTTTGCCGTAGCGCTTGGTCATGGCCTCGGCGAGATCCCGGGCCAGCCGGCGATAATCCGGATCGCTGGTATCGTCCATGTAGCGCTCGGCGGCATAGAGCCGGGTGCCGTTCTGAGCCACCAGATCGACGCCGGGATATTTCTTGTGCAGCCACATCGGCGCCGGCTGTCCCGGAATGTCGACAATGACCTTGATGCCATTGGCGTGCATTTCGGCGATGACCGCATCGAACTTTTCAAAGGTGAAGACACCCTCAGCCGGCTGGAAATAATCCCACGACAGGTCACCCATTCTGACGACGGTAAAGCCTGCTTTTTTCATCAGGGCTATGTCCTGATGAATCTGTTGCGGCGTGCGATCGACCGGCTGATAGTTTGCGCCGATGTAGAGTTGTCCGGCGCCCGGCCAGTCCGGATGCCCCGCGGCGCTTTGGGCTGAGGCCACCCCGGTGATCGCTGCGAACAAGGCGGCGGTGCTGATAAGAAGAGCTTTAAGCTTCATGAGGCGTTTTCCTGAAAACTATACAACATGGCCGGTGCCACGCTGGGCACACGAAGCCGATAAAAAAGATTGAGGCTTAGGTGCGAAAGGTGATCTCAAACGCGCTGGAATGGCGCGTCGGCAGGGAGGCCGGCAGGTCGATGATCAGCGCCTCGGCCGTCTGGCGGAAGTTAAGCGCCTTCTTGACCCCCAGAAGCTTGACGCCACGCACGGTCTTAGCGCCTTGCTTTGATTTGCCCAACGCCTTCACGGCCACGCTTTGCACGGGCTCGCCCAGGGTGATCGCGTACAGCTTATCGCCGCGTGTCGTGAAGCGGATATCCTGCGCCGTATAGTCATTGGTTTCGCGGAAGGCGCCATCGACCGTTTCCGTCGGCCCCTCGCCAAAGCTATGCCACGGGCGCGTGCCGTGAATAGCGTCGCCATTGACCTTCATCCACGCCGCCAGCTCATCGAGCAGGGTCTGCGATTCCGGCGGCAGGCTGCCATCGGGATAGAGCACGACATTAAGCAGCAGATTGCCGTTCTTGCTGACGATGTCGGTCAGCATGGTAATCACCTGCGGCGCGGTCTTGTAGCTATAGTTGTCGCTGTAGAACCAGTCGCCGTTGGAGGTGTCGGTTTGCCACGGCCGCGGGTTGATGCCCTTGAGCACGCCGCGCTCGACATCCTGCACGCAGGTCTTGGCATGGAACTCACCCGAGCCCAGGTCCTTGCAGTTATAGACGGCCTGCACCGCGCCCTTTTGATCGGTGCTGCCGTTATAGAGGTGCGCCACCAGCGAACGGCCGACCACGCCGAACGGCAGGCCGCCGTCAGAATAGAGCAGATCCGGCTTGTAGGAGTCGATCAGATCGCTGATCCGATTATACCAAAGCTGATGATAGGCGGGATCTTTTGTATACCAGCTTACCGCATCACCGCGATACTCTTCGCCCCTATTGTCATGATAAAGATCGACGAATTTCGGATCAGCGCCGTCATAATTGACCCCCATCTTGGGCCAGAAGCGGTCAAACTGATGGCTGGTATAGAACCAGTTGTGGCTGGCGCCCAGATGCTCCGATACACCAAACCGCAGGCCACGTTTACGCGCGGCCTTGCTCCATTCGCCCACCACGTCACGCTTCGGTCCCATCTTCACGGCGTTCCAGCGATGCAGTTTTGAATCCCACAGATCGAAATTATCGTGGTGGACGCCCATGCTGACGAAATACTTGGCGCCGGCGGCTACATACTTATCCATAAGGGCTTCGGGATCGAATTTTTCCGCCGTCCACAACGGGATAATGTCCTTGTAGCCAAATTCGGAGGGATGGCCGTAGGCCTTCAGATGCTGGTCATAATGCGGATGTCCGGGCACGTACATGAAGCGGGCATACCAGTCACCGGCACGCGGCACAGCCTGCGGTCCCCAGTGCGCCCAGATGCCGAACTTGGCATCACGGAACCACTCCGGCGCCTCATAGGTTTCGAGCGATTCCACAGTTGGCTGGAACGGCCCCTTGGCGATGGGCAGCTTGTAATCGGGCACTTTGGATGCCGGCGCGCACGCGCCCTCCGTCGTATCGGCCTCAGCCCGCACAGCGGCGGCCAGACCCAAGGTCGCCAAAATCGGAGCGCCTGCCAACAGGCTACGTTTACTGATCCGCATGTTTAACTCCCTTGGCCGCACGCTTGCGGCATCCTGTTGTCTGCAAACGATTGGCGGCTATTGTCGGTGCCGGTACGCTGCTATTTTTCAAAAATCATTCGCATATATGAAATGACATTTCAATAGCAAAAAACCATAGGTTTTTCATCCCTCAGCAAGCCTAAAAACTTCGTTTTGATAAGTGCCTACCTCGATAGGGCATGTAGCCATATCTTGCGGGATGGCAGGCCCTCGACGCTGACCTCCACCTCGATAAGACCGGCCGTCGTGCCCGCCTGAACGGCGGCTACAACCTGGCCATGAAAGGTTTTGCGATCGCCCGACTGGAAACTGGCCGCGTCCTGAGGATTTCCATTGCCTATACCGGCCAGGCGACCGGCACCCGTGACCCGCACCTGCACCTGGCGATCATCAGCCCGGGCATAGATGGGCGCGCCCTTTGCATCGACCAGCGCTATGGTAACATAGGACAGGGCCTGACCATCCGCCTTGATCTGCGTCTTGTCGAGGCTCATCCGCGCATCGGTCGCTGCCCCTGCCGTGCGCAATTCCCAGCGCCCGGCGGCTTTGCCGTTTTGATACCCCACAGCCACAAGCGCACCGGGCGCATAGGGTACGGCATAGACGGCCTTGGACTCCGCGCCGACCGTTTTGCGCCCCAGGCTCTTGCCATTGAGGAACAGCTCAACGTCCGGATATTCCGAATAGACGACGACCTCAACCGGCTTGCCTTCCTGGCCGGGCCAGGTCCAGCTTGGATGCACGTCATCCAGGGACCAGTCGAGGTGGGGCGGCGTAATCGGGAACAGGTGACGGTCCGGCAGGTCTTCTGTGCCCTCAGGCTGTTTTACGAAGGCGGAAATCGGATCAATGCCGGTTTTCCACAGCACTTCGCGATAATAGGCCGCCGGACGCTTGCGGCCGGTCACGTCTATTTCACCGCTATAGGCCAGATGCCAGGGGTAAGGCCCCAGTATTTGCCAGTCCTGACTGTAGCCCATCCAACCAATCCCGGTCTCGCCGATATAGTCAAACGCCGTCCAGACGAAATCGCCGATGACCGAGGGCATCTTTTCAACGGGTTGCCAGTACCGATAGGCCTCTTTCGAGGTCGATTCCGAGGTATACATCACGCGGTTGGGAAACCGCGCATGATCGAGCGCAAACTGATCGGGCTGGTAATTATAGCCGGCGACATCGAGTTCTGCGAACTGGCCGGTGCTGTCGGGCGGCCCGATATTAACGCCTTGCGTCACCAACCGCGATGGATCCAGCGCCTTGACGCGGGCATTTAACTGACGCGCCGTTTCGATACCTTGCGGCTTGCCCTGTTCCGGGATTTCATTGCCTATGCTCCAAAACAGGACGCTGGGGTGATTACGTCCACTGATCACCATGCTATCGATATCACGGGCCCAGTTGGTGACGAAAAAGCGCGTATAGTCCTGCGGGCGTTTGCTGGTGTGCCAACTGTCAAAGGCTTCGTCGATGACCAGCATACCGAGTTCATCGGCGGCATCGAGTGTGGCCTGACTGGCCGGATTATGGGCGTTGCGTATGGCATTATAACCGGCGCCTTTCAGCAGGGCGACCTTGCGCGCATCGGCATCCACAACGCCCGCCGCGCCGATCATGTAGTTGTCATGATGGATATTACCGCCACGCAGTTCCACAGGTTTGCCGTTGACGCGCAAGCCATGGGCGGCGTCCACCTCAAGGGTGCGCATGCCAAACCGTGTACGGCGCTCATCGACCGTGGCGCCCGCTACCCGCACCTCCTGCTCGAGATGGTAAAGGTTCGGCGTCTTGATCGACCACAGTTTTGGATGGTCAACCGTCAGCTTTTGACGCCACTGAACCTGTCCCTTAGCCGCGACCGTTTGCTTTTCGCTGGTCTGCGCTACGATCAGGCCATCTGATGAGACAAGGCGGGACACCAGTTCAACCGCCTGGGCTTTAGCGCCGCAATTGGCCGTGGTCGCCTCTATGCTGGCGACACCTTGAGCCTCCGTGGCGACCGGCGTGGTGATAAAAACACTGTCCGGCTCGATATGGACGCAGTTGAGGACGTCCATCGTCACCGGCCGGAGGATGCCTGATCCGGCATACCAGCGTGACGACGGATCCGCGTGGTTGATGCGCACGGCGATGACATTATCCCCGGCCTTAACCAGCCCCGTCAGATCGACGGTAAAGGCGCTGTAGCCATAGGCATGGCTGGCGATTTTTTTGCCATTAAGCCATATATCGGCGTCCATATAGACCGCCTCGAAATTCAGGCGGATGATTTTGGCGGCGTCGGCGGCGTCCAGTGTCATATGACGGCGATACCAGCCGATCCCGCCCGGCAGGTAACCCGAATCCTGCCCGGCCTCAGCCTTCGGGTCAAACGGTGGGCTGCCATCCGGCTTATCCATAATAGACCAGTCATGCGGCACCGAAACGCGCACCCAGGCCTGATCCTTGAGCGCCGACGTCTGCGCTTCGGCAACATCGCCTTTTTGAAACAACCAGTCCTGCGATAAGGAACGCTGCTCGGCCTGCGCCAAGGGCGCCAGACATGTCATGACACCTGCCAAAATCAGTGCACAAAGAGGCAAACCAGAGTGTGTAGCGTGGCGCGTCATCATGTTTCGTTCCATTGCAAGTACCTGTTAAAATGCCTCAGAGGTCTGCCGGGCAGTAGGACTGAATAAAGTCAGCGTGACCCGGCAGGGCCTGAGCTGCCTTCATAACGGCCGATCTGAGCACCAGAATAGCGGTCTTCATGTCGTTCGCCGGTATACTGTCCGCAACGGGGTCGTGCCTGACGGGCGTGATGCCCTGACCGAGCATCACCGCCATCCAGCTATCTTCGGTAAACAGATCGTCCTTAAAGCGGAAGATGCGGCCACTGTCGCGGAACAGTTCCATCTTGTGCTTCAGGCTGTCCGGCACATCCATGTCGCGGCATTGCCGCCAGAGGGGCGTGTCGTCACGCTTGGTCGCTTTATAATGCAGAATGATGAAGTCGCGGATCTGCTCGTATTCGAGACGGCTTGCCTGGTTGAATTCATCACGCAAGGCCGGATTGACATCGCGGTCGGGGAAGAGGCGCATCAGCCGTGTGACGGCGGCCTGAACCAGATGAATACTGGTCGATTCGAGCGGCTCGATAAATCCCCCGGCCAAACCGATAGCGACCACATTCTTGTCCCAGAATGTCCGCCTGTGGCCGGCCTTGAACCGCAGGAAGCGAGGTTCCGCCAGGGCGCGGCCATCCAGGGTCTCCCGCAATCTGGCGGCGGCGGCCTCATCATCAAGGTGCGCACTGGAATAGACATAACCATTCCCCACCCTGTGTTGCAGGGGAATGCGCCAGCGCCAGCCGGCGGCGTCCGCCATCGAGCGCGTATAAGGCAGCAGAGGGCCTGCCTGTTCGCACGGCTGGGCGACCGCACGATCACAGGGCAGCCATTGGGTCCAGTCGACATAGCCCGCCTTCAGCGTTTGCTCGATCAGGAGTCCACGAAAACCGCTGCAGTCAAGAAAGAGATCGCCGTCAAGTGTGCGCCCGTCCTTGAGGACCAGCGAGGTGACGAAACCCTTCTCGTCCTGCCTGATTTCAGTGACCAGACCTTCGATCCGGAGGGCGCCGCGCGCTTCTGAATAGGCGCGCAAGTACCGGGCGTAAAGCGCCGCATCGAAGTGATAGGCATAGCGCAAGCTTGCGGCGAGCCCCCCCTTGGCTTTTGCCTTGCCAAAACGGTTCATCCGCGCCGCAATAAGCGTTAGATTGTAATCACTGATCTCGCCAACATCCGCAGCGTGTTCGCGCAATTTCAGCCACATCTGGTGAAACTTCACCTCAGGACGGTCAAGCCCGTAGGTCCCGAAGGGATGGATATAGGACTCACCCAAGCCTCCCCAATCGGTGAACTCTATGCCGAGCTTGAAGGTCGCACCGGTCTTGCGCATGAAATCGGCTTCATCAAGGCCCAGGATGGTATTGAAGTTTTGAATCGCCGGGATCGTTGCCTCGCCCACCCCGATTGTGCCGATGTCGTCGGATTCAACCAAGGTCACCGACACCTGGGACGCCGCCAAAAGGCGCGTCAAGGCCGCCGCCGCCATCCATCCGGAGGTTCCGCCGCCGACAATAACAACGCGACGTATAGGTTCAGTCGGCATGTTGCGTCTCCCGGCAGAAGCGGGCGACATAGTCATGATGGAACGGCATGGCTTGCGTGGTCTGTGCAATATAGTCGCGCACGGAGCGCATATGGGCTTCAAGTTCGGCGTTCGGGATCGTATCCACAAGCGAGTTGTAACCGCGTGGTGTCAGGCCCTGCCCTGTCATGACCGACATCCAGCTCGCACCGGTGAAAAGATGGTCCGCGGTAACGAGCATACGGCCGCGCGCGGCGAAAAGCTCAATCGCTTCGTTGACCGAGTCCGGCACCTCCATAGCCTGGCAATAGCGCCAGAACAGCGTGTCGTCCCGCTGTGTCACCTTGTAGTGCAGGATCAGGAAATCGCGCAGACGCTCGTACTCGGCCTCAGTATGGCGGTTGTAGGCGGCGATGTCAGCGGCTTCGAACCCCTTGTCCGGAAACAGAGCCAACAGCTTCAGAACACCGGTTTGAATGAGGTGGATGCTGGTCGATTCCAAGGGCTCCAGAAAGCCGGAAGCAAGACCAATGGCCACGCAATTCTTGATCCAGAACGCCTTACGCCGGCCGGTCACGAAGGGAATACGGCGCGGGGCGGCCAGGGGCTCGCCGTCCAGCGACTCCAGCAGCCGGCGCTCCGCAGCCTCGTCATCGATGAAGGCGCTGGAGAAAACGTAACCGTTGCCGACGCGGTGCTGCAAGGGTATGCGCCAGCGCCAGCCGGCGGTATCAGCCGTCGAACGTGTGTAGGGCGCAGCCGGGGCGGCATTGGCGCACGGCACCGCCACGGCCCGGTCGCACGGCAGCCAGTGCCGCCACGCGACAAAGCCGCTTTTCAGGGACTGTTCGATCAGAAGGGCGCGTTGGCCCGTGCAATCGATGAACAGGTCCCCCTCGATCGTCTGGCCGTCTTCCAGAACCAGGGCCTGCAAAAAACCCGTCTCGGCCTCGCTGCGCACATCCCTGATCTTACCTTCGAGGCGGGTGACGTCGCGCTTTTCACTATAGGTGCGCAAAAACCTGGCATAGAGACTGGCGTCGAAGTGAAAGGCGTATTTAATCGCCCCGACCGGCACACGTTCGCCGCCCACCGGATGGGTAAAGCGGTTGTTGCGCGCCGCCACGCAACAGAGGTTATAGTCGTCCAGCGTCGATACCTCGCCTGCCGCCGCTTTCATCCCGGCGTATTTCAGCCAAAGCTCATGAAAGAAGACATTGTTGAGATCGCGCCCGTAGGTGGTGAACGGGTGGATATAGCGGCGGCCGATATCACCCCAATCGACAAATTCGATGCCAAGCTTAAACGTCGCCTGACAGGTGCGCATAAATTCGGCCTGGTCTATGCCCAGCATCGTGTTGAAAAAATGAATGGCCGGGATGGTCGCTTCGCCGACGCCGATCGTGCCAATCTCGTCGGATTCGACCAGCGTGATCTTCATCGGACTGCCGGCAAAGGCCTTGCTGAGCGCGGCCGCCGTCATCCAGCCCGCCGTGCCGCCACCAGCGATAATCACATGTTGGATAGGTTCAGGCTTCATGTAACCACCCTGCCAACGGTATTTGACCGAACAGGAGGTTGGCCACTCCGACAGATGGCTTCGACGAGGTCGCGGTGGCTGGGCAGGAAGCGCAAGGCCTTGTCGGCATGGCGTTCGACTTCGCGGAAGGCCGCGCGCGCCGCGTCGAAATAACGATAGGCGTCTCGACGCGCGGAAAGATCGGTCGGAAATCTCATGCCGTAAAGCACCTGTCGCCAGTTGGTTTCGACGAACGTGTCATGGCCGTAATCCACATCAATAAAGTCCGGCATGCGATAGCGCCAGCGTTCAAGGCGGTCTTTCAGGGCATCGGAAAGAGACTCCGCCCGGCAATTATCGATCCAGAAATCGCTGTCGCGGCGCTGGCTCAGGCAATAGTGCAGCTTGATAAAGTCGAAGATATTTTCAAAGCGCCGGGTCATCTTGTCGTTAAACTGCCGGGCGGCGACATCGAGTGGCCCCGCCCACGGCAAAACGGCTGCCAGGAGCAAACCGGCGCTTTCGGCAAGGCCGATCCCCGTCGCTTCGAGCGGTTCGACGAACCCTGCCGACAGGCCAATAGCGACGCAGTTCTTGTGCCACTGGGTTTTGCGGTATCCGGTTTCAAAGGCGAGCCTGCGGGGTTCAATATCCTCTACGCCGGGGCCCATATAGGCTTTCAGGGTTTTTATCGCGTCGTCCTCGGAGCCATGATCCGACGAATAGACATAGCCCACGCCACGGCGGTGTCGCAGACCGATATCCCAGATCCAGCCGGCCTTTTCCGCCCTGGCTTTTGTGCAGGAGGGTATATCCCCGGCGGGATTATCGTAGGGCTGCTGTATGGCCACGGCGCGATCGACGAACAGTTCGTTACGACGCGAGACAAACGGGATATTCAGCGCGTCACCGATCAGCTGCGCCCGAAAGCCGGTGCAATCGATATAGAGGTCGGCGCGTTGATCGCCGTTTTTCTCCGTCGCCAACCGATTGATCGCCCCGTCGGCATCGAGGTGAACCGCGACGACCTTGTCGGTGATATGTTTGACGCCCATTTTGACCGCATGACGCGCCAGAATACCGGCGAAGGCAACCGCGTCGATATGATAGGCGTAGGCCAGCGTACCTGCGTAATCGGGCTGGCCCGGTTGCTTGGGGCCGCGCATTCCCTCGATAACCCGTGCCTGGGGGTTGGCGGCTGAGGCCCATGGCAGACCGCCGCCCTCGCCCAGAAGCCAGTAGGGCAGAAGATCCATGCCGCCCGGACGGCTGACCGGATGGAAAAGGTGATAATAGCTGTCGTCGCCACGCGCCCAGTTCTCAAAGCGGACGCCCTGTTTGAAGGTGGCACCGGCTTCTGTGAACAGCAGGCGCTCATCGAGCCCAATACGCGACAAGGTTTTCAGGATACTGGGGAAGGTCCCCTCGCCCACCCCTATGGGGCCGATCTCCGGCGCTTCGATCACGGTGAGTTGGACGCCGCCGGGACGGTCACTGGATAACATACGCGCGAGATAATTCGCCGTTACCCAGCCCGCGGTACCGCCTCCGACAATAGTAATGGCTTTTATCACGACATACGGTCTCGAAATCTCTGGGGACCTGGGGCCAAATCTTGCGCCGGATGGCTCTGCGCAAGGGGTGCGAAAAGCCATCCGGACTTAAGACTTAGTAAGCGAAGTTAAGACCGAACTCGATACGACGATCCGATTCATAGTAATTACGCGGGTAGAACTTGCCCGGTTTTATCTCCATATCGCTTCTTGCTACCTCGTTTGTCAGGTTACTGGCCTGCACGGAAATCCGAATGCGGTCGCTGACCTTGTAGTTGGCGCCGAAATCGAGCTGACCGTAATCACGCCCATAGAGCGGCAGGTTATAGTGGATGGTCTCACAATGGCCCTCAGTATCCGAACAGTAGGTGTAGCCACTGCCGACCGTGCCTGTTCCGTTGGTATTGGTGCCCATCAGGAAACGACTGCGCCAGTTATAGGCCAATCCGACATACAAAGGCCCCTTCGAATACATCAGATTCAGATTGTAGGTGTAACGCGACAGACCCACGACGGGCAGAGCGGAGAAGCGGTTGCCATCCAGATCATACGCTTTCGGCGCCGGGTTGCGGCTTTCAATATAGGTGAAGTTGGCATCGATTCCGAAACCGCTCCAGAAGCCGGGAAGGCTGTCAAAGAAGGTGCGACCGCCAAATTCAAAACCCTTGATCGTTGCGTTTTCATCGGCGTTTGTCGCCTGACTGGTCGTCAGGGTTGACACGCCCGAAACAGCCGTGCCGTCCGTTTTGGTGAAGTCGTAAGGGAAGGGAACGACCGAGTCACCGAAGACAATCAGATCTTTGAGATCCTTATGGAAGAAGGCGAGATGGGCCGTCGTGCTCCAGCTTTTGTACCACTCCAGCGAAAGATCAAAGTTTGTGGCGATCGTGGGCTTCAGCGTCGTGTTGCCAATACTGGCCGTCACGCGGTCGAAGATCGGCTTGAAGACGTGGTTCACCTCTCCGCCAGGGGTCGATTCGGTATAGTTGTTACCGTTCAGCTGCGTGGTGACCGATCCATTGCCCGCGACCGTGATGTCCGAGAAGGATGGACGCGACATGGTCTGGTTGGCCGCCAGGCGAACAAAGAAGGTGTCGGACGGCTTGAAGTTGATGTTGAACGCCGGCAGAGCGCGCGCATCTTCACTTTCGTCGACGCGATTTTGTACATCTTCTGACAGATGCACGGCGCGCGGCGTCAAGGTGCCTGTCGGATCAGCCTGGAAGTCGGCATTGGCATCGGCCTGATTCATATAGAAATCACTTTGCGCAAAGACAAAGTTGCCGCTCGCCTCGGTAGAGGTCTTAGTATAACGGATACCGACATTACCCGTATAGGGCACGCCGAAAAGTCCCGTCTCGCTGCCGAACTTGGCCATAAGATAGACCGACTCCGTTTTCACCGCCGTGCGCGACCCACCATGCTTGTGTTGCACAACTTGTTCAGGCGTCACCGGCACGACCGTACCGTCGGCCAGGGTTATGGTGTTACTGTAGCCATAGGTATTCATGATGTACGCGAAGTCATTGGACTTCAGAAGATCAGACGACGGCACATAGAAAACGCCCGGAACGGGCACGTCATTATGGAAGAAATTATCGAAGCCATAATATTCGCTGTCTTCCGCTGGGCCATCGGACAAATGGGTTACAGGCGATCCATTCCAGCCCGCCCCCAAGGACGCCCAGTAGGTGCCATCATAATTGTCGTGCTCGACCCGGTTGGCTTCACGAACGCCCATGCTGATCGTCTTGAAGAAGCCATCCCCCAGTTCGTAATCAGCATCGAGATTGGCAGCCACCATCGTGGCGTGATTGTTGGTCGGGCGCCAACTGATCTGACTCCATTGATAGCTGGCAGGGGAGGTCAGGGACTGAGAATTATCGATCAGGAACTTGGGCGTATCGCCACTCAGATCGACGCTGAAGCCTGTGACGGGCACAGACAGACCTGCCGACATACCGGTGGATTTCGCCGACGAATCGACAAACTGCAAAGCGCCGCGCGCACGCAGACGATCGCCCGTCCAGGTAAAGCCCTGGCTGAAGTCGCGGGTGATATTATCCGTCGTCGAGAAACCCCGACTGCTGCCGGCAGATGAGTTTGCGACCGCACAGCTGGGAGGCGACGCACCCCAATCCAGACTGGTGGCCTGTTGACCATAGGGCGCGTTACAATCGACCTGCTGATCTTCGCTAAGCCAGCCCTGGCCAACGGTAGAGCCAGCGCTGCCGTCGTTAAAGGAGGCATTCGACATGTGATCGGCCGTGACCAGAACGCCGTTTTCGTCAAAGGTGGCGTCGCCGGAGGTCGGCATGAGGCGATCGCTCGACAGCCAGGCGCTCGTGCCGTTGTTGTTGCTGGTGTAGTGGGTCTGGAAGAAGGTCTGGAAAATCACCAGATGATCATTCGGCCTCCACTGGAAGGCTTCATAAAGCCCCGTGCGCTCGCGCTCAAAGTGATCGTCGCCCCAGCCGAAACCCGCCGGCATGTAGCGGTCCTCGCCCTGGTAGAGCTTCTTGTAGTAGGGCTCGACGCTGAGATGGCCCGTCTGGGACAGGAATTTCGAATAGGCCACATCGACCAGGAAACCCATTTCGCCGACCGGGGTGTCGAAACGCTTGGTGACAAGGGCTGAAATCGACGGCGAGGACCGCCCGACCAGGTCCCCCTTGCTGAGCCCGACTGACCCCTCAAACGCCGGCTTTTTGTAGTCAAACGGCATCTTGGTGCGCAGGTCGATGGAGCCGCCCGTTCCGCCTTCGATCAGGTCAACACGCGTCGCCTTGTAGACGTCAACCGCAGCCATCAGTTCCGGCGTAACCTCGCCCCACATCAATCCGGAACCGCCATTGGCGGAAAAGACTTCGCGACCATTGAGCATGCTGCTGGGATTTGACAGGCCGCGAATCTGAATACCCGAGCCTTCTACCTGGAAGGAATCGCCAGACCCATTGAAGCGGCTCATGGTGACGCCCGGAATGCGCGCCAGCACCTCAGTGATCGAATTGTCCGGCAAACGGCCGGCTTCGTCGGCCACCACAGAATCGATCATGGTGTCGGATTTTTTCTTCAACTCGGTGGCGCTTTGCAGCGCCTTGCGGCGGGCCGTAACGACGACAACCGTATCATCGCGCTTTGCAGTGGCGTCCGTCGTGGTCTCCGAGGGTGCCTCCTGCGCCTGAGCGGACGCTGCGAACGTCACCAGCGTCAGGGCGGAAACGCCCACGCTCAGCCAAAGCTTCAATCTCGCTTGTTTCATGCCTGTTTCCTCATGTTCGGGACTGACGCCGATCGTCGACCCGTTATTCGTTATCGCGGCACAAAAGCTGTCCGCTTATTGTAGGATAATAGCCACTGATGACCGGAACAATTCAATAATAAAATGATGTTTCATATTCAAAATGAAAGACTGTTGCGTCTTAGACACAAAATGGTAGGAATTTGGCAAGCTTTTGGACCAATATGCCACAATGCGTTCGGCTTGAGGGGCAGGCGTTCCTGATTGTAACATTTACGGGAACTGCCATAAGTAAATTATATTTTTATTTGTAAATTGCAAGGGCACTCTTAAGCCGGAAGAGTCTCGGCTTTGCTGCGCGATAGCCTATCAAAAAGGCCCCCTCGCGCTCGGACAAGGGGGCCAAAATGCAACTCGAGGCCAACCAGGGAGTATAAAACCTCGACGACATACTCATATCGCCTGATATGGTTACCGTAGACATTGGAAAAAATCAAATATAAAATACTATTTTGTTTATAAAAATTAGACATACTTTCGATTAAATTATATTGCCCCTGCCGGACCCCGAAATTGACATGGTTTTTTATATATGATGTTCATAGGATGACCTCTTAATAACACTCTGGTCGTTTTGGTCAGGCGATCACCCATCGCCTACCGGGATCAGGACCGCAGCCCGAGACCAAAAATGACGAATGGCGCGAAAAGCTCGACCATGGCACGACGTACGGCCGAAACCGATGACGCTGAAGAGGCCGGCGATGCCCGTTATCGTGCGCCGGCGCTTGAAAAGGGGCTCGATATCATCGAACTGCTTGCGGCGGCGGCGCGTCCCATGCCCCCGAAGCAGATCTCCGAGCAGTTGAACAAATCGGTCAGCGAGTTGTTTCGCATGGTTCAGGTGCTTGAAAACCGCGGTTACGTCGCCATGGCTGAAAACCAAAGTGGCTATGAGCTGACAAACAAGCTGTTTTCACTGGGCATGTCACGCGGCATCAGTAAAAACCTCCTCGATCACGCCATGCCAGCCATGCGCTCTCTCGCGGAGAATATCCTTCAAGCCTGCCATATCGTTGTCGCCTCGGATGAGCAGATTGTCGTGGTGGGGCAGATGGACGCGCCGTCCATTCCCAGTTTTCATATCCGGGTAGGTTTCCGGCAGAATATTACCGGGACGGCAGCAGGCGCCGTATTGTACGCCTTCCAGCGGCCCAAGGTGCGTGACGCATGGCGGGCCGCTCTGCAGCCAACGGTCACTGAACCTGAGTGGGAAGCCTTCGAGGATCAGGCGTATTGCGCCCGCGCCAAGGGGGTTCTGGTGGCTCCGAGCCTCTACGCCGACAGCATCACGGATATTTCGTGCCCGGTCTTCAGCGACCGCGGCGTGCTGGCGGTGATGACAGTCCCGCACATCAAAAGTAAACTCAGCGTAAGTCTTGAGGAATGCGCCGCCACCCTGATCGAGACGGTATCTGGCCTGTCAAAGGCTTTAGGCGCGCCCGAGTCGCTCATCGACGTCAGCCAATTTCGGTGACGTCGGAAGGGTAAAGACAAAGACCGCGCTCCACGTGTCCTGTGCGCCGAGAAAGAGCAGGTCGCCGCCATGCGCCAGGGCGATTTGCCGCGCCAGATTCAGTCCCGTCCCCGTACCGTTCGGCTTGGTCGTGACAAAGGCATGAAACATCTGATCGATAAGCGTTTCCGGCACGCCGCAACCCTGATCGGCAATGACAATGCGAATATCCTTAATGTCGCTTTCCAATGCTATGCGAATGAGACCGCCGCCGGACAGGGAGTCCGCGGCCTCGGCGGCATTGGTCAGGACATTGAGCAGCGCCTGGATAAGAAGGGTTTCATCGACATCAAGCTGTGGATCATCCGGCGGCAGATCGAGTTCGATGGATACCCTTTTGGCGGCCTCACTCTGCTGGAAGACCAGAACCACATTGCCAAGCAAGGCTCCCAGCGCGACCGGCCGGCGTACGGGTTCAGGCAATCTCGCCATGGAGCGATAGGCCTCGACAAAACGCGCCAAGCCGCCTGCGCGTTCCGACAATAAGGTCAAGGCGTCGCGCGCGTCGCGCGACGCCGGCGACGTTTCATCCTGCAGATAGTCGCGCGCGATTCCGGCCAGAATTCGCCACCGGAGTCAGCGAATTCATAATTTCATGGCTGAGCACCCTGAGCAGGTCGCGCAGGGCTGTGGCCTCCGCCATGCGGATTTCGGACTGGATGTCGGTCAAGCTGATAAGTCGGATGGTATAGTGCGCGGTGATGAAGTCACTAATGCCGACCGCATAGGTCCGGCCAAACAGGGTCAGCGAACCCGGCATTCCCGGATCTGTCCGGGTGACGGACGCGATAAGGCTTTGTGGCGGATCGGCAATCAGGTCATCCGTGCGGAAGAGACTGCGCGCCGCCCGATTGACCGCCTGCAAACCTTCTGCGGCACTGAACCTGAGAAGCGGCAGGGGCACCTGATCGATCAGCACCGTCAGAGGCTCCGTGCGGTCATGCCGGACGACGTTCAGGACCGGCGGATCCGGCAAGGTCTGGGACTGGAGGCTCATCAGGCATGCCAGACAGCCCGCGGCGATGAGAACGCCGAACGCTGCATTGCCCCAAAGCTGGTTTTGGAGCGCGTTGGTCACAAGGGCGGACGCGCCTATGAGACCCGCCACAGTGACCAGAAAGGATAGGCGTGACTTAAAGGCCATGCCTGGCCATCCGACGATATAAGGTCTGACGCGTCAGACCAAGTTCCATGGCCGCTTTGGAAATATTGAAATTGTGGCGGCTCAGCGCCTCTTCAATGACGAGCCTTTCCGTACGTTCGAGATTGAGCCCCAGGTCCGGTGTGGCTGTGCCGCTTGGCAGATCAAGATCCGCCGCCGTCGCCACCGGTCCATCACAGGCTACAAGCGCGCGCTCCACAACGCGTCGCAAGGCATGCAGGTTATCCGGCCAGGCGTATCCGCGCAAAGCGATGATGGCATCCGGCGCCAGGCTTCGGGCGCCCAGCCCCTGCCGCAGGGCGAAAACCCTGGCGAAATGATGGGAAAGCAGGTCTATGTCATGGCCCCGATCACGTAGCGGCGGCAGCACCATTTCAAGTGTGCTCAGCGCATAAAGCAGGGCTTTTTGAAGGCCTATCTCCATATGGTGCCGGCTGGTCGTTGCTACAAAGCGGGTATTACGCCGGCTGGCGTCGGCAAGCGCAGCCAGCAGGGCCTGTGTAAGGTCAGGGGCAAGACCATCGATATCCTCAAGCACCAAGGTCGCGTTCGTAATATTGGCCAGATCAGACACATCAGCAAGCGTGAGGCTCGCCGCCTGCAGGATCTTCACGTCCGAGCGAAGCGACTGGCGGTGGAGCGCCTGAGCCACCAGGCTCTTTCCCGTTCCGCTCTCGCCCATCAGAAGAACCGAGGCTGTCAGGGGCGCGTATTTCGTGATCAGTTCTCGCGTGCGCACCAAAGCATCACACGCCCCGACGATCACGCCAGCGTCAAGCGTTGCAAGCCCGTCCGCAAGTTCGGGAGGTTGCGGGTTTCCGCGTTGCGCGATGGCCTCTTCGATGGCCTCCAGAAGCCGCGCATTGTTCCATGGCTTCATGACGAAGTTCTTCGCGCCGGCCCGCAGCGCCTGAACGGCTATGGTCAATCCGCTGTGCCCTGTCACAACGATGACAACCGCATGAGGATCATGCCTCAGGATTTCGCGCAGACAGGCCAGTCCCTCCTCCCCTGACATCTGCGCGCGCGAAAAATTCAGGTCCAGAAGTATGACGTCCACAGGTTCGGCACTCAGAATACCATAGGCTTCGGCGGGATTGAGGGCCTGGCGAAAGTCGTAACCCAGTTTCAGCAGGAAAAGCTCTGCCGTCTTCAGGACCCCGGGGTCATCATCGATAAACAAGATCTTGCGCGCGGGCATGTACGAATCCGGACACTGTGGACAGTTGGTGTCTAAATGTCCGCGAAAAGCAGAAAAAGTCAAATGATTTTGGCATGTTAGTTCGGGCGTCCTACGGTGTTAGACTGCCCGTAACCATAAGGAAACGCGCATGAGAAGCCAAAACAATGTCCGTCGGAGCGAACCAACGTCATTGACCGCCCCCGTCTTGCCTAAATCAGCAAGCACGGGTTCACGCGGCCTGACCCTGGGGCTTAAGGTTCTGGAGCATCTCGCCACCTGCGAAACACCGGCGACACAACAAACGATTGCGAGCGCTTTGAAGATATCCGGTTCGTCGGTTTACCGTTCGATGGTCGTCCTTGAGCAGCGCGGCTACGTGGCGCGGATCGGCAAGGACGGTGCCTACGCGACCACCCGAAAGCTGTTCCATATCCAGTCGACGGCCGATACCCACCAGAGATTGCTCAGTCATGCTCAGCCCATCATGTGCACTTTGTCCGAAAGCATTTCGCAATCGTGCAACCTGTCGATTCCGATCGCGGCAGATATGCAGGTCGTAAGCCATCAAGAATCATCTGGCCCCTACGGAATCAACGTCCCGATCGGATTCCGCTACGATATTCCGAACTCTGCTCCCGGGCTGGCTTTTACGGCGTTTATGAAACATTCCGATCCTGCGAGTTGGCCACAGGGCCTCTCCACGACCATTGACGCGCAATGGACCTCATTGAAAAAAACGGTGCAGGCGGCAACTGAAGCCGGGTTCACAAAGGTTGCCAATCCGTACCTACCCGATGTTATCGACCTATCGTGCCCCATCTTCGACAAGAGCCGGTTCGTGGCCGCCCTGACCGTTCCGTACATCAAAACCAGCACAAGTCCGAGCCTCACCTGGTGTCTGGCGGCGTTGCAACAGGCGGCTGAGCGCCTGAACGCGTCGCTGCAAAGCGAGGCGTTGGTCTCCTGACGGCTTGCGGCTGCCTCCCGTCACGGGTCGGCCAACCCTGCCGCCCCGGAACACGCCACACAGGCTCGGAATATGTTAAAGCGTCCTGACATTATAGGTTTCATGTCTCCGCCAAAGGTGTATGGCGTTCCCATGCCGCTTATCAGTCTTAAGAACCTGGAGTTCACGTACGAAACACCGGAACGACGCGTCGAGGTGTTGCGGGGCGTTTCACTCGACATCGAACCGGGCGAGTTCGTTGCCATTTGCGGCCCCTCTGGCTGTGGTAAATCGACCCTGCTCAACATACTGGGGACGCTGGAGCGTCCGTCATCCGGCCAGTACATCTACGACGGCGACACTCTGGACGACCGTACGCCCGGTCAGCTTGCGCAACTCAGGGCGAAGGATATCGGCTTTGTGTTCCAGAGCTTCAACCTGATCGACAGCCTGACGGTCTATGACAATATCGAGTTGGCCCTGCTGTACCGAAACGAACGCGACAAAAACCGGCGGGCCCGGATCATGGAGGCCATGGATCGCGTCGGCATAGCCCATCGGGCCAACCATTTGCCCCGGCAACTGTCCGGCGGACAGCAACAGCGCTGTGCCATAGCCCGCGCGATTGTCGGACGTCCCGCTATCCTTTTGGCCGACGAACCGACAGGTAATCTTGATTCGGAAAATGCGGCTCAGATTTTCGGCATTCTCAAAGCGCTTCACCTGGAAGGCAGTACGCTGGTCGTGGTCACCCACTCCCCCAGCCAGGCCGATCAGGCGGAACGGGTTGTGGAAATGCTGGACGGCCGCATCCAGTTTACACGGCGCCGTCTGTTATGAGTCTGCGTGCGTCGAGTTCCTGTCCATATATGCCGCTCGCTGTTCCGTTTCTGGGGGGTAAGCCTCCTTAACATTATCGGGCTGGCCATAGGTTTCGCGGCCGCCCTCATTATCGGACTGTACGTCACAAGCGAACTCAGTTTCGATCGCTTCATTCCGCAGGCAGACGGCATATACCTGGTGACCACGGTCTACAGCCCCGCCAACAGCCCTTTGGTCAGCAATGACAAATCCCCGGCCGGGCTGGCGGGCTGGCTTCGCGCCCGGGCGCCGGACGTGGAAGACGCCGTGCGGCTGCATCCGGTCGAATGGTCGGTTAAATCATCACGCTTCGCGTCGCTGGAACGTCTCTACTGGGCCGACGCCAGGTTTTTTGACGTCTTGCACCTCAAGGCCGTCGCCGGCAAACTGGACACAGCGCTCGACCAGCCCTTCAAGATGGTCCTGACCCAAAAGATGGCACGGCGGTACTTCGGCCGGGACGATGTCGTAGGGCAGATTTTGCTGATCAACGGGGCCTCTCCTGTCGAGGTTACGGCCGTTTTGGCCGATTTCCCCGCCAATACGAGCCTTGACCGCGAAATTTTTGTCTCTGGCCACAGCGATTACAGCATGTTGACTGTGCTTGACAAAAACCCGGATTGGCAGTGGGCGTCGTGCTATACCTTCGTGAAACTCCTGCCGGGAAGGCGCCTGACAGCCGATACGGTCAAACGCATCGCCGCCGACAGTTGGCATAGTGGCAGTAATTTCCCGGCAAGATTCACCCTCACCCCGCTGCCTGAGGTGCATTTCCAGCCGGAGGCTGACAGCCAGATTGTCACTCGCAGCCACAGGGATACGGTCTTTGCCATGGCCGCCGTCTCCGCCGTCATCCTGCTTCTCGCTGCGGCGAATCTGGCGGGGCTGATGACGGCCCAAATCGACGAACGCAGCCCTGAGATGTCGGTGCGCCGCAGTTTGGGCGCCCAGCGGCATCACCTGTTCTTACATATCTTGTTTGAGGCGCTTGTTATTCATCTCATCGCTTTGTCCGCGGGGCTTGCCCTGGTCGAGAGGTTGCTGCCGTTCATCAATGCGCCCATGGGACTGAAGCTATCGCTCTGGTCGTCACCAGGCTTTATCGCTTGGTTTGTCACAGGCGCGATCCTCACGGGCATGCTGGGGGCCCTTTATCCGGCCACCGTTCTATCAGCGCCACGACACGGTTATGCGGCAGGCCTAACCGCCCATAATCGTTCCTACCTTAGCCGCGTTGGCTGGATAACGGTGCAGTTCACCCTGCTCATAACACTCCTGATTTCTTCACAGGTCGTCCATCGGCAGTGGATGTTCGCCACCGGAACCGCGCTGAATTTCGACGCAGACCGCGTTCTTCAGATCGTCACCTACGATACGCTTCACCAGTTTGACTTCAAGCGACGCATCCTCGCCCTTCCCGGCGTCGCTGATGCCTCCTTCTCACGTTTTATTCCCGAAGAAAGGGACATTCGACCGGGTTGGGCCGTGGCGCCGGGCGGACGGCGTGTCCAGTTCAACCGGCAATCGGTTGATGCGAACTTCTTCGATATGTTCGGCGTGCGCCTTCTGGCAGGCAGACCCTTCTCCGGCGTCTACTACGCCGAAACGCCGCCGACTGAGGTGATCCTCAGCCGCTCGGCGGTCGAGGCCCTGGGATATCGCCGGCCGGCCGACGCGATTGGCCACGTGCTTGATTATGAGGCCGATCGCATTCACATCCGGTCAACGGTTATAGGCGTGGTCGACGACATGCGCACCAACACGGTGCGCAAAGCCTTGCAGCCGATGGTTTTTGACAACCAGTCGTTTTCCTTCACCCGCCTCAATGTCAGGCTGAAGCCAGGCGACGAAGCGGCGGCGCTCGCGGCTATTGATAGGGCCTGGCAACAGCAATATCCGGACTACAATCCCATCTACCGCTACTTTTATTCGGAATATCTGAGCGATCTCTATCAGGACATGAAGCAGCAATGGTGGGCTTTCGCCCTGCTCTCGGTTGTTGGTATCTGCCTGTCCGTTTTGGGCCTGAGCGGACTGTCTATCTACCTGGCGCGGGCGCGCAGCCGTGAAATCGCCATCCGCAACGCCTTGGGGGCTCGCTTTTGGGATATTGTCCGGCTCAGGGTGGCGCCCTTCGTTAAACCCTTTCTGATCGCCAACCTGGCCGCTGGCCTTTTATCCTGGCTTTTGATGTCGTGGTGGCTGAGGTCCTTTGACGCCCACATTGCGTTAAACCCCGCCGCCTTTGTGAGCGCCGGGGGTCTTACGCTCCTTATCACCCTGATCACCCTTACCGTTCACATTGTCCTGACATCGCCGGACCGCTCAAGTCAGCCGCTGCGCACGTTCTGATCCTTTCGCGCCCTTAAGCCTTGCGCGTCCGCTCACATCTATTGCCTTCGCAGTTGCGAGTGGACTAAGCTCGACGGATGAACGTCCTCATCATCGATCCTGACGAAGCGCGCGCGGCCATTGTGGCCGACGGGATCCGTTCGGACCACGGCGAGCAGGAAACCATCGTCCGGCAAGGCCCTCGTTTTGAATTAAGGATGCTGCGCGATTTCGACCCGGACATGGTCATCATTGCGTGCGAAAGCCCTGACCGCGATATGCTGGAAGCGCTGCAGGTCGCCAATGAACAGGTGCCGCGCCCGGTGGTGATGTTCGTCGACCGGTCCGACGACAATGCGACGGCCAAGGCGCTGGAGGCCGGTGTCGCGGCCTATATTGTTGACGGCTATAATCCAAAGCGAATGTCGTCGATCCTGACGGTCGCCGCCCAGCGCTTTAACCTTACCCAGGGCCTGCGTCGGGATCTCGACAAGGCCAAGGCGGATCTGGCGGCGCGCAAGGTCATCGATCGCGCCAAGGGCGTTTTGATGAGTTCGCGTAACCTTTCCGAAGACGAGGCCTACAAGGCCCTGCGCAAACATGCCATGGACACGGGGCGACCGATCCACGCCGTAGCTGCCGATATACTGGCCGTCAGCGGCCTGCTGACGCCCCCCAAAGACGGACCGGGTGAAGACTGATGACAGACCTGAAAATCGCTTATAACCCGCTGAATGATGCTGCCCTGGTGCTGGTCGCCGAAGCGCTCGGCTTCTATGACTCCGAAGGCTTAAGCGTCACGCTCAGCCGTGAGGCCAACTGGTCAAATATCCGCGATAAGCTGGCCTATGGTCTGATAGACGCCGCCCATATCCTGGCCCCCATGCCGTTCGCCGCCGCCCTGGGCCTTGGTCCCTCCATGGGGCGCGTCATTGCGCCCATGGCTCTGGGTGCCAACGGTAATTCGGTCGTGGTGTCATCCGTACTGAAAGCCCGCCTCGAAGACGCTGGCGACCTGCATAAGACCCTGCTCGGCAGCGGCCGCCTGCTGGCGCGCGAAGTGGAGCGCCGGCGCAAGGAGGGCCTCGGTCGTCTGGTCTTTGCCGTGCCGTTTACCTGGTCGCCGCACCACTTCGTCCTGCGGCACTGGGTGGCCTCAGCCGGTCTCGATCCCGAACGGCAACTGCAGTGGATCGTGGTTCCCCCCTCGCGCATGGCCGATATGCTCAGAGACGGGGTGATCGACGGTTTCTGCTCAGGCTCACCCTGGCCGCAAACCGCGCAATTGAACGGTCAGGGCGAAATCCTCTTTTCCGATCCCGATTACTGGACGCTCAAGCCTGAAAAGGTATTGGGCGTGCGCGCCGCCTGGGCCGAAGCCCATCCGGCTGAGACCATTGGCCTGACCCGCGCCCTCTTGCGCGCGGCGCTTTGGGCCAGCGATCCGGCCAATAGCGAGGACCTGATACGCATCCTGGCCCGGCGCTCGTACGTCAACGCGCCGTGGAAAGCGATCGAGCAGGCGCTAGCCGCCGGGGGATCAGGCCTGATCCTCGATCCCGAACGCGCCACCTTCCCATGGATTAGCCATGCCAAGTGGTTCCTGGGCCAGCTTGTCAAATGGGGCATGTTGACGCCAGAGCACGATTTCGACCAGTTGGCGCGCCATGTCTACCGCCCGGACCTGTGGCGTGAAGCCGCCGCGTCTCTCGGCCTAAACTGTCCGGAGGCCGATGAAAAAACCGAAGGCGGCCAGGCCGCCGGCTGGGAGATTCCGGCCAAACCGCACAATATTGTCATGCCTGCCAATGAGTTATTCGATGGCGGAGTGTTTCGCTGCGGTTAATCACGGAAATGTGATTGCATTTGAAACCGCATGAAGCCTTTTCACGCAAGCGACGACATAGGACCTGACGCCTGCTGTCAAAGCCTGTTTTGTGATATATTTAACCCATCATTCCCGTCGCGGCGCAACCTTGCCTCCTACGATCCAAACGGACATTGACGAACGCCAATCTCTGAACAATCTTGAGCTATACGGTCAAAGATGATCGCAATTTTTCGGTCCGGACAGCCAATGACGGTGCGTCCGGCCTCATCATAGACAATGACGTCTCATGACATTCCGCACCGGTTTCCCGGCGGGCTGTTTTGGGGCGTTTTTTATTTTCCATAAGGGAAAAAAGCGATGATCAGCAAAGACTTCCTCAAGTCGGGGCATACCCCCACCCTCTTCTCCTCGTTTCTCTACTTCGACATGAGCTTCATGGTCTGGGTATTGCTGGGCGCGCTCGGCGTCCAGATCGCCAAGACGCTTGGCCTGACGCCGGCCGAAAAAGGCTTCATGGTCGCCGTCCCCATCCTCTCCGGTGCCCTGCTCCGTCTCGTCAACGGCTTTCTGGTTGATCGCATCGGCCCCAAGACAACCGGCACCATCGCCCAGCTTATCGTCATTAGCGGCCTGCTGACGGCCTGGCTGATGCACATCAATTCCTACGGCAGCGTGCTGGCGCTTGGCGTCGTGCTCGGCATGGCTGGCGCGTCTTTCGCCGTCGCTTTACCGCTGGCGTCGCGCTGGTATCCGCCGAAATATCAAGGCATTGCCCTGGGCATCGCTGGCGCCGGCAACTCCGGTACGGTCTTCGCCTCTTTGTTTGCCCCGACGCTTGCCAAGATGTTCGGCTGGTCCTCGGTCTTCGGTCTGGTCGCCATTCCGCTGATCCTCACCTTCATTATCTACCAGTTGCTGGCCAAGGATTCGCCCGACCAGCCGCCTGCCAAGACCGGCGCGCAATATCTCAACATCTTCAAATCGCCCGACGCCTGGTGGTTCATGTTCTTCTATGGCGTCACCTTTGGTGGCTTCGTCGGCCTGTCGTCCTCGCTCAACATCTTTTTCAACGTCGAATACGGCATTGAGCCGATCCACGCCGGTTTCTTCACCGCCGCTTGCGTCTTCGCCGGTTCGCTGGTGCGTCCCATAGGCGGCGCGCTCGCCGATCGCATCGGTGGCATCCGCACACTTTCGGTGATGTACACCGTCGCGGCGCTCGCCTTGATTGTCCTCAGCTTCGGTATGCCAACCGTCTGGACCGCCATGGGTGTGCTGATCCTCGGCATGGGTGCCATGGGTATGGGCAATGGCGCGATCTTCCAGCTTGTGCCGCAGCGTTTCCGCAATGAGATGGGCGTCATGACCGGCCTTGTCGGTATGTGCGGCGGCATCGGCGGCTTCTATCTCGCCGCATCGCTCGGTCTGGCCAAGCAGGCCACCGGCAGCTATCAGATCGGCCTTCTCGGCTTTGCCGGACTGGCCCTGGTGGCGCTTGCCGGCCTTACCTACGTCAAGAAACGCTGGCGCACCACCTGGCACGTCTTTGGCGCCACCGAAGCCAAGATTTAACGCACTGCACAACTTCAAATAACGTTATTTTCCGTGTTGACAATCTTCGTTTTTGCCTTAGCCTCAAAGATCTGATCACCGTCGATCAATCACATTCGCGCTTATAAACCAATGACGGTTTTTGCAGCGCACCATCAGGACAATGGAGTCCCGAACCCGCTACTCAGCAATGAGTGGCAGGGTTCGGGGCTCTTTTTTTTTGCTCAAAGGGTTTGCGTAATGACCACACACAAAGAGCGTATCGTCATCATCGGCGCCGGCATGGCCGGTGGCCGTATCGTCGAGGAAATCCTCAAGCGGGATGACAAGAGGTTCGAGATTTCTATCGTAGGGGCCGAACCTTGCGCCACCTATGACCGTATCCAGCTCTCGCCGGTTCTGGCGGGGGAAAAGACCTTCGATCAGATCGTCACCCACTCCCAGGCCTGGTACGATAGCAACGGCGTCAAGACGCACTTCGGATACTGGGTGCAGTCGATTGAGACCGCCGGCAAGTTCCTCACCCTGCACGATGGCCAGACGCTCCATTACGACAAGCTGATCCTGGCCATGGGCTCCGATCCGATCCGGCTTCCCCTGCCCGGCGCCGATCTGCAAGGAGTCGTCGCGTTCCGCGATCTGATGGACGTCGATCTCATGACCCAGGCCGCCAATAAGGGCGGTGAAGCCGTGGTGATCGGCGGCGGTCTGCTCGGTCTCGAAGCGGCCTATGGCCTGGCCAAGCGCGGTATGACATCGACCGTCATCCACCTGGTCGATGTGCTGATGGAACGCCAGCTTGATGAAGCTGCCGGCCGTCTGCTCGAAAAGGCCCTGCTCGATCGCGGCGTCATCTCGGTGCTCAACGCCCAGTCCGAATCTATCGTCGGTGAGACCCACGTCGAGGGCCTGAAGCTGAAAGACGGCCGCATCATCCCGGCCTCGCTTCTGGTCATGGCCGTCGGCATCCGCCCGCATGTCGAACCCGCCAAATCGTCCGGTCTGGTGGTTGAGCGCGGCATTGTGGTCGATGACCAGATGCGCACCTCCAATCCTGACATCTTCGCCATCGGCGAATGCGCCCAGCACCGCGGCCAATGTTATGGCCTGGTCGCGCCCATCTGGGAAATGTGCCGCACGCTGGCCGATGTCCTGACAGAGAAGAACATCGACAGCGCCTATGCCGGCTCGCAAATGGCGACGCGCCTCAAGGTTTCCGGCGTCGATCTCTTCTCGGCCGGCCAGTTCGGCGGCGGCGAAGGCTGTGAGGACATTGTTTTCCGCGACCCCTCGCGCGGCGTCTATAAGCGCATCGTCATTAAGGACGACCAACTGGTCGGCACTGTCCTCTTCGGGGAAGCCAGCGATGGCGGCTGGTATTTCGACATGATCAAGACCGGCGCCAATGTCGCCGATATCCGCGACACCCTGATCTTCGGTCAGGCCGTAACGCATGCCCTGGCCGGCCAGGACCCTTCTGACGCCGTTGCAGCATGGCCCGACGACACGGAAGTGTGCGGCTGCAACGGCGTATCCAAGGGGCAGGTTGTGGAAGCCATCTGCGGCGGCGCGGACAGCCTCGACAAGGTCCGCGGTTGCACCAAGGCCTCGGCCTCATGCGGCTCGTGCACCGGCCTTGTCGAGAGCCTGCTGAAAGTCACCTTGGGCGATGCGTTTAAGGCACAGACCGGCCCGAAGCCGATGTGCACATGCACCGAGCATGGCCACCAACATGTCCGCGCGGCCATTATGGAGCAGAATATCAAGACCCTGCCCGATGTGATGCAGGCGCTGAAATGGACCACACCCGACGGCTGTTCGTCGTGTCGTCCGGCGCTGAACTACTATCTGCTGTGCGCCTGGCCGCGCGATTATAAGGATGATCCGCGCTCGCGCTTCGTCAATGAACGCAACCACGCCAACATCCAGAAAGACGGCACCTACAGCGTCGTTCCGCGCATGTGGGGCGGGCTCACCTCGGCCAAGGAACTGCGCGCCATCGCCGATGTCGTCGATAAGTTCAAGGTGCCGATGGTGAAGGTCACCGGCGGCCAGCGGCTCGACCTCTTCGGCGTCAAGAAACAGGACCTGCCCGCCGTCTGGGCCGATCTCAATGCCGCCGGCATGGTGTCCGGCCACGCCTACGCCAAGGCACTACGCACGGTGAAGACCTGCGTCGGGTCGCAATGGTGTCGCTTCGGCACGCAGGATTCGACCGGCCTTGGCGTCAAGCTCGAACAGGCAACCTGGGGCAGCTATATGCCGCACAAGTTCAAGATGGCCGTTTCGGGCTGTCCGCGTAACTGCGCGGAAGCCACGATCAAGGACTTCGGCGTCATCTGCGTCGATAGCGGCTATGAACTGCACGTCGGCGGTAATGCCGGTATCCACCTGCGCGGCACCGATCTGCTGACCAAGGTCGCCACAGAGAGCGAGTTCGATCGAATGGTCGATGGCGTTCGTCCAGCTTTACCGTGAGGACGCCTGGTACCTGGAACGTACCGCGCCGTGGATTGAGCGCGTTGGCCTGCAATTCGTCAAAGATCGCCTGGCCGAACCGGAAATGCGCGCCGCTCTCGTCGCCCGCTTCCTTGAAAGCCAGGCCGTTTATCAGGTCGATCCATGGGCCGAACACGCGCCGAAATCCGAGCCTGCCAAGGTCTTTTCACCGCTTGCCGATTTGCGCGACGGCGCCATTCAATCGCTCTCTAGCAGCGAAGCGGTAGAGCAAAATGGAGTGCCGGCCGAATGAATGCCCCAGTAAACTTAAATGTCATGATCAACTGGACGGATGTCGGCGCGGCGATCGAGGTCGCGCCGCAAAGCGCCCGCCGCGTCGAGACCGGCTTGGGCGCCATCGCGGTCTTCCGCACCGTCGCCGACGAATACTACGCCGTCTTCGACAAGTGTCCGCACAAAGGTGGACCCTTATCCGAAGGCATCGTCCACGGCCGCGCCATCGCTTGCCCGCTGCACAATTGGTCGATCTCGCTGGAGTCAGGTGAGGCCTTGGGCGCCGACGCCGGCAAGGGCTGTACCCCGACCGTGCCGCTGAAAATCGAAGAGGGTCGCATTTTACTCGGCCTGAATTTCTAATCCCTCTCCCCGTAAGCGGGGCGAGGGGAACTAAGACCAACCGCCACTGGATTGATAAATGTTCGAGTCCGCCGCCACCATTACGACGAAAACAACCTGCCCCTATTGCGGGGTTGGCTGCGGTGTGAAGGCGGTCCTGAACGGTGGCCGTCTGCTCACGGTCAAGGGCGATGAACATCATCCCGCCAACCTCGGCCGTCTGTGCTCGAAAGGCACGGCGCTTGGCAATACCTTCGGGCTCGAGGGGCGACTGCTTGAGCCGAAAATGCGTCAAGATGGCCAGTTAGAAGCCGTCACATGGGATGAAGCGCTCGACACGGTGGCACACACCTTCAACGCCATCATCGATGAACACGGCCCCGACGCGGTGGCCTTCTATGTCTCCGGACAATTGCTGACCGAAGACTATTACGCCGTCAACAAGCTGGCCAAGGGCTATATCGGCACCGCCAATATCGACACGAACTCGCGTTTGTGCATGTCATCTGCCGTGGCGGCCCACAAGCAGGCCTTTGGCGCCGACCTCGTGCCCGGCACCTACGAAGACCTCGAACTGGCTGATTTACTGGTCTTTTCCGGCCATAACGCTGCCTGGACGCATCCGGTGCTCTATCGTCGCGTCGAGGCCAGAGAAGGCCAGATGCGTATCTGCATCGACCCCAGACGTACCGATACCGCCAAAGCCTGTGACCTGCACCTGATGATCAAGCCGCAGACCGATGTGCGGCTGTGGAATGGCCTGTGCGCCCACCTGATCGCGCGGGATGCGCTCGATCACGACTTCATCGACCAGCATACGCAAGGCTATTCGCGCCTGATGGCTGCGCTTTGCGAAGACGATCAGAGCCTGGACGCCATCGCCCAAGATTGCGGCATCTCGCCGGCTGATCTCAAAACCTTTTACGACGCCTTCCTGCATACTGAAAAGACGGTCAGCCTGTTCTCGATGGGCTCCAACCAATCGAGCCAGGGCGTTCACAAGGGACTGGCCCTGATCAATGCCCATCTGCTGTCCGGCAAGATCGGCAAGCCGGGCGCCGCGCCCTTTTCGATCACCGGCCAGCCTAACGCCATGGGTGGCCGCGAGGTCGGCGGACTGGCCAATATGCTGGCCGCGCATATGGATTTCGATGACGCCTCAAAGGCACTGGTACAACGCTATTGGGAGTCCCCCACCATCGCACCGAAGCCTGGCCTAAAGGCGGTCGATATGTTCGAGGCGGTCCGTCAGGGCAAGATCAAGGCCATCTGGATCATGGCCACCAATCCCATGGTCTCCATGCCGGACACCAACAAGATCCACGAGGCGCTGTCCAGGTGCGAACTGGTCGTGGTCTCCGATGTCATGGCGCGTACCGACACCATGAACATGGCGCATATCCAGCTTCCCGCCGCCGCCTGGGGCGAAAAGGACGGCACGGTCACCAATTCCGAACGGGTCATCTCGCGCCAGCGCCGCATGACCGCCCTGCCCGGCAGTGTGCGCCCGGATTGGTCCATCATCGCCGACGTCGCCCGTCGCATGAACAGCAGCTGGGACGCCGCCTTCTCCTGGAAAGGGCCACATGACGTCTTTGCCGAGCACGCCGGCCTGACCGCTTTTGAAAACACCGGGCACTCTGAAAAGGGACAGCGTTTCCTGAACCTAAGCGGACTCAAGGATTTATGCCGTGACGATTACAACGCCCTGACGCCCACCCGCTGGCCTGTCACCAAGGCTGGCAGCACACATCGTCTGTTCGCTAATGGCCGTTTCGCCACGCCCAACGGTCGCGCCCGCCTGATCGCGCCCAAGGCCACCGGCCCTGCAAATGCGACGTCGCCAGACTTCCCTTTCAGCCTCAATAGCGCCCGTGTCCGCGATCATTGGCATACCCTGACCCGCACGGCTCTGGCGCCGGAGCTGAACCGTCACATCAGCGAACCCCGGCTTGATATCCATCCGAAGGACGCCAAACGCCTCGGCATCAGAGATGGCCGTCTGGCCATTATCACCACGGCCTATGGCGAAGCCATCCTGAAAGCCCGCGTCACCGACGATGTGCGCGAAGGCAATCTTTGCGTGCCGATGCACTGGACGAAGCAGTTTGCCCCTTTTGGGCGCTCAAACCAGATGGTCAATCCGGCGGTCGATGCCCTGTCCGGCCAGCCGGAATTCAAGCACACGCCGGCAGGCGTGGCGGCCTATAACGAAGTCTGGCACGGCTTTTTCATGACGCCACGCGATTTCGATGGGGAACTGCCTGAATTCGGAGATGCCGTCTGGCGGCGCTCCAGCCACGCCTATGCCGATTGTTTCGAAATCTCCGGCGTAGCCCCGATGGACATATCGGCGATCGAGATGACCCAAAGTTTGGACGATGTGACCACCGGCCTGACCCGCCGCGTCCGTATCGAGGAGGGTCGCCTGACCCGTGCTCTTTTCATCGCGCCCATTGATAAACGCCTGCCGCCGCGCGACTGGCTGCTGGAGCGCTTCGGCGATCTTGTCCTTGATTCAAAAGACCGCGCCGCCCTGCTGATCGGCCGCCTGCCCGGCGTGCAGGATAAGGGCCGGATCATCTGTGCCTGTCGCAGTGTCGGCGAAAAGACCATCAACGCCGCCATCGCCGAAGGCGCGCTCACCGTGGAGGCCATCGGCGAAGCGACAACCGCCGGCACGTCCTGCGGATCGTGCAAGGGCGAACTCAAACAATGCCTGTTGACATACGCAAAAAAGGAAACCGCCGATGCCGCATAACGGTTTTGTCTCTTTGGTGGGGGCCGGTCCCGGCGACATTGATCATGTGACGCTCGGTGCGCTAAAGGCGCTGCAAACGGCGCAGGCCCTGCTGTATGACGCGCTCGTCTCCGAAGATATCCTCAGTCTGGCGCCGCAAAGATGCGTCAAGATCTGCGTCGGCAAGCGCGGCGATCGGCTCAGCGTCTCGCAGGACAAGACCAATGCCCTGATGGTCAGGCTGGCCCAAAAGGGGCTGCAGGTGGTGCGGCTGAAAGGTGGCGATCCGTCTGTCTTCGGTCGCGTCGAGGAAGAACGCCTCTATCTCGAACAGCACGGCATCGACCACAAGACCTTGCCGGGCGTCACCGCCGCGTCCGCCGCCGCCGCACAGTTTTCATTCCCCCTCACCCATCGCGGCGAGGCACGCTCAGTCACCTTCCTGACCGGCCGCACCAAGGATGGCGCCATCGACCTGCGCCATGAGAGCCTCAACGACCCGATGGCCTCACTGGTTTTCTATATGTCGTCCCATAACGCCGCGCATATCGAATCAAGCCTGCTGAAGGCCGGACGCTCAAAGCAAACGCCGGTCGTCATCATCGAAAATGCTGGCCGTCCTGAGGGACAGATGCGGACGGGCGCCCTTGATGACCTTGCCCGCCTTGTCGATCATGCAGCCTTCTCAGGCCCGGTTTTGCTGGGCGTGGGTTCGGCCTTTGGCTATGCCCGTCAAACACTTGTTCAGCGTCAAGTCCTACCCGTAGCGACACGCTCTGGCATGAGGTGAACCTTGCGTGCAGGACGCGTCGATATCCCTGCGCCTTGACCTTCAAAAGTCGGGGCAATACCGCCATGGCATTTAAAATGTTAATCAAAAACTTAACCAATTACCTTATCTCGGCCTTCACGTATTGGTGATACTTAGACACATCAGGCTTGTTAATTTGGTTCTTAAGATGTCTTCAGCCGCGGCGTTTTCGCGTCTTTACTGCCACCTCAGTGTATGGCTAACGGGGGCGGAGCCGTCTTCTACAGATGCCCTGCCGAATAGCAAACTTGTTGACGATGCTTTTGCGACGACCATGCGCACGAGCATGTGCTATTTTCTTGTTTTCGCCGGCATATATTTCACGATCAACACCGTCTTCTATCGTGTGGCAGGTGATCCAGGCCTTATTCCGAGTGTTTCCCTTGCGACCCTGATTCTTTGCGTTATCTTCTGGGCTTACAATCGTCAGCGGGCTTCTGTTGTCAGACTGGAAATGACCGGACACATTGTGGGCTTTGCCTTTATTGGCAACGCGCTTCTCGACATTGTCATGCAATATCAGTCGATCAAACTGATGTACCTGGTACTGCTGGTGCCGGCCTTCGCCGTCTCCGGCGTCCGTCCACGCGTAATCTACACCACTTCACTGGCGTCGATCGCGGGCATGCTTGCAGCCACCTATTGGTTTGACCGTGCACAGATGATAAACTGTGGATGGGTCGCCTTCACCAGCCTCGTCGTCGCGGTCGGCCTGTCACGCGTGACACGGTCAGCCATGTTGCGCGCCGTCAAACTGAAAATAAACTCCGACCAAAATCGCGACAAGGCTGTGCTGCTCGCCGCCAACGACTCCCTCACAGGCTTGCCCAATCGTCGCGCTTTTCTCAAAGCCCTCGACGAACATTTGGACCAGGACAGCGCCTTCTATCTGGGACTGGTGGACCTCGACGGGTTCAAGCCCATCAATGATATCTACGGGCACAGCTCAGGCGACCAGGTTCTCGTCGAAGTCTCCAGACGCCTTAAGGCACGCTGTGGCCAGCAGGCAACCGTGGCGCGCTTGGGCGGCGATGAATTTGCCGTCATTATTCCGGGCTTAGACGAGCCAGGTCTGCGCGCCCTTGGAGACGCCATGTGTGCGGCCTTGGCCGAACCGTACACTCTGAATAATGAAACCGCCTACTTGTCAGCCTCCATAGGCTTTACCGAGCGGGTCCGAGGTGAATGCAACACGTCGAAGCTCCTTGAACGGTCCGATTACGCCCTTTATGAAGCCAAGGAGCGTAGCCGTGGCATCGCCGTTCTGTTTGACCGAGGTCATGAAGAGCTCATCCGCTCCACAAAAGCGGTTGAACAGGCCCTTCGTGGCATTGATCGTGAACGGGAGCTGACTCTGGCCTTCCAGCCGCAGTACGACCTTCAGGACAACAGAATTTTTGGCTTCGAGGCGCTCGCACGGTGGCATAGCGAAAAGCTGGGACAGGTCCCACCCGATGTGTTTATACGCGCCGCTGAGCGGTCCGGGCTCATCACCAGCCTCACGCCAACCCTGCTGACCAAAGCGCTCGAAGCCGCCGCCTCGTGGCCGGATGACCTGCGCATTTCTTTCAATCTGTCGGCGCGGGACCTGCTCTCGCCCAAGTCGGTCGACAGGATCCTTGAGGTCGTGCGCGCCTCTGGCGTCCGCCCCGAACGGATAGAGTTGGAAATCACCGAAACGGCCATGTTGACAGACTTCGCCCAGGCCCTGAAAGCCACGTCGCGTCTCAGCGATACGGGCTGCCGGATCGCGCTTGACGACTTCGGATCTGGCTACACGAACTTCAGTTACCTGAATCAGATCAAGGTCCATACGGTCAAGATAGATCGCTCCTTTGTTCTGGCGCTGAAGCAGGGCGACCATGCCAAGAAAATCATCAAATCCATGATTGAACTGGCCGGAAATCTCGGCATGGAACATGTCATTGAGGGCGTTGAAACCGCACATGAGCTGAAGGTCATGCGGTCGGTTGGCGCAAGGATGATACAGGGCTATATGTTCGGCAAGCCGATGCCGGCGGACGACATCGCCGCGTACCTCTCCAGCCAGGTCCCTGAGCGCTTCGCACTGCGACCTTCGAAACTCTTAAGCAGCTGAAATATAGACGTCTCCGATGCTTCATTTCGTCGCTATACGGATGAAAGTGGCGTAACGCGCCCTCTTACAGGTCGCGCTATAATCCTCTCGTTCCGCTCTGGAACGACAAGCAGTTGCCGCCACGGTTCGCGCAAAAATTTATAAATCACTTTTTTGTTATGAAGTAATTTGTCGACCTATTATTTCTTTACGCGTTTCTGTATGTAGAAAAAAGAGTTATTTTTCATATAGTTATATTGCCAATTTGAAGGGCGCAGCGAACGTTGTGTACACCCCGTGCGCTGGATTATCGATCCCGTCAAGATGGGGCGCCTTTAGAACTTGCCTGGCCCATCAATTGTATTACAAAATCACCAGCATAGCCTCCCGCCATCCTGCGGTTCAAACGACCGCGCCTTCGCCATTATGGACTATCTTATGACAACGAGACGCTCATTCCTCACAGGTACAACCGCTGTTCTCGCCGCCGGTGGCCTTGCGCCCCTGTCGCCGGCCCAGGCGGCGAACGCACGGTTCACGTCGGATGACGCGCACTTCCTGCTGGATGGCAAGCCCTTCCAGATCCTGGCCGGAGAAATGCACTATCCGCGCATCCCAAGAGCCTGCTGGCGCGATCGTATGCAAAAGCTGAAGGCCATGGGCCTCAACACCCTGACCACCTATGTCTTCTGGAATGCGCATGAGCCAAAACCCGGCCATTTCGATTTCGCCGACAATCTGGATATCGCCGCCTATATCCGCATGGCCCAGGAAGAGGGACTGTGGGTCAACCTGCGTCCTGGCCCCTATGTTTGCGCGGAATGGGATGGCGGCGGTTTCCCGGCCTGGCTGTTGCCGACACCGGATATTCAGCCGCGCTCGACAGATCCCCGCTATTTCAAGCCGGTGGAGGCCTGGCTCAAACGGCTGGGTAAGGAACTCAGCCCCCTGCTGATTGACAAGGGCGGGCCGATTATCATGACCCAGGTGGAAAACGAATACGGCGCCTTTGGCAAGGATCAGGTTTATCTGCAACAGCAGATGAAGGCCTTGCGCGCGGCCGGCTTCTCCGGCCTGCTCTATACCGCCGATCCGTCCGAATATTTCGCCAATGGTTCCATTCCCGGCTTGGTCGGCGGGATCAATTTCGGCACCATGGCCAAGGCGGAAAAGGAATTTGTCGATCGCGCCAAGGTGAGACCCACAGGCCCTTACATGTGCTCCGAGCTGTGGGGCGGATGGTTTGATTCCTTCGGCCGGATCCATGAAACCATGCCGACGCAGCCGCTCATCGACAGCCTGAAATGGATGCTGGAAAACAAATACGCCATCAGCTTCTACATGCTCCACGGCGGCACGTCCTTTGGCTTTACCGCAGGCGCCAACTGGAACAAGGATGGCTATCAGCCGCAAATTTCCAGCTACGACTATGACGCCCTGCTCGACGAAGCCGGTCGTCCGACGCCGAAATATATGGCGGTTCAGGCCTTGTTCAAAGCCTACCTGCCCGCCGACACCTTCGCCCCGATGCCGGCGGCGGAAAAGGCGATCAGCCTGCCGCGCTTCCGCCTGAAGGAAAGCGCGTCCCTGGATCAGCTTCTGCCATCGTCCATAAAAGCCGCCACCCCGCAGACGCTCGAAGCCCTTGGCCAAAACAATGGCCTTGTCCTCTATCGCCATACCCTCAAGAACGATGCGAACGGCCAGCTTCACTTTGAGGATGTGCGTGACTATGCCCTCGTCAAAATAAACGATAAGGCGCTGGGGGCTCTCGACAGACGCTATAATGAGACAGGCCTTAATGTTGCCGCCCGCTCAGGGGATATGCTCGACATTCTGGTCGATACAATGGGGCATTGTAACTACGGTAAGAATATCGGTAAGGACCAGAAAGGCCTGATTGGCCAGGCCAGGCTCGGTGACGCGCCCCTGACCGACTGGGAGCACTTTCGCCTTCCGCTCGACACGCTTGCCGCCTTACGCTTTACCGCTGCCCCGACAGACGGACCTGCCTTCTATCGCGCGCACTTTAGCCTGACGGAGGTCGGTTATACCTTCCTCGATATGCGCGGCTGGGGCAAGGGTCACGTCTGGATCAACGGACACAATCTGGGCCGTTACTGGTCGGTTGGCCCGCAGCAGGCTTTGTTCGTGCCCGCCAGTTGGCTCAAAGCAGGAGAGAACGAGGTCATTGTCCTCGACCTGCATCCCGGCAGTGATCGCAGCCTCGCGGCCTCGCCCAAGCAAATATGGGACTTACCCGGCTCCGGGATTTAAGTCGGGCCCGTCCTCTAAGGGATAAGGGCCTGGAATGCAGCCGCTCTGCACTCGGCCTTTACGTCGCATAAAGGCATGGGGATGCGGGTGGAAGCCTCTCGTTCCAGGGGGGTGAGGTTCCGCATACCCTCAAGCGATGACGCGCGGAATCGTACACGCACAAAGGCCTCTCCTGCGCCATCACGCCAGAGTTCAAAGATCAGCGCGCCACCGGGCGGGGGATCGTCGGCGGCAAAGCCCTGAGCCTGCCAATGCAGCCCCAAGGCACCGCCCACATAGGCGATATTGCCATCATGACCGACCAGAAGCGTATAAGGACTGGCATCCGGATCAAACAGGGCCGCCGCAATGTCTTTCAAAAGCCCGCCAGACGCATAGGTCGCCACGGCCTTCGGACGGGCCATCAGCCGGAATTCTTCGGCATGGAGGGCCGACAAGGCGGTAATTTGCCTTTCGCTCACCTTGCCCCAGCCCACCTCATTCATGGGGAAGCCATTGGCATATTCCAGCATAAGAATTTGCGACAGGCTGGAGCCTATCTTCAAAGCGCCGCTTACCTTTGGATCCCGACCACTGACGTCAAGAACCGAGGGCATATCGCTCAGGCTGCACACCTTATCGATCTGACACCCCGGCAGGCTTTTAAGGTTCAAAACCTCACTCAAAAGCGCGTAATCGGCGTGATGCGCTCTATCGATAGCGGCCATGTCGCCCGAGGTCAGGGCCTCATCCATCAAGGCCTTACGATCGAGAGGCGGCGAGGCGACATCCTCATTAAACGGTGAAAAATGCGCATCGGTATGGCCTTCGCCGGCATGCTCCACCCGTACATCACAGCCTTTAAACGCCGTGCTGGCATAGATCTCAGCCGTCCTTATCGTGCGCTGATCCGTATCCGCAATAACGCGTACGGCGCCCGCCGGCGGGCAATCCGAACCCAGTAAGCCCGCATAAGTCAAACGATCGAAGTCGGCTATGCGCGCGATGGCCTGCTCGCCATGAGGCGTCAGGCCTGCGGGCGGCACGCGCCAGACCGGCCAGGCCTGATCGGTGAAACGCTTCGGCAGTGGCGGGTCATTATTCGGCCGCTTTATGCCATGGCGCATCAGGATGACCACCCTTTCCAGCGTGAAGCCATTCTCCTGTGCGGAGGCTGTTGAGCAGGGGGTGACAACGGCCAGGCATGCGAAAAGGAGTGCGAAGGTCAGGATGCGGGAGGGGGTCATTTGAGGCTTATGACGCTTGGGGGGCTGGTAAAAGCCTTTGCCCATGTACCGGGCACAGGCGCCATATCGAGGTCAAGCACGCCACCGGAGACAATCTCCTCATGGGTGAGCCAGGCGCGGTCCAGCGACTTGCCGTTCAGGCGGGCGGCGACCACATATAGGTTGTCGGCAGACGTGTTATGGGCGCGGATGGTGAAGCTCTTGCCGCCTTCGAGAGCGATCCGGCTGGCGTTAAAGAGGGGTGAGCCAATATAGTAAAAGGGTTGTCCGGCATTGGGATACAAGCCGATGGCGTTCCAGACAAACCATGACGACATGGCCCCGGCGTCATCATTCCCGGGCAGGCCTGTACGTTTCAGACTGTAGTTATCCGCCATGATCTGGCGGACGCGTTTTGCGGTCCGGTCCGGTCGACCGGCGTGAATATACAGATAAGGCGCCAGGATATCCGGCTCGTTACCTTGTGAATAGTGACCCGTATCGAACAGGCGATCCAGCCAGCCGGTAAAGGCTTCCGTCCCCCCCACCTTGCTGATCAGCCCGGAGACATCGTGCGGCACATAGGTTGAGTACTGCTGGCCACTGCCCTCATAATAGGGCGCCTCCCACCAGGGCGTAGACTTGTCAGGATAGTCGTAGGTGCAGCTATAGTTCTCAAGGCCCTCGCCATTGGCGTAGCGCGGGCGGATGCAGCCGAGTTTGTCGTCCCACAGTTTTTCCCAGCCTTGCGAACGCGCCAGATAACGCGCAGCATCGTCGTGCTTGCCAAGCTTGCTCGCCACCTCGGCTATGGCATAGTCGTTATAGGCATATTCAAGGGTACGCGAGGCCGAGCGTGGCTGGCTTAAGGACACATAGCCGAGCTTGAGATAGTCCTTTAGAACCCGTCCCTGAAGCAGCGGCTTATCGGATTCGATCTCCCCATCGGTCTTCAGCGCGGCATAGGCCAGATCATAGTCAAAGCCACCCAGATCCTTGACGATAGCATCCGCCACAACCACATCGCCGTTCGATCCGCCCTGGGTCATGCCATTGGCACCGGCTATGCGCGCATCGGGCAGCCAGCCGGTATGCTTATAGGTGTCAAGCAAGGAGCGTATCATGTCACGCTGCCTTTGGGGCTCTATAAGAGTCAGCAAGGGATGCAGGGTCCGGAAGGTGTCCCACAGCGTGTAGAAGTCTTCGTAATGCGGCTCTGCCGACTCCCACCAGGCGTTGTCGCCGCTCACATCGTGAGGCATGGTCTCACTGTGATACAGCGCCGTATAGAAGATGCGTCTTTGCGCCTCCGTGCCGCCATCCACGGTGATTTTTGACAGCGCCTGGTCCCAAAGCCCCTGACCACGCAGGCGCACGGCGTCAAAATCCCAATCCGGCGCCTCCGCGGCCAGATGCGCCTTCGCCTTTTCCGCGCTGATAAAAGACACCGCCACCTTCACCTGGACGACGGGTTGCCTGGCAATATCAAACCGCGCATAGCCCCCCACCTTGTGGGCAAAGGCCTGATCGACATCGTAATCGACCATGACGCTTTGCTTATGAGCCAGATTCAGGCTTTGCGGCAGGCCGTCCAGGCTGCCGGTGCCGGGATGCGCTTCAAAGGCCCCCTGACTGGCGCGCCAGGCACCCACCTCCTGAGCCGGCCTGTCAAAGACGGCATAAAAATAAATCTTGTAAGGTGTCGGGTTCCAGGCACCTTCAAAACTGGCCCAGCCGGACAGGGTGTGGTCGTCAAGAATATCGACATGGGAGGCGGTTGCACGCTGGCCCTTGCCGCCCATTTCAACAATGGAACTGACATTCAGAATGACATTGCCCGGCATAGACGCGCGCGCACCCGCGGCCTGCGGGAAGGTCAGGCGCATAAAGCCGACCATGCGGGTGGCCGTCACTTCGGTCTTGATGGCTTCGTCTGGCGCATTCCCCAAAACAACACTGTAATAGCCGGGCCTGGCCGTCTCCTGGCTCTTGGCAAAGACCAGATGATTGGCGCGCAGCGGCCCCACGGTCGGCGACAAGCGGAAATTGCCATACTGACCATCGCCGCCGGTGCCACTGACATGGGTCAAACTCAGGCCCATAATGGGGCTGGCGGAGTCATATCCGTGGGTGTCACCCCGGGTGCTGTCCGGGCTGAAGGTGACGAAGCCGAAAGGGATTTGCGCGCCGGGCACCGTGTTGCCGCCGACGGTTGAACCACCATCTACGCCGATAAAAGGATCGACCGCCGCGGACAGCCCCGGCTGGGGTGCGGACGATCGGGCGGGATCCGCCAGCGCCGTACTGTTGAGCGCGACCGCGCATAACGCCACGAGGGGCAAGACCTGAGACCGATGCACGTGCGTATCCTCTTATGTAAAAGGCTCTCTTAAAACCGGAACCCGCTGGGCCTCAATGGACCATGTTTCAACGCCAACGTCAATTGGTCACCCAATCTAACCGGCCACTACAAACCGCGACTGACGGCTCAAAAATTCAGCAAGCCACTGTTTACAAGACTATTTTTATTTATCAAGATCATGAAGCGCTTTGAGCCATAGCCCACTAACGCCATCGCGCTGTCACCTTTCTCACGATTGGTTGGTAAATTCACAACACGCCCGCAACCCTTGCTCTCAGTTGACGGGCCGGGTGGCCCAGTGGCCGGGCCGGTTGCCGAGCGTCAAGTCGAGCACACCGCCCTTCATGATGTCGGCCTGAGATAGCCACGGCGTGTTCAGCGGCCGGCCATTCAAGAGCGCCTTCTGAATATAGATAGCCTTCGCCCCGGTATGGTGCGCGAGGATCGTGAAGGTCCTGCCGTTTTCCAGATGAAGGTCGGTGCGTGGCTGGTGCGGCCCGTGCAGATAAAACTGGTCGGCGCCGAGCTTCGGGAACAGACCGATGCGATTAAAGACATAATGCGAACTCATGGCGCCGTTGTCTTCGTCGCCCGGATAGGCATCGATGGTGAACTTCTTGAAGATCTCATTGGCCCAGTAGGCGCTGAGATCGGGCCGCCCGACATTGCTGAACAGCCAGGGGGTCGAGAAGGACGGTTCATTGGTAATATCAATGAGGCCGGATGACAGGGCGTGCTGCAGGCGCTGAATGAACCTGTCACGCCCGCCCATGGCGTTCACCATGCCGGGAATATCGTGCAGCATGTCATAGGAATAGATCCAAGACGTCCCTTCATAGAAGCCGACATTGTTGTAGGTCTTGCCATCCCATCCCAGCTTGGGATCAAGGGGCTGGAAGCTTCCATCCGGATATTTCGGCAGGATAAAGCCCTTATAGCCGTCGCTTTGCGCCTGCGGGTTCCAGACCTGGCGCCACATCTTCGCGCGCGACGCCAGGAGCTGCGCCTCTTCCGGCTTGCCGGCAGCACTGGCCAGTCTGGCGGCATAAAAGTCATTGAGGGCAAAGCCAATCGTGGATGAGCCGGAACGGGCGCGTTGATTATCCGGCTCCGGGCTTTTATCGCCAACGGCAAAATACAACTGCGTCAGATAGCGCGGGCTGCGGCGCCGGAACGCATTGAAATGCGTGACGCGGTAGGCCTCGCCCCAGTTGACACCAGGCACCCCGCGGATCAGGCCTTCGCCGATCACATTTTCCACCTCGTCACCGCCCTGACCCACATGATAGGTGTGGCCGGCGATAAAGGCGGTGTCGAAGGCGCCGTAACGATCAAAGGCCCGGACGATCGAGGCGATATTGCCGGCATAGTCCTTGGGGCGGATCAGCGACAGCAACGGAAACTCGGTGCGATAGGTATCCCACAGTGTGTAATAGTCATCCCAGTGCGGCGTGCCAAGATCGGCTTCGGCCTGATCGAGCGAACGATCGCGGGGCTGAATGGCGGTATGATAAAGCGCCGTATAAAAGCGTCTGAGGTCGGGCTCGGGCACGCCTGAAATCTCGATCTGGCCCAGCGACGTGTTCCAGGCGTTTTGCGCCTTTTCGCGTACGGCGTCGAAATCCCAACCGGGCATGTCGTGCGCAAGCAAGGCTTCAGCCGTGGCGGCCGAGGTAAAGGACACCGCGATTTTCATCATCACCGGCGTGTCGGCCTGGGTATCGAAGGTCCACCAAGCGCCCAGGCGCTGATCCGCTCCCGCCGTGGCGGTCGTCTCGCCCACAGCCGTTTGGCCGTCGCGGAAAACGCCCCATGTGGTGGGTGTCTGGTCGACCTTGGCGCAGAACCAGATATCGACCAGGGCCGGACTCCAGTAGCCCTTCGCCTTGACATGGCCGATGATCTTGCCCTCCAGGGGATAGAGGGTGACGTCAGACTGATCGGAGGCGGTCACGCCCTTGATCTTGCGCGTGATATCAAAGACCAGTTGCGATGCATCCCCCTTGGGGAAGGTGAAGCGATAGAGCGCGGCATAGTGGGCGGGCGTCACCTCGACATGGGTCTGGTAACGCTTGAGCGTCACCTCGTACATATCGGCGGCCGCGCGCTCATCCTGCTTTTCCGACAGATGACCGGTCTCGTCAAACACCGGCGCGCCGATCTGCGGCGACACCAGAAAGGTGCCATAGGTCGTAACGCCGCCTGAGCCTTGCGTGTGCAGTTGGGCGAACCCACTGATCGGCGCTGCCGGATCGTAGCCCGCATTGCTTCCGGTCAGGGTTTCGGGGCTCGGGTGGATAGAGCCGGATGGCAGGGCCGGCCCCGGCACCGTATCGCCTTCATTGTCGTTACCGACCCCGACCATAGGGTTGACGTAGTGATAAAGCGGCGTTTGAGCGCTGGCCGACAGGGAGAGTGGCAAGACACAAAACCCTAGCGCCCAAAGTCCGATGGTCTTCATGTCGATCTCCTGGAAGTAAGGCGCGCCTGGTCAGGCTTCGGATTTATGGTCTGACGGCTGCGCCCCCTATTTGGCAGGCGCAACACCCGGTTTGGTCGGATAAACCTGCCGGATGGTGCCGTCCGGATTATAGGTCAGGGGCTCTATGGAAATGGAGCGCTTGTGATCACCGCCACCGGGCAGCAGATTGTCGTGATAGAACAGCCAGGATCGTCCCTTGTGCTCGATGATAGCCTGATGGTTGGTCGATATGGGTAAGTAGTCCAAAATCACGCCGCGATAGGCATAGGGCCCCATGGGCGAGGTCGCGGTCGCATAAACGATCTGCCCCGGCCAGCCCGTCGAGAAACTGAAATAGTAGAGCCCGTTGCGCTTGTGCAGGAAGGGCGCCTCGCCATAGGCCTTCTTGGGATCATCCGAGGGAAAGCCGGTGACGATGAGATCCTGGATCGGCCCGTCCGTGTGGATCATGTCGCTTTTCAGCTTGACGATTTTCGGCACGCGCGTGCCAAACATCAGATAGGCCTGCCCGTCATCGTCGATCAAAACCGCCGGATCAATAGGCTCAGCGCCGGCATTTCCATCCCGGGCCTTGTCGATCAGGGCATCGCCACGCGCATCGACAAAGGGGCCCTCAGGTGCGTTCGAGACGGCCACGCCGATCTTATCTCCACCGACGGGGGCATAGTAATAGTATTTTCCGTTTCGATGTGCCGCTTCCGGCGCCCATGCCTTGGCGTCTGGCCGTGCCCAGGCAAACACCGAAACAGACAGGAACGCGCCCCCATCCTGCCAATGGACCAGATCCTTCGACGTAAACAGACGCCAGTCGGTCGAGTCCCAGTAGGCGCCCGAATTGTCCTGATCATTGGTGGCGTACAGATAGTAGCGCCCCTTGAAATAATGCGGCGACGGATCTGCGTTAAAGCGCGGGGAAATCGGCTCGCCCGCCGAACCCGGAGTGGCCATCATCATGCCGGCGAGGAAAACGGCGCATGCCGACCTGGCCCAAATCATCCCTGTCATCCCTGATACCATTGCTTTGTCTCCGCGAAGCAAAATTGTCCGACTAATTTATAGACACAGAACGAATTGGCAAATGAATTCTCGCCCTTCCTCAAACCCCGCCCCTCACAGGCGGCAGATAGAGCCCTGCGTTTACCCGCCCTGTGGAAGGCATGCGGCCTTTCCTGATGCATTGGCCTGCCAATAGCTTCCGCCAGCTGCATATTTGCGATTGCGGTCGCCGAAAGTCCGACAAAAAGTGCTTTCTTTGCGCAATTTTTCGCTATTCATTCGCAAAAAGCCATGTAATCTTCTCTCATTGGCAGACCAATTTCTTAAAAAGCGGTGGACAACCACCGCAGGGTCAGGTCTAAAAAATGGAAACGCCTATGAAAAAGCCAGATCGTCGCTCTGTTCTCTCCGCGGCCGCCGCCCTGAGCGCCCTGCCTGTGTCAGCGCTTGCCGCGCCGAAGCCGCCGGTCGTCCGGCCCGTGACAACGACATCGGCGCCCTCTCTGGCGCCGCGCGAACGCATCTTATTTGACTTCGACTGGCGCTTTGCCCTGGGACACGCCGCTGACGTCAACCGCGATTTCGGCTTTGGCCGCGACCAGAAAACCTACGCCAAACAGGGCAACGGTCAGGTGGCGGAACCGTCAACCGCCGAGTTTGACGATCATCTGTGGCAGCCGGTCGATCTACCGCACGATTGGGCCGTGGGCCTGCCGTTCGCACGTAACGACTATTTCATCCCGCCGCAGAATCCGGAAGATGGCGATCCCGGCGCGGGTCATGGCTACAAGGCCATCGGGCGTCGCTTTCCGGAAAACAGCATAGGCTGGTATCGCAAGGTTTTCGAACTGCAGCCGGGTGATGCGGACCGCGTTCTGACCCTTGAATTTGACGGCGTCTTCAGAGACTCCCTCGTTATCCTCAATGGCTACGTGCTGACGCGGCATGAAAGTGGTTACACACCCTTCAGTGTCGACATCACCAACTATATAAACCCGCAAGGGCCGAATATCTTGCTGGTTCGGGCTGACGCCAGCCTGGGCGAAGGCTGGTTTTACGAAGGCGCCGGCATTTACCGCCATGTCTGGCTTGTCAAAACCGACAAGGTGCATGTCCCCCAATGGGGCCTGTGCGTTCGCGGCGAAACGTCCGGCGCCATCAGCCTGGAGGCGACGCTCAAAAACGCATCGGCCCATCCAAGGACGGTCGATCTGGTCACCGATATCTACGACCGTGAGGGCCGCACCGTAGCCTCGGTCACATCCACGGCGCAGCTTGATGCCTATAGTGAAAGCCTGGTGTCTAAGGCTTTGCATCTGGCGGCGCCGAAACTGTGGTCTCTTGACGATCCGCACCTCTATACGGCGCGCTGTGACGTCCGCGAGGCCGGCAAGACCCTGGATGTCAGCACCGTTCGCTTTGGTCTGCGCGACATCCGTTTTGACGCAAAAGAAGGCTTTTTCCTCAATGGGACATGGCTGAAGCTTCGGGGCGCCAACAACCATGAAGATCATGCCGGCGTGGGCACAGGCGTGCCGGACGCCCTGCATCGCTGGCGCGTCAGGCAACTGAAGGACATGGGCGCAAACATCTGGCGTTGCGCCCATAACATGCCCAACGAAGCTATTCTGGAGGCCTGTGACGAACTGGGCATGCTCGTCATCGACGAAACACGCCTGATGACCGCGACGCCTGAAGGCCTGAGCCAGCTTGCAACCCTCATCCGCCGCGACCGCAACCATCCGAGCGTCATCCTTTGGTCGATCGGCAATGAGGAAACGGCTCAGCAGGGCACAGAGCGCGGCCTGAAGATCGCGCTGGACATGCGCCGCCTCGTCAAGTCGCTCGATCCGACCCGGCCGATCACGGCGGCCATGAACCACTATCAGGGGCAGGGCCTGACACCCGCGCTGGATGTCATGGGCTTCAACTATCACGAATTGAGCATCGAACCCTTCCGCAAGCTTTACCCCGACATGCCGATTGTCGGCACCGAAACCGCCAGCGCCGTATCAACACGCGGCGAATATGTCCGCGATGAGGTGAAAGGCTATGTGAGGGCCTATGATCTGGATGCCCCCTCCTACGCCCTGACGGCCAGCGCCTGGTGGTCACTTTACAACGCCAAGCCCTATCTGGCCGGGGGACTCGTCTGGACCGGCTTCGATTATCGCGGCGAACCGACGCCCTTCAACCGCTGGCCCGAGATCTCCTCCCATTTCGGCATTCTGGACACCTGCGGCTTTCCCAAGGATATTTACTATTACTACAAATCCTGGTGGCAATCGGCGCCGGTGCTGCACCTGCTGCCGCACTGGAACTGGACGGGATCGGAAGGCAAGACGATTGACGTCTGGGCCTACAGCAATCTCGACAAGGTCGAACTGTTCCTTAATAAACGTTCACTGGGTGTTCAGAGCGTCCCGAAAGACGGTCATGTGCAATGGTCCGTACCCTATACCCCGGGCGAACTGGTCGCTTATGGTTTCAAGGGCGATAAGGTGGTCATGAAGACCGCGCGCCGTACCGCAGGCCCGGCCACCCGATTGTCGATCACCTCGGACAGGTCCGGCCTGCGCACGGACGGGCAGGATATCGCGCTCATTCGCGCCGAGCTCTTCGACGCCCAGGGCACAGCCTTGCCGACCGCCGACAACCTCATCCATTTCAGCCTGTCTGGGCCTGCCCGCATCGCCGGCGTTGGCAACGGAAATCCGACCAGTCTTGAGGCCGATCAGGCGTCATCGCGTCATCTCTTCAACGGTCTGGCCCAGGCCGTTGTGCGCGCAAGGCGCGGCTCTGTCGGTGCGCCCGTGATCGTCACCGCGACGATGGACGGCGTTCCCGCCGCCCGCCTGACCCTGACATCCCTGCCAGAGTGACACAGTTTTAAATTATCATACTTTATTGTGATCAACCCGTTTAGGCGGTTTACTAAATTGGTTGATGCTCATTAGATGAGCCACCCAAAAGTGCGGAGGCTAAGGATGCGGGTTTCAAGACGATCGATTATCGCGGCAGCGACAGCGAGTGGTTTCATGGCGCCACATAGCCAGGCCAAGCCCCAGCGTTTGGCAGCCACATGGCAAACCCTCGCCTCCGGCTATCAAACGCCGGAGTGGTTCCGTGACGCCAAGCTTGGCTTTTGGGCGCACTGGGGGCCTCAGTGCATCCCGGAATTCGGCGACTGGTATGCCCGCAGCATGTATATGCAGGGCGACAAAGCCTACGATCACCATGTCAAGACCTACGGCCATCCGGCGCAGTTCGGCTTCATGGAATTTCTCAGGAACTGGAAAATTGATGCCTTCGACCCTGACCATCTGGTTAGGCTTTATAAGAAGGCCGGGGCGAAATACTTTGTCGCCATGGCGGGCCACCACGACAATTTCGATATGTTCGACTCGAAATATCAGGACTGGAACATAACGAAGGTCGGGCCCAAGCGCGATACCATGGCGGGATGGGCCAAGGCGGCGCGGGACCACGGCCTGCGCTTCGGGCTATCGAACCACCTCTCTCACGCCTGGCACTGGTGGCAGACCGCCTATGGTTACGACCCGGAAGGCGCCGCGCGCGGCCTGCGCTATGACGCCTATCGCCTGAAGAAGGAAGATGGCAAGGGTTTGTGGTGGGAGGGCCTCGACCCCCAGGAACTCTACACGGGGCGTCAGCGCGATATGACGCCACCCGATGGCCTTGATTCGATCAAGGCGATGAACGCCTACCATGACGCGCATTCCGGTCAGTGGCTGGAAACCGTGCCGCCGCAAGATCCCTATTTTGTCAAAAAATGGCTGGCCCGCACCAAGGACATGGTCGACACCTACAAGCCTGACCTGCTTTATTTTGATGATTACACCTTGCCGCTTGAACAGGCTGGCCTGGATGCGACGGCTTATTTTTACAATTGCAGCCTCGACTGGCATGGTAAGTTAGACGTCGTCGTCAATGGCAAGAAGCTCAACGATCTGCAACGCCGCGCCATTGTGGAAGACGTCGAGCGTGGCTTTTCCGACCATCTGCGCCCCCTGCCCTGGCAAACCGACACCTGCATCGGCAACTGGCATTACGATCGGCCGCTGTATGAACGTGACGGCTACAAGAACGCCCTGCAGGTCATTCAGCGTCTGTGCGATGTGGTCTCGAAAAACGGCAACTTGCTGCTCAATATTCCGGTACGCGCCGACGGCTCGATCGACGAAAAAGAAGAAAAAATCGTAGACGGCGTGGGATCGTGGCTCAGCGTCAACGGTGATGCCATCTTCGCCACCCGCCCGTGGGACATCTACGGTGAGGGGCCCTTCAAGCCGGTAGAAGGCATGATGAACGAAGGCGACGCCAAGCCCTTCACCCACGAAGATATACGTTTCACCACCAAGGCTGGCGTTCTTTACGCCATCTCGCAGGCCTGGCCTGACAGCGGTTTTGTCGTCCTGACCTGCATGGCGGCAGGCCAGGCTCAGCGCAAGGGCCGGATCGAACGCGTCGAGCTTTTGGGCCACGGCCAGGCACTCGATTTCGAACTGGGGCTGGGTGGCCTGACGGTCAAGCTACCCTACAGCCGGCCCTCTTTCACGCCCGTACTGAAGATCATGGGCACAGGACTGACCGCGTAGAGCCCTTTCCGAAACACGCTGTAGACAGCGAGCCTTCCAAGGGTCAATGCGCACGGGCATCGCAAGACGCGCGCCCGTGCTGCTATCTGTCTCAGACAGGCCTTACTGAGACACGTCCACCGAGGCGAAGCCATTGCCAATGCCCTTGGCAAGAAAAATGGCGCCTTCCATCGGATCCTGTTCCGCGTCGGTCAGCAAGCGTCTGGCGGCCGGATTGAGCCACGGCGTGATCGGTTCTGCCATACCGCCCACCAGGGCGATTTGGGACGCGCCAAGCTCATGGAGGCGGGCAATGTAACGCCCCACTTCGTCGGCAACGTCCTGGACAAGGCGTAAGGCGACGGGGTCTCTGTTCATGGCGTGGCCCATGATCATCGGCGCCATGGCGCCAAAATCACTCGGGGTGGCCGTGGTGACAAAGGCAATGACATCGGCGGTGTGACCGCCGAGCTCCGCGATGATCTCACGGGTCATGTCGGAGACCGGCGCAACCTGGTCGTGACTGCGCAAGGCCGCACGCAGCGCCGCGCGCCCCAGTCCGGCGGCCGAGCCATCATCACCCACCTCGAAGCCCCAACCCCCGATCGACTGGCCGATGCCGTCGCTGAAGATATAGCCCGCACTGCCTGTGCCGGCGATCAGAATGGCACCATCGTGGCCCGAGAATGCGCCCAGACAAGCCGCGTGCGCGTCACTGGAGGCGTAGATCGCGCCAAAAGCCGGTCCGGAATCAATCGTCACCTGGGCACTGGTCGGCGAGGTGATGCCGGCCAGCCCCAACCCGAGATGAATGTCCTGAAGATCCGCATGGGTAAGGCCCGCGGTCACCAGGGCTTCGTCCACCGCCACCATGATATTGCGCCAGACCGCGCCCAGTCCGAGACGAATATTGGACGGACCGCCACTGCCCTCGCCCAGAACCTGGCCGGCATAGGTCGTAAGGCGCGCGCGACATCGCGTGCCGCCACCGTCAATGCCGATATAGTAGAGGGGTTTTGGAGTTTGTGACATGGATATCAACTTTGAAGTTCAGGCTGTCGTCATGGTCTTGCGACCGGTGAGAAAAGGTAGCTTAGAGAAAGGAACAGGTGTGATCGTCCGTAACGATCGCGGCATGGAAACGCGCGTGAAGTATAAGCGGTTTAGAGTTTGATGATGATATTCTTCTTGTCCATGGCGAAGCCGAGTAGCCAGCACACCAGCATATAGGCGATGGCGCAGACCAGGGAACCGATGGCACCGGGCAGCACCGCCTGGAACAGATGGATGCCGATCCAGTCATAAAGCCCTTCGCCATTGACCTTGACGAGCTGCATTGTGGTAACAAGAAGCTCGGAGAACAGGTAGATGACGAGCGGGTTCTTGCCGAAGATCTCGAAGAACGTCGTGCCGCGCGTCTGGCCGGCGATCTCAACATAGGTGATCAGGGCGCCGAGGATCAACAGGTCGATGCCCACGGTCAGGAGCACGAACGGGCTGGTCCACAGACGTTTGGCCAGCGGGAAGCCAAGGCTCCACAGCAGGCCGGCCACAACGATGAGCGTGCCGCCGATCAGGAGGTTACGCACCAGCTTGGGCTTGTCGCCTGTACGCATGATGTAAAGACCGGCGAGATAGCCAGCGATCACGTTGACGATGGCCGGCAGCGTGCTGAGCAAGCCCTCCGGATCGTAGCCGTGCCCTTTCTTGTACATGTGCTGGATGCCAATCACCGCCTGATCGAACAGGGCGCCGGCATTGCCAAGCGGGGTCAATTGCTGGCCCGGCAGGCCAAAGGTCATCAGGATCGACCAGTAGCCGACCAGCAGGATCACACAGAGGACAATCAGGTATTTGACCGGCAGATAGCGGCAGGCCACGGCGGCGATACCGAAGCACAGGGCAATGCGTTGCAGCACACCCATGATACGCGTTTCACCGATCGGATTGAGCGCCCAGCTACCATCGACCTGCTGATGAACGAAGGGATACCAGTACATCAGATAGCCGAGCAGGAAGATCAGCACGGTGCGTTTCAGCACCTTTAGCAGGTAGTCTCTATTGGAAACACCGGGCTTCATCGCGAAGCTCATGGCGTTGCCGACCGCAAACAGAAACGACGGGAAGACGGCATCGGCCAGCGTAAAGCCGAACCATTTGGCGTGCTGCAGGGTGGCGAAAGGCTCCGCCCCGGCGCCGGCCGTATTGACAATAATCATGACGCAGACGGTCAGGCCACGAAAAACATCGAGTGATTTGAAGCGTGCCGGTTTCATGCCTCACCTTCCAGGCGGGCAAGCAGGACGCGCGCCGCAGCGATCGGATCGGATGGCTTACTGCGAGTATAGACCTGACCATCGTTCACCCAGTCATGTTCCCACGTGGTGATGCTGACGGTGAAGGCCGCCTGATCGAAACCGCCGGCGCGCAGAGCGCTGAACAGCTTCAGCCAGCGCGGCAGATAGAAGCTCTTGTACATGCCCTGCCAGGCCTTCGAGGCATAGTCGTTGAGATTGCCCTTGCCGCCCCAGACTGACACCTGCGCCTTGGCGTTCTCGACATAATAGGCCGATTCCGCCGGCGTATCGCCATAGGCGCGGGCGTCGTCGATCCAGCTACTCAAGGTTTCCTGCTGATACCCGAGCAAGGCGTCAAGCCGGGTGGTGAGATCACTGAGATCCGCTACGGCCTTGTCACCCGCCTGAAAGTCGCCGGTCTGATAGGCCTTGATGGCCACCTGCACCAGCCGATCAAGGTCCCCACTGACAAGATGGCGCGTGGCGTCGATCACATCGTTGCAGAACAACGGCGAATGACCGTAGCTCTTGCCGAGCGCCAGGAATTCCGTCAGCGCCTGTTTCAGCAGAAGTCCAGTCGCCGGGCAGAGCCGGAAAATCAGCGCCCTCGATCGTCGGACGCTTAAAGAAAAGATAGGCGCCGGCACGGCTTTTCCACCAGCGCGGCGTCCAGTAGCGCGTCTGGTAAACCGCCTTTTGCAGATCGCTCCACGCCTGCATCAGGGCCGGCGAGGTGTGGCCATAACGGGCGCGCGTATAGGTCTGAAGCCAGTCGGCTACCGGCACATCGCCCCACGCCAGATCGTACAGATATTCGTAGACAACGCTGTTGTTGTGAAGGCCCTCGGGGAAGACACCGAAGCCAGCCAGATTACCCGCTTTGTCGCTCGCGGTGATCGCCTTGAGGTCGCTGCGATAGAAGTCGAGATCGCCATAGACCGGGTTTGAGCCCCCGTAATTATGGACATAGCCATAGATCCAGGTCTTGCCCTTGAAGGCATCGGCGCGGGTCCAGACATCGGGATAGCGGTCATTGCCGATATCGAGCACCATCAGCTTGTCGTCCGGCACCAGGCTCAGGAAGGCGCCGATGGCGTCGCTCGACCAGAACGCCTTGTCAGCGCCGAACAGCCAGCCCTGCATCACCCAGACGGCATCGGGGCGCGCCTGACGGATCGAGTCATAGATCGCCTCACCATAGGCCGCCAGACGCCTGGCCTTCACCGCCGGATCGACCTCGGCTACGGCCTTGGTGTTGGCGGTGGCGTCGCCATAGCTCGCCTTGGCGGCGTCGGAGCCATCGGCGGCGATCGGCGGCAGCATCTCGTTGAATGAGTTGGCGAGGTAGTACTGCCCCTCGCCATAGGTTTCGGTATAGAGCGCGATGAAGCGACCGGCCAGCCTGGCAAACAAGGGATCGGCTGGGTCAAGCCAGTAGGTTTCGTGGAAGCCTTCCCAGGCACGCATCTTGTAGATCCGGGCTTCGGGATGCTTTTCCGCGAAGGCTTTCGGCACATAACCGCCAAACGCCGGCAGGATCGGCGTCATGCCAAGCTCACGCATCCGCCCCAGGATCTGCTTTTGCAGAACCTGCTTCTTGTGGATCCAGGCCTGCGGCACCGGGGCGTCATAGCCCTCGATATTGCCCATGCGCTGCCACGGCGTGAAGGCCGGCCCCGAGAAATAGGCAGCCAGTTCGGCGTCGCTCAGACCGTTTTCACGCCACAGCGCCTGCCAGACATATTCCTGACCTTCCATGGCCAGAGGCATATCGATGCCGTGCAGCGCCATCCAGTCGATTTCGCGCTCCCAGCGCGACCAGGTCCACCACGGCGTGGTGTAGCCAAAGGTGCAGGTGTTCATATAGGCGCGATGGCGGAAAGGCGTTTCGGTGCGCGTCAGGGCGGCATCCGGCAGACGCCACGGCAGGTCGACGCGATCGCCCTCCCAGCTTACGTGCGCGGCACCGGTCGATTTAAGATAGCTGTAGGCGCCCTTGGTCAGGGCCACCGGATCAGAACCTTCGACCGTCAGCTTGCCGCCGTGCGCCGAGACCGCATACCACGGCTTGGCCGAACCGGACGGCGTCAGTTTGAAGCTGATGGCCTTCGCGCGCGAACCGATCAGGCGTCGCAATACACCGGCGCTGGCCGGTGTGGTCTCTGTGGCGCCCGTGGCGCCCGCGGCCATGCTGATGGCCGCTGCCGATAGGCCGGAGACAAGAAAATGACGGCGATTTAGGTGCGGCAAATGGGACTCCCCGTTCAAGACAAGATGAAGTCTCGCTGAAAAGTCCACCTTGAATTAATACGCATGTTTGTTCTGAAAAACCCACATCCGCACTCTGTGGATTATGACACAAGGCACATTGGCAAACCAATTGTGCGATATTGACTATATCACCTAAAATTGGCCTGTCAATTTTCGATTGCACCTAAATTGGGCCGCCCGATGGTCGCCAGAGGTACATTTAAGATCGTACCACCTCAACCTCTTCCGGGGGGATAGCGTTAGCCTCTGTCAGAAAGGTTTTGATCTCGTCGACATACTGCCACATGGCGACAAAGGCGGCGTCACCGTCGTGGCGCCGCAGGGCGGCCACAAGCTTTTCACGCGCTGCCGTCCAGCGATCACTCTTAAGTTCCGTCGCCGGAGCATAGAAATTATGCCACAACGGGCTGTTATCGCGCCTCTGCCAAAGATGGTGAGCAAGACTGATCAGTTCCGGATTTTGCGTGGCACGAGCTATGCTCAGATGGAAACGCATTTCGGTATAGGCGCGCGAACCGGCATGGGGCGCGATGCGGCAGTCCTCGCACAAGCGTTCCAGCTCAATTAAGTCGTCTTCCGTCGCCGAAAGGGCGGCCAACCGCGACAAATGACTTTCAAACCACTGCTGCGCTTGTAAGAATTCGGCCGGCCCCGACGGCGGCAAGGTGTCAAAGGGACGCTCCTTGACCGCTTCATCCGCTTCACTTGCGTCCAGTTCATAGGCACGGCGCGTTATATAGATGCCCGAGCCCTGCCGCGATTGGATAAGGCCCTTGACTTCGAGCATGACTAGGGCATCGCGCACCACGGCCCGCCCGACATTATACATCTCGGCCAATTCACGTTCCGTGGGCAGCTTACCCAGCATGCGGAACTCACCATTTCGAATCCGCTCAAGCAGGGATTCGCCGACCGTGCGGTAAGCGCGAACGTCCTTGTCCGAAATCAACACGCGCTGAAAGAGCGGGTGAATGGGGTGCCATAGGGTTGGTTTTCCTGTCTCTGTTCCCGGGCAGATACGGTCACAATTAATACGTCGTCCGTCAAGCTGATAACCATGACACCACGCGCCACCCTCATAACTATATGACTTAAGAATAACGTGTGATCTTGCGGTACGCAAGCGTGGCTTTTGTTAGCGCTCCCATAAATATACTCGGGGAAAATCCGGAAATCCGCGGATAAAAACTTGTCATCCCGCCGAACAAAAAAGCGGACAGGCTTCAGACAGGTGTGCCCCAATTGCAACAACGACCGCAGGAATGGTTCACCATTTTGCGTCGACGCCATCAATTTGTATTATAATTAGTGCTTTGAAATAATGTGGTTTTTTTATATGCAAATTAGTTTCTGCCCCGCAAGAAGCTTGATGTACGAAAAACAGTTGCGTTAGAAACGAAATGGAAACATCACAAAACTGCCTAATTTCCGTTGACTTCCGTTCACTTGGTTTCATAGTGTGACCACAGTTGAACAGATTTTGATCGCAATCCGCAACTTTGCAACCAAGGTTAATCAACTAAAGACGCGGTATCTGCTAGACTTGGGTTAGGGGCCTTAAGAATTTATTCAATACAAACTTTCTTGAGACGAGACTTAAAACTGTAAATAGCCAGTTTAAGTATCTTTTCATGATGGATTGACGCACCAAAACCGTGGTGTCTTTTTTTTGAGACAATTGGTCGGCCAATCAAACTCTCAAAGGTGAATAGGTCAAGCGCTCAATAAGCTAAGTCCACGTCGAAACAAGTGGGAAGACAAAGCCTCCGCAGCTCAGTCTGACGGAGGTATCAGAGGAGAAACTATAATGACAATGCCAATAAACGGGCGGCGCGGGCTTAAAAATGTCCTGCTTTGCGCCACCATACTCATGAGCGGCACGGCGGGATTTGCCCTCGCCCAGGACGCCGTGCCCGCCGATACCACCGCCGCGACAGAAGTCATCGTTACCGGCTTCAAGAAGAGCTACGCCGACGCGGTGCGTGCCAAAAAGAATAATATCGAAATCACCGATGGCATTTCCTCGGATGGTCTGGGTCGTTTCCCTGACCTGAACGTCGGCGAAGCCCTGCAACGCATTCCGGGCGTCCAGATCAACCGCGAAGCCGAAGGCCGTAACGCCACGATCAACCTACGCGGCATGCCGGGGTCCTATGCCCGCACGACCCTGAACGGTCAGGCCTTTGCGGATCCGCCCGCCCTGAGCAACAATTCGTCCGGTCCGCTGGGCGCCTTCAATTCTGACATTTTCAGCGCCTTCGTCATCGAAAAATCGCCCATGGCCAACGCTCAGTCTGGCGGTCTCAGTGGTAACGTGGACATGCAGATCGCCCCCGCCCTGTCCCGCAAGGACGGCGGTTTCGCCAAGGCTTCTTACGAGTACAATACGCTCGGCGACCTGGCCTCACCAGCCTATACGCTCGGCTACAATAAGCACATAAGTCCCAATCTGGCGGTTTTTGGCACGCTGGCTTACAAGCACGAAAATTTCCGTCGTGATACCCTGCGCTTTAACACCTACAGCGCCCTCACCGCTCAGGCGACCGGCCTGTCCGCCTCGGATTTCGCCTCGAAATATGGGGCCTATTACTCCCCAACGGAATGCACCAGTTCTGGAACAGCCTTCTGTCGCTCCCTGGCCAGCGCTCTGGGCGTTGACGACGCCTCAGCCTACGTGAACAGTACGACGGGTTCCAAAGGCACAGCCGGTGCCTGGTATGACAGCGCCCTGCGCCAATACACCCGCACCAATGAAGGCAATCTCTGGACCGGTTCCGCCGGCATGGAGTGGAAGCCAAACGACAACACCAAGCTTGGTGTGGTCGGCTTCTACTCGGACCGCGACATGCCCAAGACCACGCAATATTTCCTCATCAACTCGATGTGGGACGGTGCGGGCACGGTGGCGACCAATGGCGATCCGGTCTCGACCTCCGATGGCCGCTATCTCTATTCCGACATCACGATGACCAACTTCCCGGCCAAATCATCGACACGCCTGTACTCTCAGCATCAACAGTCCAAAGGGCTGGTAGCCAATGCCGATTGGCACGATGACAAGTGGCGCGCTGCGGCCGTTCTGTCGATCTCAAACGGACTCAGTTCATCGCTCGAAACCGAAATTGATCTGCAGACCAATCCGTCATCGACCGGCACCAATGGCATCACAGCCAATTTCAACACCGGCCTCGGTGAGCTTAGTGACTTCTCATACAGTGTAACGCCGACACCGCAGAACGCGATTTTCAACTATGCGTTCAATGACGCGACGGCCTCCACTGTGGTCGATGGTGTTGCCTGTCAGGCGTCGCCAACCTATGCGGCAAATTCGTGGAACTGGACGTCTTGCGATCCGGAAAACCTCTATACCGCCGATGGTGCCTATACACTTAACGTATCCGGTTCTGAGAGCTACGCCTATAACCAGGTGAACTCGGCTCAGTTTGATTTGGAGCGCTATATTGAACTGGGGCCGATCACCAGCATCCAAGGTGGCCTGCGTCTGGAGCAAAACCGCTTCAAGTCCAAGGGCTTCCGAAACATGGCCTACGGGATTGACACGACCAAGATCACTCAGGACATGTTGATCACGGCACCTTCCGTCAATGACTTCATGGGCGGCGACGCGGCGATCTCCAAGAACTGGCAGGTGATCGACGTTGAGAAGTTCCTGTCCGCTGTGACCCCGGTCAGCCTTTACAATAATGGTGGGCTGACAAGCGTCGGCTTGAATATTCTTTATGCCGATGGCGCCTATGCCAACTACAACTACACCAACACCAACACACTCGGCGAAGCCTATATCCAGGCTAAATACGATACGCAACTCATCGGTCACCGCATCCGCGGTAACTTTGGCGTACGCTATGAAGCGACCGATAACACGATCCAGACCCTGGACCAGACATCGACCTTCACGGATGGTGTAGGCTCAGTTTCCAACTACAGCCAGCATGAGATCAAAAACAAGTATCACTACTGGTTACCGTCGGCCATTTTCGCCGCCGACGTCAGTGACGATCTCGTGCTGCGCGGCGCCTATTACAAAACCTATGTCCGCCCTCAAGCGCGCCAATACTCGCCCGTCTCGATTTTCGGCCAACCGACGCTGGATGGAAGCTCCTCGACGTCATTGATGCAGATCTACAATGCCTCAGTCACCATCGGGAACAACAAACTCCATCCCTACCTGGCAAATTCCTACGACCTCTCTCTGGAGTGGTACAACAGGCCTAACAGCCTGATCTCGATCGCCTATTTCGACAAAAAGATCACGGGGCGCATCGCCAGCACCAGCGATCCGGCAATTCTGTGCCCGGCAGATGGCTCGAACTGGGGCTATGGGGCGCTCAACTGGGATGGTACGAACTGTATCGCCACGGCTCTGAGCACAAGCACCAAGACGGTATATATCTACGCCTCCGGCAGCTATAATCTGGACAAGCCGACCTATGTGCACGGCCTTGAGTTCAACATTCAACAGAACCTGGACTTCCTGCCCGGCTTCTGGAAGAACTTCGGCGGTAACTTCAACTATGCCTTCACACAGGCGAAGAGCCCGGCACTTGCGCCCTTCCCTGGCATCTCAAAGTTCACCTACAACGCGATCGGTTATTACGAGACCACCAAATGGGGCGTCCGCGCCACCTATAACTGGCGCTCAGATTATCCGCTTAACGCTAACGGCACCTACAGCGGCAGCGCACGCTCCGTCAAGGCGCGGGGTCAGCTCGATATGTCGGCCTCCTACAATATCAATGATCAGGTTACGGTGTCGCTGGACGCTTACAACATGACCAATGCTAAGCGTTTTGAATACGAAAACGACAGCAAGCTGGTCCGTTGGATCGACTACGACGGCAGCACCTATACCCTCACGGTTAAGGCGATCTTCTAACCCCGGAGGTTCCTTAACTCGGAGGCGTGACCCTTCCCTATGGTTACGCCTCCTCTTTTTTAGCCGCCCCTTGGATGGCTATCTGTGCAAAGGACCCTTTGCGTATCCTCCCTCAGACGCGGATCCGGTCTCCCGCACCGCGCCTTACTGGCCTGGCAGTTTCATCTGCCAGGCCCTTTTTATAGGAATGCCACTCGGCGTTTATCAGACGCCTCCAGATCATCAGGCGCTTTCGGACAGGCGGGCCTGACAATGTTGCGCAATATAGTCTTCATGCGTGGGCATACGGGTAAGGCAGTTCCCGATGACACTGCGCAAGTCCGACAGCCACGCTTTGAGGGCGTCTGAAGGCAGGCTCAGGCTGAGCGGTTCCGGCGCCGCCGGCATCAGCCCCTGCCCGATCATGACCGCTAACCAACTGGGCGTACGGAACTGCTCGCCACGCTCCTCAGGGATACGTCCACGGCTTGAAAACAGGTCAATGCGGTTTTGCAGACCGTCAGGAATGTCCATATGGCGGCAGTATCGCCAAAACTCCGAGTCGTCGCGCGTGCCAACCTTGTAGTGCAGTATGAGAAAGTCGCGTATGTCTTCGTACTCACGCACCATGGCCGCATTGTAGGCGGCCGTGTCCGCCCTTGAAAAATCCTTGTCTGGGAAGAGATATTGCAGGCGCAGAATGGCGTTCTGGATCAGCATGATCGAGGTGGATTCCAGGGGCTCCAGAAAGCCCGCCGATAAACCAACCGCGATACAGTTCTTTTTCCAGAAGGTCTCACGACGGCCGGTCGTAAAGCGGATCGGCCTTGGATCGGCCAGAGGCGGCGAGTTCAGATTGGCCAGAAGCGCATCCATCGCCTGCGTGTCATCGATGAAGGCGCTCGAAAAGACGTGGCCGTTGCCGTCCCTGTGTTGCAACGGAATACGCCATTGCCAGCCGGCGCTCAGGGCTGTGGAGCGCGTATAGGGGGCCGGCGGACCTTTGCGGGCAGTCGGTACGGCCAGGGCGCGATCGCACGGCAGGTAACGCGACCAGTCGATATAGCCAACCCCAAGGGCCTCGCCCAGCAAGAGGGCGCGAAAACCCGTGCAGTCGATAAACAGATCGCCATCGATGCGACGGCCATCTTCCAGGGAAAGGCTCTCAATGAAGCCCGAATCTCCCAGATTGACCCGCCCGATTTTGCCTTCCAGCCGCACCACGCCCGCTGCCTCGGAGATTGTGCGTAGAAAACGCGCATATAAGGAGGCGTCGAACTGGTAGGCATAGGCAATCTCCGCCAGGGGCGAATTGGCCCCCGTCGGTCGCATAAAGCGCCCGTTGATCGAGGCCAGAGATTGAAGGCTGTAATTTTCAAGCCGATCGGCGCCATTCTCGAGATAGTGCCTCAGCCAGACGGCATGAAATGGCAAGGCGCCGTAGTCACGACCATAGGGACCAAAGGAGTGATGGTAGGCGTGGCCCTGACGTCCCCAGTTGACGAACTCAATGCCCAGTTTGAACGTGCCCTTCGTGAAGCGGACAAATTCATTTTCGTTGATCCCCAGGTGGCGGTTAAAAACATGGATATAGGGCGTCGTCGCCTCACCGACGCCGACCGTACCGATCTCCTCGCTCTCAACCAGCACAATCTCTTCGAAGTCGTCGCGCAAAATCCGGGAAAACCAGGCCGCGGTCATCCATCCGGCGGTGCCTCCGCCCGCAATGACGACTTTTTTGATGGTGCCTTGCGACATTGTCCTGCTCCCTGCCCCTTGCGGTGCGCTCTTTCTCCCAGGAGACCGAACGCTCCAGGCTGGGCGGAATGATAGGGAGAGAAAAAAATTTGTCTATAAGTTTCAAAGTGATCGAGACCATAGCGGTCTCTTGCTGAGGCCGCCTGGGCGTCATCCATGCGTCCTGCAGACCAGGCCATGGACGTAACCCATTGAGATTTCTTGTTGTATTTGTTAGCAACATTGTCTTTAAATCCAAAATGGTTGACCAAAAAAAATGACCCGTTCGCGCAGGTCGCTGTCGCGCACGCGACGGTCATGTCGTCTTGTGAGGAATACGGAAGGAATATAGCGCGTGACATCCGTCAGACCTCGTTTTTGGGCGACCTTCATCTGCCTCACTTGGGTGGTGCTTAGCCCTCAGGCTCAGGCTCAGCCTCAACCTCAACCTCAACCTCAGGCCGATGTCACGCTGTTTGACGGACAGCGCGTGGCGGAGGTCCTCTATGACGCCCCTCAAGGCGACGCCGCCCTGCCCCTGGCGGCACAGATGCTGGCGGGGGACCTGCACGATCTGACAGGGAAGACGCCCGTGGCCGCAAGCGATCGGGCACAGTGCCGAACCACCTGCGTGTTACTGGGCCTTTATGACGCGCCGCGCGTACAAGCCCTCGCCCGGCGGGCCAATATCCCGCTCGATGACCTGTCCGGGCAATGGGAAGTTTACCGTCGCTTTGTTGTCCGTGATGGCACGGCCACCTATGTGGTGATCGCCGGTTCCGATCTTCGTGGCGCCATATACGGCGCGGTCGATCTTTCCAGAAGCCTGGGTATCTCACCCTGGTCGTGGTGGGCTGACGTAACGCCCCGGCAACAATCCCACCTGTCGGTGTCCGAGGCGGCTTTCACCTCGAAGCCGCCCTCGGTGCAATACCGCGGCATCTTCCTCAACGATGAAGACTGGGGCCTGGAACCCTGGGCCGCCGCCACACAAGATCCCGCCAAGGGTAATATCGGCCCCAATACCTACAGGCGCGTTTTCGAACTGATGTGGCGGCTGAAGGCCAATACGCTCTGGCCGGCTATGCACACCGTCTCGACGCCCTTTTACAGCGACCCTGCCAATCCGAAACTGGCCCATGACTATGCCATCGTCATGGGTACATCACACGCCGAACCAATGATGCGCAATAATTTGCGCGAGTGGGATGAATCCAAAAGCGGCGCTTTTGATTTCACACGCAATGGCAAAAAAATAGCCACCTACTGGAAAGACCGCATCAAGCAGAGCGCGCCCTATGAGAGCATCTACACTGTGGGGCTGCGCGGCATTCACGACGGGCCCATGCAGGGCGCCTCCACCACGCAGGAACGCAGTCAGGTTCTTGAACATGTCACCGACATCCAGCGCGACCTCCTGACCCAAACGCTCAGGCGTCCGGCCGCGACAACGCCCCAGGTCTATGTGGCCTATCATGAGCTTCAGGAAGCTTACGATTCCGGCCTTAAAATTCCGGACGATATCACCCTGATGTGGGCCGATGACAACTATGGCTATCTGAGACGCCTGTCCGGTCCGGCCGAACAGACAAGATCAGGCGGCGCCGGCGTATATTACCATCTCTCCTATTGGGGGCGCCCGCATGACTATCTCTGGCTCGGCACTACCCATCCCGGCCTGATCCGCGAGGAAATGGGGCGCGCCTTTGATACCAATGCCCGCAGGATGTGGATCGTCAATGTCGGCGATATCAAGCCGATCGAGTATCTGTCGCAGTATTTCCTCGACCTGGCCTTTGATGCCGACCTGCTCACCCAGCCGGCGGATGCGCATCTGCGTGAGTTTATGCGCGAACAGTTTGGCGAGACGCAGGCCAGGGCGTTGGCCAGCCTCATGAGGCGCTATTACGACCTGGCGTTCGAGCGCAAGCCGGAGTTCATGGGCTTCGGGCAGGCCGAGTGGGTCACGCCCAACCGCCCGACGGACTATGTCAGTTTCGATGGGCAGGAAGCCGAGGATCGCGTGAAGGCCTATCGTGATCTGACCGCAGAGGCCGAAGCGATCGGCGCCACCCTGCCTGCAGATCGGCAGGCGGCCTTTTATGAGCTTGTTCTCTATCCCGTCAGGGCGAGTGCCAACCTGAACGCGCGCATCCTCAACCTCGATCTCGCCGATCTTTATGCCCGCGAGCAACGCGCCTCTGTGAACAGCTACGTCGATAACGCCCGGACTGCCCACGCCGGTCTCGTCGAAGACACTGAGCGCTACAATGCGCTTTTAGGCGGCAAATGGCGGGGTATCATGGATATGGCGCCGCGACGCCTGCCGGTCTTTGACGAACCCGTTTGGCCTAACTGGAGCGTCTCACCCAAGACGGGCTGCGAGCTGTCGCTTTCCGGCCAATGGATCCATGATCACAACACCCTGACCTTTGTCGCAGGACGCCCCCAAACCCGACCGGTGACCCTGTTCTCGCATCAGCCCGTATCTCAGGACTGGTCGCTTCAGAGGCCCATGGCCGGCCTGACCCTTTCCAGCCAATACGGCACCTTGAACGCTCAAAACCATTATCAGACACAGCTGAGCCTCAGCTATGACGGCGCGTCGCCCCCCGGCGACAAAGAACTGAAGCTTATGTGCGGCGGGGCTGAGCACACAGTCTATGTGCGCATATTGCCGGCCATGTCGATGACGATGACGGCCGAAGATAACCGCCGTGTCACCCTGCGCCCGGATCTGGCCACGGTAAGCAATGACTGGGAACGCATCGATGAGCTGGGTAGCCTGGGCAGCGTGCTGCGCATCCGGCCGAACCTGACGTCCGCCGCCCCCGACGAGGCTTTGAAACGCGCGCCCCTCACCTATCGCTTCGCAACCTCTTCGGAATCGGGCGGGACGGTTAAACTCGTCGCCCTGCCCACCCATCCGGCGACGCCCGATCAAGCCCTAAGGGCGCTTGTCCGGCTTGACGACGGTCCCCTTCAAATGCTTGACGTTTCGACCGTCGGACGCAGCGATCCATGGCGGGCCAATGTGCTGTCGAACACGGCGATCAAAACGTTTGATTTCAGGCCTATGCTGGCGGGCGAACACACTTTGAGCGTATACGCCGTCGACCCAGGCCTGATGATTGATCGCATAGAGATTGACCTTGACGGCGCGCGCCCCCACTACGGCGTGATACGAACCGATCCCTCAGGTCCGTGAGCAAGGGCTCCCGCTCGCGTTGGCCTTAGCTTCCACCTTAGCAGAAAATCACTATGGATACGATCGCACCACCTTTGAATGAACCTGACCCGTCAGGCGGGGGAAAAGCAGCGAAAGAACGCAGGGCCTATCAGGATATCGGCCATCACCTTGTTCAAAGAATAAGAGCCGGTGAGTTTCGCACCACGGGGCGTCTGCCGCCGGAAAGAGACCTCGCCCTGTGGTACGATGTGGGGCGCACGGTGATCAGGGACGCCCTGGTCATGCTCGATGTCAAAGGCCTTGTTGAGCCGCGTCAGGGCTCAGGCATTTACATTACGCGGAAGGCCTATCAATCCGCGCTATCGGAAGAGACGCTTTTTGAAACCCAGGCTGAACTGGACTCAAAACCCGCCGCAGCGCCGTTCGAACTGCTCGAAGCCCGTCAGGTCATTGAAAGTCTTATCGCGAAAATAGCCGCCGAGAACGCCACTGACGCCGATCTCGTCGTCATTGAAGAGGCCTTGGCCAATCATCGCAATGCACGATACGGCGAACCAAAAGAGACCTTCGATATTCTGTTCCATATGGCCATAGCCCAGGCGACCCAGAACAAGGAACTGGCCCTGCTGGTCAATCAGTTGTGGCACAGACGCGACGACAATCCGATGTGGCGAACCCTGCACAAGCGCGTCAAAGACACCAACTATCGTGACAACTGGATCATCGATCACGAAATGATCCTGAAAGCCCTGAAGAGTCGCGACGGCAATGCCGCCTATGTGGCCATGTGGCAACATATCGAGAATGTCAAAACCTTCCTGGCGGAGCAAAATGCCGCGTTTGATGAGAAGGGATAAGGTCCAGCCCTCTCCGACCCGACCTGGCTTTCAAGGAAGATGGCTGTAGTGGAGTTGCGACCGTGAAACCGTCCGGCACGCCATGTCCGGCCTACACGACACGCACCTTATCAATACAACCCAGAAGATCAGTGACACCCTCGATTCAATCATGTAACGCTTCGCGACCAGGCCTCTTAACCGATGCCGAAATTGTAAATCCAGCTGCGCACAACGGCCCGACACCGGCCAATGAAAATTGCAGGCCAAGCCAGGTAGCCTGCGCGAGGAGTTCTTGGATGACGATCAAAAAAATCCTCTTCGCCATCCTGGGCTCACTCGGCCTTGTCCTGCTCCTCGCCTTAAGCATCATCCTGTTTACCAGCATCGCCCGCTTGCAGGAGGCGACCGTGGCAAAGCAGTCGAACCAGATCACCGATCTGATTTTATCCTCCGCCGGAACCTGGGCGCAGGAACGCGGTTTGACAAATCTTGAGCTCAACGCGCCGCTTCCCGCCTCCCCAGCCTCCCTCGCGCGCATCCGACGACTGCGTGCAAAAGCCGATGGTGATTTTCGCAAAGCCTTGGCCCTTATGCCGAAGAGCGGCCTGAAGGCCGATCCGGTCCAGCATATTGCCTTCGAGAGCGCCTTCGTCCACCTGGAGGCGTCGCGCGCGCAGGTTGACCAGGACCTCAGCCTGCCCTTGGGCCAGCGCGATCCCGCTCTGAGACGCGACTGGTTCCCGTCGATTTCCGCCGTGATCGAACGCTCCCAAATGTTCGCTCTGCACTATACCAGTCAGGCGCTCATCGCGACCTCCGCCATTTCCAAGGATTCCATAGCGCGCCATAATCTTTCGCTGATGAGCGAATATGCCGGGCGCGAACGCGGACTGATGGCCGGCATCATCGCTTCGGGTCGGCCCATCACCCGCGATCAGATGAACGCCCTGGCGGAATATCGTGCCTATGTCGTTGAAGGCTGGAGGGTTTTCACTAACCTCGAAATGCGTCCCGACGAAAAGGCGGTCTTCGGATCACCCATGGCCAGGGTACGGACCGGATTCTTCGGCACCTATGAAACGACACGGGCTCGACTGATAAGGGAAGGCATGGAGGGGCGCCCATACAGCCTGACCGCTCAGGCCTGGTTCGACGAAGCCACGTCCGCCATCAATGACATACTCGCCCTCGAAAAGGCCAGTACCACCTATGTTGACGATCGCCTCGAGCTCCAGACACATGCCCAGGTCATTGTGTTATGGCTTTGTGCTGCCTTTCTTGTTCTGGGCATTGTCGCCGTGGGCGGTGCTTTTTGGCTCGTAAACCGTCATGTCCTCTATACCGTTGCCAAGCTCGATGCGATCTTCGAGAACGCGGGCGAAGGGCTCATGACCATCGACAGCCATGGTACGATCACGAGTTTCAACCCCGCGTGTGAACGGATTTTTATGACCACAGCGCATGAGGCCGTCGGCAGCAACGTCAACGCCTTCATGCCCGAACCCTTTCAGAGCGAGCATGATAGCTACCTCGCACACTACGCCAAGACCGGCGAGGCTAAGCTCATCGGTGAGGCGGGTCGCGAATTTACCGGTGTGCGCCGCGGCGGGGAGTCGTTCCCTATGGCGCTGTCGGTCAGCCAGTTCGAACTGGAGGACGGTACGCACTTCTGCGGTGTGATACGTGACGTCACGACCACCAGGATGGCAGAGCAGGACCGCCAGGCACTTCTCAAAAAGCTCATAGAATCCAATACCGAACTTGAGCGCTTCGCCTATGTTGCCTCGCATGACATGCAAGAGCCGATCCGCATGGTGATGAACTTTAGTCAGGTTCTGGTGCACGACTACGGCGCTCAAATGGACGACAAGGGGCGGGAATATCTTCAGGTGCTCAGTGACTCATCTCACCGCATGCTGACCATGATCAGCGACTTGCTGCAATACGCCCGCCTGGGCGCGGACGGTATGACCTGGTCCGAAGTCGACATGATGGAGGAACTGAAACAGGTCAAACTCAACCTCGGAGAGCTCATAGCAGAAACGGCTGCAGTCATAGACAGCGTCCCTCTGCCAAAAGTATACGGCAATGCCATACAGTTACACCGCGTGTTGCAGAACCTGATTTCCAACGCCATAAAGTATAAGGCGCAAGGCCGCCACCCGCACATTTTCATTGGGGTGCAGGATGAGGGCACACACTGGCTGTTCTCGGTCACCGACAATGGAATGGGTATCGAAGAGGCCTACCTGCAACAGATCTTCGAACCCTTCCGCAGACTGCATACGCAAGATCAAATCAAAGGGGCCGGCTTTGGCCTGTCGATCGTGAAGAAAATCGTTGAAAGCCATGGCGGCGAGGTCCTGGTCACATCGACACCGGGTGACGGTACAACCTTTTCGTTCACCCTGCCGAAGAGGCGGCCGGATACGGCCTGAAGACGCCCTTTCCAGCGCTTGACGACCCACCATCCCAAAACCCGTCAACAACTTCACAACGCGACTCTCTGGTGCGATATCCATTTGTCTGGTTAATCTGTCGTCACTGGTGAGTCGGAGGCGAAAAAGAAACATGCCGTTCATGAAGGTCGACCGGAAAGATCACGCCCGACTTGTCTTTGACGCCTATGGATCTGTGCTACTTCGACGGCACGGGATAGTGACGCTGATCATCATCCGATGCGCCGGTTCGGTCGCGCTCGCGCCCTATCGGGTGGGGTAACCCATGGCTCCCAGAAAGACCGGCTTAGATGCCCTCTCCGACCGCCAAAAAGAAATCCTGATCCTGATTGCCCAGGGTTATCAGCAGAAAGAAATCGCTGGCCTGTTGGGGATCGAGCCGTCGACCATCCGCGGCCACACCGAAGAGGTGCGACAGAAGCTGAATGTGTCATCGACACGGGCCGCCGCGCGCCTGTACGCGACGTCTCTGGGGGTGGTTCCCCCCCGTCATTTTAACGGGGGGGAAGAAAGCCGGGTATCTCCCCCTCCCTCTGCTGCCCCAGTGTCAGGGCATGAGCATAACGTCCCACATCACGAACGAACCCACCCTGACCATCCTCAAGAGCGATCTGGAGGACGCCATCCGGACCTTAACACCTCCGGGGAAGCGTCAGAACATCTCAGCGACCCTGGACACCATCTTCCAGGTCAAGGAGACACAAGGGGAGGCAGCCGCCATCACCTTGCTGATGTTCGCGATGATCGAGTTCGCCGCTACCTAGCCGTCACCGGCTGGCTACGGTCGTTAAATCTCATACAATGGGCTGGTCTTACCCTCCTCACCACCCTGGCCGTGATCCTTCTTACCGGGAGCGCTGTCATCGTGTTGTTAGGAATTTTCCAGGCCATAACCCAAATCAGTGGCCAGACGGGATGACAGAGGTCACCGGTCGGTCTCAGCGGCCGGAAAGTCGGCCAGAAAGAAGGAGAAACCTTTTGAAACGTTCCGAAGTTGTTCTCGCCGGCGCCGAGAAAATGCGCGATACAGAAGTCGCCATCGATCTTGCGCTTTGCGAAGCCGGAGAACTGCTCTCCACCCTCACACGTTTGCGGGTCACAAGCGGCATGTCTGGCGTGTGGGGCCGAAACGAACTCGCCCTGCTTGGCCAGGGCATCAGCGGGATGATTGCCGCCCGCGAAAACATCATCGACTTTCATCACGGCCTGAAAAATATTCAGGGCCAGTGGGCGCCAAACGTCACCCTGACCGGCAACGACCTCGACAAGCCAGCGCCGAAGGCTCCGGGTGGCAGCGCCAGCGTGACGCAAACACCCCGTATGACGGCGTAATGCTACACACGCTCTGGGTTGGGTTTGGATATGTGCTGGTGGTCACCTTCGGTGGCCTGGCACTGTGGCGAGGCGGCTGGGCCGAAAGGTCCGCCGCTGCGCTCATTCTGTGCGCCTGGTTCCTGACGCCACACCTGCAGCGTGGCTTTGGTCCCGGTCTTTATCTGACTTTGCTCGATTGTACCGTAACGCTCAGCCTGTTTGTCATTTCCTATTACTCACGGCGTATCTGGACTTTATTGATCACGTCCTGTCACCTGGGCGGAACGTTGACGCATCTGGCCGCCATCATGGCCCTTCAATCGCAATCCTATGCCTACATCACGACCCTTGGCCTTCTCGGCGGCATCGGCGTTGCCCTGTCTCTGGGTTTCGGCGTTCTGGAGCATGAATTCATCCGTCGACATCTGCCACCAGAAGCGTCTTCCGAGTGAGTCTCGAACACCCGCTTGACGTTTCTCTTTTTAGACGTAAAACTCTGGTTGCATATCGCGTGCTGTCCGCCTAACATTTTCCTTCGGGTTCAAGGAGAACGAATTGAGGAACAGCACTGGGCTACCGCACGGCGTGGATGTACACGTGGGTATGCGTATACGGCAAAAACGCAAAGACCTGGGCCTGAGCCAGAGCGCTCTGGCGACCGCGCTCGACCTCACCTTCCAGCAGGTCCAGAAATACGAACGCGGCACCAACCGGGTCAGTGCGTCAAAACTCCACGACATTGCTCTTAAGTTCAACACGCCTATCGGCTACTTCTTTGCCGGCTATGGCGACGAGATATCTGCCGATCCATTCATAGAATCAGCGTCCGAGCGCACAGTCAACGGGTTCCTGACCACACGCGAAGGCCTTGAACTGGCAGAATGGTTTCCAAAGGTGAAGAACTCCAAACTCCGCCGCCGCGTTGTCGAACTCGCTAAAGCGCTTGCCGAGGAGCCGGACGAAGCAACTTGAGAGAAAGCGTGATTGCATAGGCCCAATAACGTGTTTAAATAAGGCTTACTTCCATCGTGAATGGCCCTACTTTTGTTGAACGAGGCGACGATGTCCAGATTGACAGAACAACTAGGTAGACTATTCCCGCCCGCCGACCCAATCCCTGTCAAGTTTTTTACCCGGCAGGAGGTTGTTGAGGCTTTCGAAGGCCGCCTTGCCCATGATAGTCGTTTCTGGAAATACGCCAGACAGTGGCACAAGGGGATGAAATGGCAAACCTCCGAACCCGATTGTGTGGAAAGCGCGCTCTTTCCTGAAACACCGTTTTGGAACGAGGTGCGCGGCTACTGGAAGACCATAGACGGTAAAATAATAAAATATCCCGAGATAAAAAAGTTGTTTGCGGAAGGCGTTTTCGAAGAACACTATATTTTGGAAGTGCAACTTTTGACCAGGAATCATGCGAGCTGGCACGAGGGCAAGTTTACCGACGCTGCGTGGAAACAGTTTCACAGCCTTTCCAAAACCTATTTAGCCCAGACTCTCAACAAACCCGGCATCACCACCTTGATGTCTAAGGTTCAGAGCCGCATTTTCAGTTTTGCCGGACGGCCTTAGGCGCCAAAACCACGTCGAGATCCTTGAGACACATCATACCCGTCCGAGGGGTGATGTCGCTTGGTGGGCTTGGCCTGCCTTGTGTTTGCAGGCAGGCCTCCCGGACAGGGCAAGCCGATCTTCAAGATTTTAGAAGGCTCCGCCCGCACCTATTTTGCAAAACGCGACGCGCGGAGGACTGTATCGCCATCTATGATCGCGCCGTGCATAAATTGACGCCCCCCGCAGCTATGGATTTGGCTGCTCTGCCCACGCTGTCAACGAGCCATTCCGAATTGGAAATCCAAGTGTTTCGGCTTTGATCTGGCGAAATACATAAAACACGATAGTCGAATTATATAAAACACCTTTTCTGATTTCAAACTGAAGCTACACCTTGGAAATCCATCCACCTTCAAGAGGCGACGCGTGAAAACCCTTGTCCTGCCATAGGGGCTGCTCTTGGTGAGGATATCCCCGATAAGGGCGGAATGATCCTTGCATATCCCTATTATCTCGGTTAGCAGGCGGCCGGGAAAACACCAAAATCAGCCATGGGCATTTTGGGAAACGGGGGAACAAGCACATGCCAAAAATTCTATTCGTCGGCAGATCTAACAGACCGTCCCTGTCCAGGCTGCCCCAGCGTGCCCGACCCGTATGCGGCAATCTGACGATTTTGTGTTCGAGAGGGGATTTTCTCGATTCTACCGGCTTCTTCGATCGCAAACTCTATTGGTTTGAAACCGAAAAGTACGGGAAATTGTTATGGCGTGCGACATCGTTGCTGAAACTATGTCTGGTTTTGATGGACCAGCGTCCGGAGGTCATCGTCTTTGGCGATGAAGCAAGTCTTAAACTCGCCAGCGTCATCAACACGCTAGGTTTAACCCATCTGTTACCCTTGCCACCCGGGACAAAGAAAGCGCTTAGGTTGGCGCTCCCTCCAAAAAAGCACTATCGTCAATATTTCAATCGGGTGGAAAACCACAGTCTTGTCGACTCTCTGGGCCTAAGGTGCCCCCGCGGCCGAGCTCTACATGCGGTCGAGGACGGGCTCTCCTTTCTTTCGGAGTCGCCATCCGGAATGGTTATAAAATTGGATAGCACGGTTGCAGGCGAAGGCGTCTATATGTGCCATTCTCCCGCTGATGTGGTGACCGTGTTTGAAACTCTGGACGTGGGCCATGGGCCCATCCTGGCGCAAGATTGGCTCAATGGTCCGTTAGGCTTTTATACGTTTTCTGCTTTCGAAGGGAAGCTCTTGAGCGGCCACGCTGCCATCAAACGTGAAGGGCATATGGGCTGCACAGGCCCCAGCTCACTCATAGAGATCATAAACTATCCTGAGATGAGCCTCGCCGCCGAAAGACTGGCCGAAGCGCTTCACCTGAGCGGCCTCTATGGCATTGATTTCATCCTGGACGAAACAACAAAGGCGGCGTTCGTCATTGAGTTCAATCCCCGCCCGACCCAGACAAGCCATCTGGATTCAGCCCTAACCGATTATGTAAGGGCCATGGTCAAGGGCTCATCAAAGGTGAGTGAGGCAGAGGCGGTGCCAGAACTGGAACCAGGTGCCAAGGTGGCGCTCTATCCGCAGGAATGGCAACGCTTGGGTCGAGCCCCGCAGGCGTGCGATATCATTCTCGATATTCCCTTAGAAGACCCAAGCTTAATTGCCGCCTTTGAAGATGTCTGGCGCGCAGGGGCGCCCGGCAAGCCCGCCTGGGGGCTGGGCGTATGAGACGTCAGGTCAAGACCTCAGGTCCGGCGTCGCTTGACTGGCAGGTCACAACCGCCCCTGAGGCGCTTGAGGTGATGCAACGGGAATGGGGAGATCTCTGGCGAAGAGCCCAACAACCCTATTTCAGCCAGAGCTTTGATTGGTGTAAACTGGCCTGGGACTCTCTGGCGCAGGCGCGTGGCCGTAAACTCTTGCTCGTGAGCTATCGTCATGCCGGTCGGCTGGATTTCATTTGGCCACTTGTAACCTATGAGCTTAAAGGGTTCCGCCTCATTCGACCGCTAGGGCCGGAGGGAAGTGAGTACGCGCTACCGCTCTGTAACCCTGGCATCGACGTGGAGCGGGTGTCAAATCAGGTAATCGAGGCTATCAGACGGGACCGAAACGTCGATATCATTCGACTACCCTTCCTTCTGAAAAGCCAGGCGATCAATCAGAACCTGCTCGAGCGTCGTTTCCGGTTCGATGAAACCCTAACCGCCAGCTCTGTAGATTGGGCCTCAGTCCAAGATTGGAGCAGCTATTTTCGAAACAGGGTCAGTTCGAAGCACAGAAAAAACCACGAGAGGTTAAGGCGTCTCTTAGCGACGGGGGGCAGGCTCCAGTTCAGGCTCATCGATGATATCGCCGAACGTCAGGAAAAATTCGACTGGCTCATGCAGACCAAGCTGGCATGGATGAAGACGACAGGTCACTCAAATGCCTGGCTTATCCAAGCGGGCTATCGTGATTTCTTGCGGCATTTGCTCAGCTGTGACACCCATATGGGGCGACTTGCCATCGTAGACCTTGAGCTCGACGGCAAGATCGTGTCCGGCCTGCTTGTCGCTCTAACCGGCAGCCGTATGGAAGTCCTGATAACCGCCTTCGATCCGGCTTTTGCTAAATATTCCCCAGGTCAGCTTCTTTGGGAAGACGCTTTGCGGTTCGCCTATGAGCGCAAACTTGAATTTGATCTGCGTATCGGCGACGATCCGTACAAAAAGGCCTGGTGCAACCAATATGGTGAAGTTGTTTGCAGCGACATCGCCGTCTCCCTGCGCGGGGCCTTGTTCGTGCTGGCACGAAAGGCCCAGGCGACCTTGCGAGGCTTACGTCCCCAAAACCGGCGCTAAGGCGGCGCCGACACACAATCTGCTGGCCCCAGGCGCCCACCTTGCAAGCCAAGCAGGCATTTAACGAGCACAAGACCCGAAAGACTAAAGGTCAGCGCAAATGATTGCACCGTGTTCGCCATCTTGTGGTCTTACGACGCAGACCCGTCCACCCTTGCCCGCCCGACACCAGGCCCCCGACAATGCAGCAAGGCTGTGACGATAGCAAAGGACCATCAACGTCCTCGCGCGCCCAAACCCTGCCCTTCTGAATCACCCAAACCCTGCCCTTCTGAATCAAGTGTGTAGCGATGATCTCGGCGACCTGCTGGCGCGCGTGGTATCTCGGCGTAAGCTTGGTGCTTTTATCGATGACATCGCCTACGAAGAAAGACTTTTGTTTCAAAACTTGACTGCTGATCATCACGACACCTAACCCTCCACCTAAGACACAGACACTTACAAGAGTATCATAGATATAGGCCTGATACCCGCACAGGGCCTTTGTCACTCTAAGCCATGAACGTGCTCATCAAGCCAAGGCAATGGTTCGGGTGACACGATGAAGGTTTCGCCTTTGCTGCCTTGCTGCCACACGAAGGCATAGCCGAAGTCGTTTTCCATCGGGAGCCAGAAAACACGGGTCGCCTCGGTCATGTCGCCGTCGCAGCCGCAAGCGACGGCAAGTTTCAGCGCGTCCAGATATCCGACGAGGAAGTCATTCACCGGGTTCGACATGGCGTCCTGGGACTCATACCCCCCCATGACGCGCTCTGCATGGAGGCCTGCAATGCGAGCGGCGGTTTCCTTAAGGTCGGGCAGCGCGTCCCACCCAAAGTCGGCAGGGTCGATGGGGTATACCTTCCATTGGATCATGGTGGGTCTCCTATATGCCCGAAAGGGTATTTTGATGCCAACGCGTTGAGGGGGCACAAGGGGATCGCCTCAGCACAGCTCTTTCACCCTGCGGTCAAGGGACAGGCATAACCCACCGGCGTCGCTGAACGTCAGAACGATGCCAGCATCGCGAATGGCCAAAAGAAAGGTCGCAACGCTCTTAGCTTTGAAAATACCAGACAAGGGCGCGACCGTACTGGCGAAGCGCGATATCGTGACTTTGGAGAGCCCAGAGTGGTGTGCGGCCTCCCGGTGAGACCAGCCAAGCAGCCCGCACGCTGCGCGGACCTCTGCGCCTGTCAAGTTCGGTAGAATCGCCGCGACCGTGTCTCCTTCATGCCCCCGCTCTGATTTGGAAATTTTTGTCATCGCGCCGCACCATTCGACGGTCTTGCCGGAGGCCCCCTTAACCGGAATAGCCGACAGATTATAGGGTCGAACGACGGTATCGGAACAGATAATATTGACTCGCACGGAAAACCGTGAATTGGTCTCTATCAATGCATCGAGCGATTTATGTAGCCCGGCGCGATCGTCTGCGGGCACATGATCTATCCAGCTTAACCCCTGCTCGGCACCTGCAAAGTTTAGCCGCCCTCTCCCGACAGAATCAAACGTCGCGCCTTTAAGATCACCGCGCCAGAGGCACTCCACATCCAAGGTCTCCATGGCAACATCCAGCCGACGCCCAGCATCGGCGAACGCCTGTGAAACGGCGTGTTCCGCCGTCACGTCACGCGCAAATAGAAGATAGATGGGGTGCCCGCCGCTATCGGTCAGTTCCTGATAATGAAACAGCGCCCGACCGTTCCCCCTGATGCGCCGTGCAATGCGGAATGTCTGCGCTGGCGGCATTATGCCTCGGAACATCAGGGCAAGGCATTCTTTAAAGCGCGATCGATCCTCTGAATGGATCGATCGCAAAACGAGCGCCTGCGAACCAGGATGGCTGGCGGGAGCATCCAGAAGTCGCAACATCCCCTGCGACAGACGCCAGTCTTCGGTCTCAGAAGACACAGTGATCCATCCAATGTTCAGCGCAAGCTCTACCGCACTCAAAAGGTGAAGTGAGGAAAGGCGTTTCTTCGAAAACATACTCATAACCTGATACTCACGCGCCTTCCCACGCGACGACATAGACAGTGTTAAACGCTCTCCCCGCCCCGTTAAAGCGTCGCGAAACAGGAGGGGTGTCGAAGCCCAAGACCTGGGCCACCCAGTTAACAGACGACACACGCCGGACCTCACAAGACATTGCTGGGGGATCGTTCTGACCCGAAAATCAAGATTTCCGACAAGGCGCCCCGTGACATTTCAAAGTGACTTTGTCGTCATCTTCAACGTGATGATGCCATATCAAGGGAGGCAAGGCCTGGTCGCTGCGGGGCTATTCTCCAGACGTCTTCGCCTCATGAACGCATGGCATAGAACTTTCGAACAACCAGACACGCGCACCACGCTTAGGAACCCGACTTTCAAACTGCGGCGATTATTCCCGTTGCCGGCTAACAAAACGATAACAAATTACCTTACCAAAAGCGTTGCAATAGGCAACTTTGAGGATAGTTTTCAAACGCTTAGCTTCGTTCTTCCAGGTCCAGATCAGCGTCCGTGCGGATGAGGCGGTGCCGCCGTCAAACCCCCGGCAGCAGGGGGCCTGCCTTACAGCCTGCATCGCGGGAACGCTCAGGATAAGACCTGTCACGCGCGGCGGCGCAAGACGAGACCACGGGCCTGCACCAGGAGCGAGACGATCAGCGCCGGCGGCCTATGAACGGGCGCCGCGCGGTAAAGGCGGCACGACCCTCCCCCCATTTAGCCAAGCGACTTTTGTCTCCATTTCTCGCGGCTCGGCGCCGGAAATGATAAAAAAGGCATAAAAAAGCGTTAAAACATTTCATGAATTAACTGTTGCTGTTGAATGGCCGTTCACGCTGATTTTTTAGTCTTTGGCCCGATCCACCGAGCGGATACCGCGCCAGGGACAAGGGAATTTCGACCATGCATTTTTATGAAAATCAGTTACGCGAGGCACTGCGATTTCAAGATCCGATACGACAGGTCCTGCGACAAGCCGCGCAAGCCGCAATTGAAGCCGATGACATCCGCGCGCAAAAACGGCGACGGCGTCTCATGCTCATCGCAACGCTTTACAGTCTTTCAGCCTGCGTCTGTGTGGCCAGTCTGATGAGCCTATGGATCGCAGGGTCCCAGTCACTCACATGTACGACGAAACGCGCAGATCGGCCCCACATGGTCACACGCCCTTAATTCGGCGCCGCAGCCATGCGGCGAAAGGCCCCCGGCCGTCTAGCACCTAACCTTTAACCACAAAAGAGGATGACATGAGAACGCGACGCGACCGCCGTCACACTCGAGCCTGGCTAGGGAATGGTCTCGCCCTCCTGGCAGGCTTGAGCATTCTTTTGCTCATGCTACCGCTGTCGCCGCTCTATTTCACAGTCGTTTGGCTGGCCCGTTCGAAGGAGGATAAACCCTCGCGTTCGGGAGGGCCACCTGTGGAAAGCTGAACAGTTTACCTATCTCGCGGTCAGCGGATATCATCGACAGAAACCGTCTTAACAAAATCTCTTGGTACGTTAAGACAATAGCGGCGCCACTTGTTGGATCGTCTTGGGTCCAGAAGTCCCACCTTCACAAGCCCCGCCAGATCTCGCGTGGCCGTGGGGACGGTCGTTTTACAGACCCGGATATGGTCCGCTGCACTGGATCCCTGCCAAGCGCCTTGCCGCTCGGCCTCGAACATCCGGCCCAGCGTTAGGAGTTGCCGGGAATTCAACCGCGTTCTTACGGTGCTCAGACGCGCAAAGACCGCGATCTGAAACTCAACCTTTGCCAGGTGTCGCTTTTGTGCTTCGATAAGCTTGGCGCAAAACCACAGCAGTGCCTCAGTGACGTCGCGACCCGCAGGCCCCGCCCGCATCTGATGCATAAACTCATCCCGACACCCCATAAAGACCGTGGCGAGTCCTGTTTGAAGGCAATCCCCCCCCCTGCCCGGTCAAAATCTGCAGGGCGGCCATATGCGCGACGCCCCTGCGCGCGCGCCCCAAAGGCAGGTAATTGAGAATCCATAGGTAAGCTAGTCCCGCACGCGTGACGACGGGCAGGATGAGTTCGCCGCGTGTGTCGCAAGCGTGAAGCTCTGCAAAGACGCGGGCAAGGGCATGGATAGGGAGATCGTAAGCCCGGCTTGCCGCCGTCTCGGCCGGTGAGGCGCTTAAGTCCTGGTCGTCGTCCGGAGGGGCAGATGAAACTCCATCTGTGGCGTAGCCGCCCGTTTCAAGCCCAAAGCGCCAAAAGTCATAGGCGGAGTCATGCGAGGAAAACATCATCTCGGTCCGGCAATCTGCCAGGCGGTCAGCCATGCTGCGGACGGCGGCATGGCGCTCGTCACGCGCCGTATCGTTTAGCGTTTTCCGCCCAGAACCCACAGGGTTTGACGCCCTGACATGCCCATCGTCAAGAAGGTTCAAAAGATCAACACCCTCGACCGCAAGGCGCGTCATTTCGTGGTAAAAACGCTCGGCCCCGCTCAGCGTTGTCAGGGTGTGGAGGAGCGTCTGACGGCCCTTTACAAACAGCCCCTCCCCCCTGGCATGAGATGCTGGCTCCCACCTAAAACCAATGGCCAGGCCCTCCCTCGTGCTCTCAGTCATACCATCAATGTTACTTTCGCAAAGCCAAACCCAATCGTTCACAAAAAAAGGACAAGGCCTGTAAACTATAAACTTGGACGCCGGAGAAAACGGCCGGCGTCTCATCAGGGATGAGACAGGCATTTGACGCCCCAGGAAGCGGACGCAGCCAGACGCCGCAAATCGCATGTGCGAAGGAAAAATTTTGAACCTTGAAGACATCCGGTTTGCGCAAATAATATATAAATCAATTGCTTGTCGAATTTCTTAAATTGCCCTTTGCGAGGAGGCACCTGGAAATCATTGCTATGCACAAAACTTGTGATACGACTGTGGCATCCGTATTGCAGGACGGCGGGCGCGCAGAGAACTGATGCGTGGTCGTGACGTCACCGGTCTATTTGTGTCGAATAGAAACGAAATATGAAGACATTTAGACAATAGAAGAAGGGTGACGCACACACTTGCTTTATTTTGGGAATAAAACATGAGCCTTGTTGGCCAGATCTACGGTAGCGCTAAGAAGGTCTTCAAGGACCGGGAGCGTCAGTCGAACCTTCGCGACACGTACAAATTTGTCGATCGCAAAAAGGACAGCGACACCGTGGTCATTGTCCTGGCCGGCTATAAGCAACCGCTCTACCCTTTTGTTTTCCCCAGGCTGCACGCGGCCATGCCCGAAGGCGTTGATGTGTGCGTGATGTCAGCGGGAAAGCACGACCCTGATCTCGAAGACCTTTGCCAGAGACATAGCTGGAGCTACCTCGCCACCTCGACCAATGACGTATCTCTTGTGCAGAACGTCGCGACCTCCCTGCACCCCAAGGCCACCCAGATCGTAAAAATTGACGAAGATATGTTCGTCACACGAGACACGATACGCGACTGCATAGCCTATTATGCTGAGGTCAAAGCCTCCGGTATCGCCAATCCCGCCTTTGTGGCCCCCATGATCAACATCAATGGTGTGTGCTATCGCCCCCTGTTGAAGCAGCTAGGTTTGCTCGAAGAGTTTGAGGCCAAGTTCGGTGTCGCACGCATCACCACGCTGGGGGCCCCCCTGACCGACAGTGCCGAGGCGGCGCGATGGATGTGGGAAAAAACAGCACCGCTTGAAAAGACGGTGCAAAGGCTCAAACATACCGCTGAGCCCGAGCTGATGGCGCCCGTCCAGTTTAGTATTGGCATGATCGTTATGGAGCGCGCCTTCTGGGAAGAGATTGGCTTCTATCCGGTCAGGCGTCATATGCTGATGATGAAAAAATCGACCCTCGGCGCTGACGAAGAATATTTGTGCCGGATGGCGACGTTCCACGCTCGCCCCGTTGTCATCTGTCAGCATGCCTTGGCCGGTCACTTCTCGTTTGGCCGTCAGTACGCTGGCATGCTCGACCTCCTCACCGAACACCCTGAATATTTCTAACACCGGAGACCATCCGTCGATGGACAAGACAATACTGATCGTAGGCGCGGGCTTCGCTGGCGCCTGTTACGCACGCGTCCTGGCCGAAGCGGGCTTTCGGGTCGAGGTTATAGACCAGCGCGACCATATTGCGGGAAATGCGTTCGACTTTGTCGACGAGAACGGGGTGCGCCGCCATCGCTACGGCCCCCATCTTTTTCATACCAGCAATGAGCGCGTCACCACATGGCTTCAGGGTTTCGGGGAATGGGTCCCTTACGATCACCGTGTCCGCGGGCGCCTGGACGACGGCCGTTTCGTGCCTATCCCGGTCAATCTGGAGACCATCAACACGATTTTCGGCAAGAGCTTCACCACGGCTGAAGAGGTTCAGGCGCACCTGGCCTCGATCGCCATCCAGATTGAAGAGCCAAAGAATGCTGCAGAGCATCTGTACTCGCAAATCGGCACACAACTGACCGACCTCTTCTTCCGCCCCTATACCAAGAAGATGTGGGCGATGGATTTGGAAGATATGGATGCTGCCGTCGTCAAGCGCATTCCTTTGCGTTTTGACCTAGAGGACCGCTACTTCCCAAACGACGCCTTCCAACTCATGCCTCGGGACGGTTATACCGCGATCTTCACCCGAATTTTCGATCACAAGAACATAACGGTGCGTCTGGGTGTCGTGTTCGACAAGGCGATGGAAGCCGAGTACCGCCACGTCTTCAATTCCATGCCGATTGATGAGTATTACGATTTTAAGTTGGGCGAACTGCCTTACCGTTCGATCCGGTTTCACCATCGCACGGAGACAACCCGGGTTGACTATCCGTGGGCAACAACCAATTTTACAGATACCGGCCCGTTCACGCGCGAAACCTATTGGCATCTCTTGCCAAACCACCTCGTCAACGACAGCGGTCGCTACACCTATACCATGGAAGAGCCTTGCGATTACCGCGACAACAACCTCGAGCGCTATTATCCTGTCAAAACGGCCGACGGCCGCTACGACAAAATCTATAATGAGTACAAGGCGCTGGCTGGCAAGGAGGCCCGTACCACCTTTATTGGTCGATGCGGCACCTACCAGTATCTCGATATGCACCAGGTAATCAATCAGTCCCTTATGGGGGCTGAAGCATGGCTAAAGGAAAGCCTCGATCGAGAGACGCTGAGGTAACCAGAAGCACGGGGGATGGTTTCAGGCGCCGGCCAAGGGGGGAATAGGCGCTATAGAGTTTAGGTTTGGGCCAGGCAGAGCTGTGCAAGGCCAAGGAATTTTACAATGATTTGGTCAATGTTTAAGTCGCGCAAAGTGTCAGCGCCAAAGGCCATGGACCCCGCGGCCGCGTCTAAAATTGACCGCCTGACCTATGCCATCGGCGACATCCATGGTCGACATGACCTTTTCACGACCTTAATTGACGCCATTCGTAAGGACGCCAGCGCGCTCCAGCAGAGGCCGCAGATTGTTCTGCTGGGCGACTACATTGATCGAGGCCCCGATTCCGCCAAGGTCCTCACCTCAATTATTGAGCTCACCGAAGAAAGCTGGTGTGACACCGAAGTCCTGCTTGGCAATCATGAGCTCTTCATGATCAAATTTATTCTCGATATCGCCGATGGGCCGCCATGGCTCAACTTCGGTGGTATAGCGACCCTGTCCTCCTATGGCATTGCCTCACCCGGCAATCGGACGGACGCCCAGGATTGGCAGGATCTGCAGGACGAACTTCTTGAAAAGATCCCAAGATCGCACCTACAAATGCTGTCGCATGCCAAAATTTTTTATGTCTCAGGGGACTATCTCTTTGTGCATGGCGGCGTGGCGCCAGGCGTTCCGATCGAAGATCAGACGGTCGATACGATGCTTTGGATACGTGACGCGTTTCTGATGTCGCCAAAGGCCAGCGACTATGTGGTTGTGCATGGCCATTCCGCAAAGGCGACAGCCGATAACCTGCCATGGCGCATCGGCATCGATACGGGGGCCTATGCGACAGGTATTCTTTCGGCAATAAGGCTTCACAAGGCCGAACGCAGGATCCTTCAGGTCAGAACGAGCGGTCTGATAGACGCTGATGCCGTTAACCTGTCCTGACTGTACCCAGGTCAAGGTCGAATCCTTCGCGTGACGGACGCGGCGCTTGCCAACGTAAGTCAGCCCCAATAGCGGATAAACCTTCGTCCGCCGCGCAAAAGCGCCTCGTCGACTCGACAGACTAAAGGAGCAACGCCAGCAGGCCGTACCAAACGGTTGCAGAAAACGCGCTTGCGCCCAGAATGACAAGCCCGAGCGGGTATTTTTCAGTACAGAGCGACGCAGACGGAGCGTGCGGTTGGCAGATGATGACCCGTCCGTGGATCTCACGCAGATGGGAACCGCCGCTTATGAAAGGGTCAAGGTTGTGATGGGACATGAAACCTGTAACGTTCATAGTTTCCTCCTATTACGTACAAGCGCCTATTAGGCCCGAAACCTCGTCAAAAAGAAGCAGGTTAGGAGGCGCAGGATATAAAAAGACCATGGGCGCGACGCCAGGTGTAGGGAGAGCCAAGGCGTCCCAAGGCGCTCATTCATAGAATCTCATGATCGTGGTAAAGGGTTATGCCTATGCTTGGACAGCCATCTGCCCGAATACGGTATGCAATGGAACATCTCAAGCGTCCTCCTGCTCAGCCGAAAGCGTCATAGAAATGGCCGTCTGAACAAAGCTGAGACACGTGTTGCCGGCTCAGCAAGTCTTTCGTGATGGTAAAAGGTAGAGGGCACATCACTTAATAGCCGTAATTCCGTATATTGCACCACAGCATACGGAATATCGCATACCCCTTGACTGACGTTAAAATATCCTACATTCCGTATATTTATAAGAATTATACGGAATTACGCATGAAATATGACATATTTCCCAGCTTGGGCGCTCAGTTGCGCCAGGCTCGTAAGAACCGAAAGATGACCCAGCCCGATCTGGCCTTGCGTCTTGGACGTACACAGGCTCGAATCTCGGAGTTGGAGCGAGATCTGCTTAACAATCGCCTCGGGCGTGATCGGCTGACATTACTGGTTGAAGTTTTAGATGCCCTTGATTTGGTCCCGGTCCTGGTGCCTCGGTCTGCCGCTAGCACGATGTCTATTCCCAACCCTGACAGGCCCGTTACCCGGTTGGCGTCAAAAGGTACAGTCTTTGACGAGGTTTTCGTTGATCTGTCTGACGACGAGGATAAGTGATGTCGCCCAAAGCTGCCATTCTTGGCGTTCATCTCTTAGGTCCAGATCAAGAGGTCACACGGTTAGGTACGCTGACCCGCGATGCAGAGGCCGCCACTGCTTTTGTGGTTGACGAGGCCTATTTGCGTGATCCCCATCGCCCGCTGTTGAGTTTAAGCTGGTTCCTGCCAGACGACGATGTACAAACAAAAGCCAGACTCGCGGCCAGAGGCGATTAGATCGGGCTACATGGATACCTCCGGCCATGGTTCGCCGGCTTACTCCCCGAGGGGGCCCTACGCGACCTGGTCATTGCTGAGATGGGAACCGGCAATCACGACCAGTTCGACCTGATCGCAAGGCTCGGGGCCGATTTGCCGGGGGCCATCATGATCGTACCGGAAACGGAAGTGCCGGAATCAGCTGGGCCTTTGCACTTTGAACAGATACGGGGCTTTCGTGCGGCGGTACCGGATGGACGGGTGAAGTTCTCCTTGGCGGGCGTTCAGCTCAAGTTCACGGCACATACGACCGGTGATTGCCTGACCGTTCCCGGACATGCCGGCGAGAGCCGTTCCATTCTCAAGCTTGCCTCAGAGCGCTATCCGGGCTTACCCGAAGCAGAATTCGCCGCCATGACCGTGGCGCGACTGTCGGGCGTCAACGCTGCGGCTTGTCAACTCATCTCGACAGATCGCATCGATGGCATACCGGCAGAGTTTCTGAGCCACGGCGCCACCGCGCTGGCCGTCGAACGGTTCGACCGCGCCAAAGGCGGTCAACGCATTCAGATCGAAGATTTGGCGCAAGTGATAGGGGCGGTGGGCGAGCGAAAATACACCATGGCGAATTACGAAAGTATCCTCAATACCGTTAAGCGCTTCAGTACAGACTGGCATCTGGATGTCATCGAAGGGTTTCGCCGTTGCGTTATTGATGTTCTAATCGGCAATGGGGACAACCATCTTAAGAACTGGTCGTTCATCTTTCCCGAAACCGGCTCTATACGTTTGTCACCCGCCTACGACCTTGTCCCCACGGTTCTATACGTTCCTGACGACACCCTCGCGCTGGAGTTCGCGGGAACCCGTTCCTTTCAGAACGTAAACTTCAGGCGTATCGGCCGTATTGCCCGGTTCCTTAAAATTGATGCGGATCGTATCGAGGCTGAATTGAAACTCATGGTCCGGGAAGCGGTTGCCGTTTGGCCCGGGCAGTTGGAAACCCTCCTCGGGACTGAAAAGGCAAAGCGGCTCGTACAGAGATTTGATACACTTGGTCTTGTCGAAGAGGCTTTGGCCTGACCTCGCCCACCACCATCATTTTTCTACACCCTCCCGACAATCCCCGTCCGGCGACAGCTTAAGAGTGTCCTCAATCCAGGCGAAGGCCGCGACAATGAAGGTGACAATGATGGACTCCACATCGTCGTAGCGCTCTAAGGATGCGATACTTCCCCGTAGCGTGCGGTCAGGAAAAGGCCAGTCGACCTCTCCGGCCTGCCCCAAAGCCACGTCTCCAAGCCAAGTCCCTTGGCCGGCATGCGAGGTTCGGGCCACAGAGCGCATGGTCCGATCTTATTAATTTTTATACGTGGTGCCTTTGCGGCGACGTCGTCCATTACCCGGTGGTTTCAGGTAAAAGAGCCATGCCAAAGCGCGACCAAATGGTCGCGCGATCAATTGTATTACTTTCATGATCCAACCCTGTTTTGGCGATTATACCGTCCGCCTTTGGGCGGCGACTATATCATAAAAAACTGTCGACCCTGAGTTGTATTTTTTTGGCATGTCCTGCGTTTGATGGGGACGACACCGTCTGCCAGATGGGAATGGTAGAGCTTTCAGACCTTGACATGCCGTCTGTGCGTTGGCCTTGAGACACGAAGAGTTGTGTTAAAGGGCAGATTTTTTGCGAATATCTGTGGATTCAAACCCTTTCAGGGCCATCAATATCAGTGGTCATCGGTGGTTCTTTTGTCTCTGGTGTGAATGTAGGACCCCAAACCATATCCGAACATCATGGAGGGCCACCCGCTACGCTTAAGGCTCGCTCTGCCCTTTGGAAGGGGCAGCGAGCCCGGCGCTACGCCCTTGCCCAATGACACCACGCCCTGGGATACGACCCTCAAAGTCTCGGCTCTCAACATCTGAATGAAATCGGTAGATTGAGGGGCGCGGCTTAACTGGCCCGCATGCCGTCGTGCCATAGCCAGCAGGCGCGTCCTATCCCGTAACGAACCCGCGCTCAGGACAGTCTGTCAGCGTCCCACATCAGTTAGTCACAGAAAACTTGTCCTCTCAGCCGTCCCAAGACGAATTTTGGTTTGGTCCTTGCACGTAACGCTGAGAGGCAAGGTGCTGGGGGCCGCCCCCCCCCCCCCGCCCCTCGGACGAACTAGGGATGAAGGAACATTGAACCATGGAAATTAGACAATTTCAAAGTGAGGGGGTGGGCACAATTCTCCTGGGGCTCCTGATCATCGTCTTGGTCCCCGTCTTCCTGCCCCGGTTGCTCATAAGTGCGGTGATCGACATATGTTACCGGCCCAAGCCCTGGAAGGGGCCGCCGGTAAAACCGACGACGAGCAAACCACGAAAGCCACGCCACCGGAAGGTTCGCGCCGCCACGTGGATGTAGGCGCCGAGCGCCCTTAAGCTCCTGACAGCGAGGCTTCAGTGATGCCCGTTTGCCGCAACCGTGATGGATTTTGCTAAGCGACCTCATCGAGACTTGGCATGAGCGTGCGCACATAGTTAAATCGACCATGGCCTTGGAGGGGGAGAAAATGATGGCTTTTGAAAGCACAAAAGAGGTAGCCATGTCCCTGCTCTACGTCGCGCTATGTCTGCTGCATGCGGTATTATTTATACCCAGAGTTACCGTGCAAGGCCTCCTGTACGTGATCAGATGGGTTGCGACGCGCCTCAAGACTACGAAGAAAACCAAGACCATAAAACCGCGTCGGATCCGGGCTGCGGTCTGGATGTAGCCGATAGCCAATGGGTTGGCCGGGAGGTCTGTGTCAAAATGGGACCAAGCCAGGGTATCGCAGGGGCCCTTGTCGTCCGGCACGTCGTCAACGCCCAGAACGTCTGACGACGCGCAGGCCTGAGGGATGTGACGATAATTGACCACTGCGACCGAAATCCCTATGGTTAGATGTCGAGCCGGCAGAAAAAGGGGTTCGCGCGCTATGCCACGGCGAAGCGTTCAGCGTCGGCTCGATTCCCAAGCGAACTAAACTCAGACCTGTCTGTGCGCGTCATGCGGCTTGACCGTTGCGTCCCCTTAATGCCCCCTGTCTTGTTGACGTTCTCCTTCACTCAAGCGAGAAGACGTTCGTGAAAGAAGGGGATGACCTTAATGGTGGACGGCCTTGGGCCATTCAGCACCGGCTTGTCAGCACAACGCAACGTGGCCTCGATGCCCTTTGATTATTCGCGCGCGTCGTCGTAGCGACGGCCTGGAGGGTCCGTGGTGCGCCCTGGGTAAAAAGCCCGCGTCCTGGCAAGTCAGTGGCCTGGTCGTCTGGCACGCGAACCGAACACAAAAGAGGCGCCGTGCAGAGGGTGACCGAGGCGATTGGCGAGGGCTTAAGTCCTCGACGCCCCCTTCTCCTCATCGGCAATCCTCACCCGGCGGGATCACTTTCTGCCCGGAATGCCCGGGCGCTTCTGCCAGGACCTCACAACCGGACAATGGGACGCTGAACCCCTTAATCCGGGCCTTAGAAAAGACGAGAACGCCCTTTGCAAAGCGCCAGGGCGCGAAAGCTGCAGAGCCGGCGGGGCATCGACTATCCTCAGAAAATTTGTCTCCTGGGCGGTGAATTCGGGTTACATTGCGACGCCACATGTCGTAGGTTTGGCTGTAAGGGTGTATCCCTCTACCGCCAGCGAGGGAGTTGCTTTTTGGGACAGAAGTCCAAAGATCTGATCAAAAAACTGGAAAGAAAGATCGCCAGGCTCCAACGCAAGCAGGCGCTCAGTGAGGCCCTTTTGTTGCTGTTGGCCGCGCGCGCCATTGAGAGCCATAAGGATCTGCAGTCAGCTCCTTCAGACCAGGCGCCGCCTTCGCCTAACCAGGGCAAAGAGGCCAGTGATCGACGCCGGGAAGCGCGGGAGATAGTGGATGAGATCGCACAAAAAATGCAACTTCATGCGACAAACGGGGTTAAACACCCGGTCTGAGGGATCACCTTGCGCGAGGAATTAACCTTGGGTGTAAGCGGTGCCGCGACGCGCAAAATTTATCTCAAATATTTCGGAAGCGTGACTAGATTTTTTTACCAGACTCGGCGCACAAACGAAAAAAAGTGATTTGGGGATCCTGGAATGGAAAATCGTATGATGAAGGAGACGACAGCTCCTTTGGGCGCCTCCGAACGCGCCGAAGAAACGAAAAGTCTACGTCGCCTTATTACTCAAAACATGCTTTTGCGGCGGTTCATCGCAAAATATATTGACCGAACAGAACCCGCTCCCGTCGCTCAGGAGACTTTTGAGGACATCCTCAACCGCCTCGAAAAGCTGATCCATTCGAATCCGCCCTCGGGTCACCGTGACGGGAGATGAGCGAATCCGGGCCGGCTCTCTCCAGAGCGACGCGGGCCCCTCTGCAAGGGCACGCAGCCTTGACCCGGCGAGCGGCCTCCAAAGACAAGAAGAGCCGCTGAACCCCATGGCTGACCGCTGGGGGGATAGCAAAGCACAACCCACCCCGATCCCGCGGGTCCGCCATAACACCCCAAAGCAGTAGGCTCGGCGCTTATCCGGGACGTCGCTCTGCAGACCTAAGGCACGCAGGCCCTGCTAAATTCGCATGGACAAAGGTACGAACTTCTCAAAATCATCCGCTTTACACGCTTCAGGGTATTCACGTTGTGCCCTGCTTTCATTTGTCTTACACGTGATCGCGCCAAGGAGGCACGATGACGGAAGATAAGGTCGCTAACCTGATTAGCAGGATTGAGCATGTCGTTACCCTAAAAACGCCACCGTCAGATCCAGACGCTTCGCTGATCATTCTGTGCGGCGTCCTGATCATGATTGTCCTCGGCGCCTCAACAATCCGCTGGGTTATAGTGCCTCTGCTTTTCAAGTTGAAAATCATCCGTAGACGGCATGTGCATAAAATATTCTGGAACTGACGCGTCGCAAAGCTAGATCCAGGCACCAGCGTGAGCGCCCAGGCCACAGGCTCGACCGGCAGTGGCTCGAAATAGGTATAGGCCCGCGAACCCTCCAGGATTTTGGCCAGGGCGCTCAGGCGATCAAACTCGCCTACAATGGCCGGCGCCGAATGCGCGGCCGCAACCTTATAGGGAAACAGGATTTGTACGTCGGCCTGGCGCGAGAAGCCATTCAGGACTTAGCTGTGTTCTGGGCTGGAATATTGACGCTACAACCCGTCGTGTTCAAAGCCGTCGTGAGCGCGCTTGCCGTGCCGGCGCCGAACTGGCACAGATCAACAAGGTCGTTCCTGTGCGCCATCTGAGCCACTGTCATCAGATCTGACATCTTGCCGTAAGCATCGCCGGACGCCGCCCGCCGGGTGTCACCCAATCGGCGGATTGGTGTTAAAATATCTGCAAAAGCACAGAAAGTTAAATCTCTAGAAATCTAAAACGTGTTTACTCCCTCCCTAGGAGACGACACATGACACCGCATGATCAACCCAAGGGCCATCCGATCGTGGAGGCCTTAGCCTTTGTGAGATGGCGCCTCGCCTGTGCTTTCGCCTGGGTTTTCTGTCTTCGCATGCCGCCTCGCCATAGAATACGCAGGCCGACCTACTTCAACTGAGCCTCGATGCGCGTTCACGCCGCTAGGTTTAGGGGGGTGTGATCACGCCCGAAAGTTTGGCCTGGATCAGGCGTCGTTCGGGCCCATTCAATCGCATGACGGACAAAACGCCTGTAGCATAGGCACCTGTGTCCACGCCGATACGCCAACGATGATTGTCGGCCGTGGCCTTGGCAGAATGACCGTGAACGACAACATACTCCGAAGCGCGCGGCGACTTTAAAAAGGCCTCGCGTATCCAAAGCAGGGTGTCGACGGTCTGCTCCTCGACGGGAACCCCCGGCGCAACGCCCCCATGCACAAACAGATAATCGCCGGCGATAAAGTAAATATGGGCATGGGACAAAAGCTGGAGATGGGCGCGCGGGATCTTGACGAGCAGTTCATCCTGTAAAGCCTGCCACGCGTCTGGGTCGTTTCGGTCGGCCGGAGGGGTTATGCCATACGACGCAAGGGTGGACAGGCCGCCATAGTTAAGCCAGGGAGCACCGCTTTGCGTATCAAGGGCAAACTTGATCATAAACAGTTCGTGGTTGCCCAATAAGACTTCCGTATCACACCAGTCCTGTGCGCGCAGATCAATAATGGCGCTGAGCACCTGCGCCGAATCCGGCCCCCGATCGATATAATCGCCCAATAAGACAATCCTTGGCCGCTCGTTGAGGGCTCTGGCATCGTGACGGATATATTCTATGGCAAGGGCGAACAGATCATACCGCCCATGGATATCGCCAATGGCGTAGGTCAGACGGTCAATTGTCGAGGGCTTGGACAAGACCTCAGGCGGGTTTTGCGGTTGGTGAGCGTCAGCAACCCCTTGGCGTGGCCGGAAAAGGGCCTTCACGAAGGGTAAAACCCAACCCTCGGAAGTCGATTTTGGTGAGGTGTCCACGGAATGATCGTGCCAATAGCCGGTCAGCGGCCCAAGGCCGCGTCGCGATGCACCAATAACAGGCAGGCTTTCGGCCTTAGACACCCGCCCTGCGGGCGGCCACTCTTCGATCAAACGCATATTCATCTCTCGTGTCCAACGCTCCCAGTCTTTACGCCTGTCTCAATCTCTGATCCCCTGCCCCAGTGGCCGACCCGGCCTACAGGCCTCAACCCAGACCATCTGGCACCACAAGCCTACAGACGTAAGGCTTCGCCAAGCGACCGTAAACGGGACTGCGCGCGGACATCGCGATCACGAGTTTTATGCCCACCATTTCATCAGGTTGCAACGCGGGAAATTACCACGCAAAATGAAAAATTGATGTTGAAGCCTTGGTTGTATTGCTGGGTAAAGTTGGTCGAAGAGGCCTTGCTTGTAACAATTTGAGACAGATTGAAACGTCTTGTGCGGCCGAAGCAAATGTGAGTCCACGGACGTGCAAATCATTGTGCGTTGCAAAATGTCTTCATCGCGCTAGTGAAGTTCTGGGTTGCGAAAGTCTGACCTCTGGGCCTAACCTGCCCAAGGTGAACCGACGTACAAAGCCCGTAGTGAGATTAGGAGCCCGCCGAATATGAGCCAGAAACCCGCGTCTCCCGGTGATCGCCCGCGGTCTGAACCGATCACTCAACCCAATGAAGGGCCGCGGCTATCAAGGCGCCGTGCGCTTTTGGGGCTTGGCACGCTGTCTGTCTCCGCGAGCAGTCTTCTGGCCGCCTGCGGCGGCGGTTCGGGTGGAGGCTCAAGCGGAGGCGGGACGTCGTCAAGTGCGGCCACCTCGTCTTCCGTCACAGTCTCGTCAGACGCGGCCGCCTCGTCCAGCGGGTCAGCGTCGTCCTCTACATCCTCTGCGTCATCTTCTGCGTCATCTTCTTCATCTTCTTCGTCATCTTCGTCATCTTCGTCATCTTCGTCATCTTCTTCCTCATCTTCCTCATCTTCCTCATCTTCATCGTCTTCCTCGTCGTCATCGTCTTCGGACTCTTCAGCGTCAAACGGTGCGTCGGCAGGCGCGCAGAGTAACCCGCTGCCCTCCGTGAGCGCGGCTTTTGCCGCCGTCTTTGGCACGTCGCGCCTGATTTCGGCCTATACGGGGCCCTGCCTGGATATCCTCGTCAGCGGGGCAAAGCGTAGTGTTGGGTTTAGCGGCAACGGCCTGGATACGTCGGGGATTGGCAACGGTCTCTACCCCATCCAGACATGGTACGATCAGTCCGGGCGTGGGCGCCACCTAACCCCTGGAACCGCGTCAGTACCCAAGCTCCTGATCCGCACGGGCGCCTTGCCATGTATCATCTTTTTGGAAAACGATTTTCTCAATCTGCCGTCGGCGCTCTCCGCCGACCGCGCCAATTCGGCGGTGTTCCATGCCGCACGCTACACGTGGCAAAGTCGGGCCGTCGACGTCATTAACTGGGGAACGGGCACGACCAGCGCCATGCGCTTCGGGTCTTTCGTCGATGGTGGACATACACCGTCCATGCAGGTGATCTCCGGAGGCATGACATCATTTCCGAGCTCGACACGCTTTTTGTCAACCTGTACGCCATGCCTGACGGCCTATAACAGTCGCGCCGGCAGCCTCACCATCCGCCGGGATGGCTATGTTGAGAGCTTAAACGCCTTATCTCCACTTCTTCTGTCCGGCGGTCGCATAGGGGCAAGCGGAAACGCGACGAGCTATGGACGTCAGGATATGTTCGCGCTCGTCATTTACGCGTCCGGTCTGACGACGAGTGAAGAACTGAGCGTGGCACAGGCTATCAAAGCCATCTATAACCTGAACAGCTGGAAGCCGGACAAACATATTGTCATTCTCGGGGACAGCAAAACCCAGGGTGATGCGGCCGCGAGCAATCTCAACATCACACGCGTCCTCCACGATCTTTACGGCAAAAGTCCCGATGTCTGGATACGTAATATGGGGATGAACGGGTCCGACATCGCTTCGCGTTACGCCACATTCTGGTTTACCTATGGTCGCCCCTATAACTATGTCGAGCCGGACTGCAACAAGAACGCCTTCGTATGCTGGCTCGGCGTCAACGACGTGTCCTTAGGACAAACGGCCGACCAGATTCTCGCCAACTACGTTAAGCTCTTCAACGTCCCCAGTGACAAAGGCACCAGCGTCACGACGCAAGGATGGAAGGGGCGCGTCTTGTCGACCATCATGCCGGCGCGCCCTCAAAACGCCGCTAAGGACAGCGTCCGTCGGGCGGTGAACGCGGCGATCAAGACGGTTGCCAACGTGAATGCCATCTGGGACGTGAGCAGCCTGTGTGACACAGGTGGCGTTCTGGCTGGCTTTACGACCGATGTCACCCTGTCACAAGACGGCACACATGAGAGTGAAAAGGCGTACGCGCTTGAAGGCCCCTCCCTCAAGGCCGCGATTGACGCATCACTTGCCTGACGTAAGAGCCTGAGGCCGGTGCCATGGCCCCTATTCCGCCGCGCTCGCGCAAAACAGGCAATCTGGCGCCGCAGTTGGTGGTATTTTGTAAATTCTTGGTGTTATACATGTCTTTTCGCACCTGCGAGACTGTTAAAGTGAGGAAACCTTTAGTAGTTTGTGAGACAAATCCGAACCCCTACAACTTCGGCCAGGCACCTGAATGCGCGTTTCGGTAATCATCCCAACCTATAATGCGGCGCGAACGATATTGGCGACGCTGCAGTCTGCCCGCCAGCAGACCCATCAAAACCTCGAAATCATCGTGGTTGACGATGGCTGCACGGACAAGACCATGGAGATTGTCGAACAACAACGCCGGGAAGACGGTCGCATTCGCATTGTTCAGCAGGTCAATAGTGGCGTCTGTGTGGCCAGGCACCGGGCCCTGTACGAAGCCAGCGGGGATTTCATCGCCACCCTCGACGCCGATGATATCTGGCATCCGACGAAAATCGAAAAGCAGCTCATCCGTCTGATCGAAGCACCGGCCGACGTTATGGCGGTGTATTGCTGGTCTCGACGCATCGACGAAGACGATAACATATTATCCACCTTGCCAGCCGTACGTGCAGAAGGCTTCATTTTGTGCCAGCATGTCTACGACAATGTCATTGGCAACGGCAGCAATCTGATGGTTCGGCGTGAGGCCGCCATCCGCGTCGGTGGCTACCGCGATGACCAGCGCGAACCCAAAACTCAAAGTGCCGATGATCACCTGCTGCAGCTCAGGCTGGCAACACAATTCAGGTATGTGGTCGTGCCTGAATATCTTGTCGGATACAGGGTTGTTGGCGGATCTGTGTCCAGCAACAAGGAACAGCTCCACCTGTCAATCATGCGTAATCTCGAGATTATCAAGTCTATGACGCCCCATGTCCCCGACTGGGTCTACAGATGGAGCCGGGCGGCATCCCTATTTGACCAGCTCGGATTCAATTGGCGCCAACGTAACTTTTCCGCAATGCTGCGTACCGCCGTGACAGCGTTTTGCCTCGACCCAACCATGTGTGTGGACAGACTGCGGTTGGGGATCATCAAGGCCGTCCATGCCGATCGGCACCCCCAGAGCCGGCAGGTCAGAAAATATTATGACGTGAGCCCGACGGCCAATATTGTTGAGGACAATGGCCTGCATAGACGGCGCATGCGACAGCTCTCCGAACTGGATCAGGAGATATTTCGAACGCACCGCAAGAAGTTCGTCTACCCAGCCTCGGTTTAGGCGCAGGCGTCGGAACGTGGCGGCAAGGCGCGGATTAAAAAAGCGTGAGGCACGTTTAGGATCAAAAAGGCGCGCAAAATCTAAAACCTAAGGCGCTGATCTGATGCAATCGCTTCGGAAAACACGCGCTTATCATAGTCGACACGACATAGGGACGGATGGGACATGCCATCTCCGTGCCTTGGCACGGCGTGCGCTAGCCCTGTCGGCAAAGATGTAAGGACGGCCTAAGCCGCCCTATTGCCGTGCGCGGTCTGCGTATGAACCAGCGCATCCAGGCGCACAAGAATGTCGATAAGGGGTTCTTCGGGATTGTATTTACGCTCAGGCCCGGATCTTGGCGAGCAATGTCGCGATACGAAGGCCGTCAAGAGAGCGTTTTGGGTTGTCAGGCGTTTCAGTCCGGCAAACTCGGCGACATGTTTTGACGCGAAGCGTGTATTGGTAAGGGCATGTGTCATAGCATTTCTGTCCCAAAGTGTTCACGTGGGAAGGACACTCGCAAAAGCTGTGCCACCCGCCTGTTCAACAGGCCTGAGGTGACCATCAATAGAATAAATAAATTAATAAATACAATATAGTAGATTAAAAACTGCGATGTGTGGAGCCATCGATGCCTGAGCCATGTTCTGAAGGCCACCCACACATGCTTACACCTGTGAAGGCCTTTGCGCGCGTTGAGCGGTAAAAATAGCAACGGCTGCCGCCGTAAACGAAGCTGCGTCGGCGGACGTTTCGTATCGAGGCAGGGGCATGGTCTTTGACGTCTGCCGCTTCACCCTAGTCCAAACCGCTTGGCCGCCAAGGGATCGGAGTGATCGACCATGTGTAACAGGCGCCGCTGTCAAGAAGGGGCTTGCCCTGCGTCAACAGATCGGGAGCGCCATGCCCGTGCATAGGCCGCGTTCTGAACCCACGCCGCCTTATCGTTTTCAATGTACGCATCCCTCGCGACGGCTCAGAAGCCGCGAGATGTCCTCCGTCCGCCCAAGTCTGTTGCGCGTCTAAGGTGTGCTTTTCGAGCGACGTTTATCCAAAATACGAAACCTTTCGCTATCCCAGATTGACTCCACAGCGACAGCGTTAACTATTGTTAACCTAAAATTGGGCGGGGGACTTCCATGTTTGATGGGCAATACGAAAGCTCGCTTCAGGGCGCGAAGAACGAGACAACCGTGACGCCGCCGCCTACATCGGGAAACACCAAGGCCGCGTTGACCTTGCAACTGATCGTGATGGTCTGTTTCGCCGTGCTGGCCTGGTACACGAGCTATAATGTCATTATCGACCAGGTCGCGCGTTGCGCGCCGACGCGTGATGCCAGGGTGGCGACAGAGTGTGCTCCGCTTGGCAACAAAGACGCAATACGCGCGCGATTGACCGTACACGACGTGGAGAGGTTTGCCATGACCCCGCTCCACGACAGCCAAGACCCTGTTTTCGTCCAGCACAACAAGGCCAGGCACTACTACGACTGGTACACTAAGTGGTACCTGGTCATCGCCCTCGTCTTTGTGGCGTCGTTTGTCGCCTTGTTCGTCGGCGACGCCGTCTCCAAACTGACAAAACCAGACGACGACGATAGGGCCGACGCGCTATCCGGCGACGCAACGGGGAAGGGGCATAGCAAACAGTCCCTTACGGCCAACGAGAAACCCTTCCTGGTACGGATGCTGGCGCTTTTTAACCCGTCCAGCAATCTGGCAAACTTCTCCATTTCGCTCAGTGCCGTTTCTGCCATCGCCGCCTTCGCGGTTAGCGAATATTACAAACTCATTGACCTGACCGTCATCAAGTCGTTCGCACCGTTCGGCACAAATGTCATCAGCGATGCCCTATGGCTTGAGGATAAGACCCTGATACGGGTGCTCTTTGACCTGGCCAGTCTCGATCACAAATACTATTTCTGCCTGTTCAATTTTCTCATTCTCCTGATATCAACCATACCGCTCGCGCTAGGTTATCGACTGGCCAAGAACGGCTTCCTATTCACCCGTCTTGTGACGCTGCTAAAGACCATCGTCATTGGCTCGGTCGAAGTGGCAAAACGCATTCTGGGTAAGATCGATGAGGTGAAGGCCGAGCTCGCTGGCGCACAGGATGGGTACGCCCGCAAAACGGCCGACCTGCAGGGTCTGACCCGTGATCTGGACGCCAAAGAGCAAAGTCTGACCGACCTCCACACACAGCGGGTGGCCTGCCTTGTCCGGGTTGCCCATGTTACAGATCAGATCAAGGTGCTGGAGGAATACCAAGCCGAGCTCAAGATGAAATGCGCCGAGATTAAGGACAAGGCCAACGGTGGCCTGGTCAACCCTCTCCGACCCGATCAGCGAGCCGCACTCGAAGCAGCCGCTCAGGCGCTTGACAACAGCCTCGGTAACCTGTTGACCGCGATCGACGCGTCGAAGACGGAACAGGCGGACCTTGACAGCCAACGCGTGGCGTTAGACGACCGTATTCGCGCGCTTGCGGACGAAATTGCCGGTCTTAAGGGGCTTATAGGCCAGGCTAATGCGGCCCTCGCCAAATTGCGTGACGTCATCGCCAGATCGCAGGCGCAACTCGACCTTATGACGGAACAATTAGCGGACTTGCAGACGGATGAAGCCCATCATGCCCGGACGTCTGAACCCCTGAAGGTGATTGAAGACAAAATTCTGCCTGGGGCGCCTCTTCCCATATCCCCTTCGACGAAAAAGCTCTTGCCCGCCTGGCTCACCTACACCGGCGTTCTGATCGTAACCTTCTTACTGTTCGTGATTGGAAACTGGGCGGTTGCCCCTGAGTTGCCCAGGTTGGGACGTCCGGAGCTTATCCTATCGTTCGCGGGCCAAGTCTTCGCCATCATCAATGGCATACTTGCCCTCGCCCTGCTCGCGAATGGGCTCATGATTAGCCTCTCGGGCGATGCCTTCTTCCGGAACAGAGATCTTACAGGATTCACGCGCTTTTGCATGTTTAGCGGCGCGGCCCTGGTTGGCTCACTGCTGTTTTGGGGCCTGCCCCACCTCGTCCCAAGCTGGCAGATCAAAACCCTGTCCTTACCCGACAATCTCGGTGTCGCTCAACTGAAGTGCGACGTTAGCAACAACGACTGGGTCCCGACGGGCGCGGCGGCCAGCAGTTGGGTATTTGACAACGACAAGTTTGTTGCGGTGAACGCCATCAGCCAATGCCGCCTCGCGCAGACCCCTGATCTCGACGCCAATTATTATATTGTTGTCGGTACCGCGTCCGAAGAAGGCGCCGCGGCTTGGAACAACGACCTTGCGGCAGACCGGGCCGCGATGTTGGCGTCGATGATCAAGGGTGATTTGGGCAACGACGCGCACGTCTATTCGCTGAATCTCGGGAAATTTGATCCGGCATCGGTCGACGCACAGATTAAGGAGCTCAACGAGCAGCTTGCCATCGAAAGCGCGCCCCAGGCGAAGGAGGCCATGGAACTCCGCCTGACGGATCTGTCTGCCTATCAGGTTCAGAAGGCGAAGGTCACAGACTTGCAACGCCAGTTGGGACAGACCCGCGACCCAGCGGCCGCAGAGCGCCTACACGTCCAATTGCGAGACGCGACCGCTTACCAGCGCAAGATTGTGGTGGTTTCCGGTTATAGCCATAAGCTTGCCGATGCTGACAAAGCCAGGGCCCTGGTGGTGGCGCGCAAAACGGACACTTTGGCTGCTAAAAAGGCAGTGCCCGACTATGATCTTGCCGGCGAACTGAGTTCAAGCGTTTGCGCTGATGTGGCACAAGCCCAGACCTTCAGATCGTTGTTCAAAATAGATCCGAGTGTGTATGCGACAGGCCCCTTGGTTTGCTCGGCCGAGGGGCGTCTGCCGTTATTGCCACAGCCATAGGATGCGGCATCCTTGGACTTGGAGACGCGTTCTTTGTTAAGATTACGAAGCAAGGTTGGAGGGCGGCGGCTAATAATGCACTCTGATTTAATTTCGTTTTTACGTCCTTCAGGGGACTGAAAGTGCTTTCGGTGCGCCCTTAATAGTCAGTAGCGTTTAGATTGGGACTGGGGACACTGCGGGATTTGTTACAAGAGGTCCTTATATTCCGACAAAAAGTCGGCAGTCTCTGACATTCCCAGTGTTTCGATTTTCAAGATTAAGCCTTCGGCGGTTATCTCGGGGTTATTGAACCTTTCTCGCATGATCCGCAAAGCTGCTACTGCTTCGGGCCCAGCCAGGTCGAGAATGTCTGCAACAAACTGATCTAAAGTTAGGATTTCGATATCGTGGAGCGCCAACTCACCATCAGGAAAATCCTTGACGTTTTCGGTAACGATCACTTCCGCCTTTGCTTTAATAGCTGCCGCCAGGACATGACAATCTTCCGGGTCTGGCAGGTTTAAGCTGTCTTCGATGGTTTTCAATCCGGTGACAATAGCTTCCGGAAAAGCCGCCTCAATGCGATCACGTTGTCGCTTCGCATTTTCCGCGCTCTCAGTACCATCCGCGCAATATCTCTCAAATTCATCGAGTATACGAGACGACCAGTAGGGCCGAAAGAATCCGGCCTCCTACCAAGGAGAGGATGATATTGCGCGTCAGGGCACCAGCGAGCACATTGGCATCAACGACAATTGAAAACGGATCCGCTCTTTCGCTCATAGATATCCGTTCTCTGAATCTTCGCGCGCCATCTCGGATAGGATGCGCGCACGTTCAGAGTCACGCTTCTCCTTATAAGCAAAGAGATCTTCTGCTTTTATCCGGCGATGGCGACCTGTTTTTGTAAAATTAATCTCGTCGCTTTCGAGCAATTTGACGAGATAGGGCCGCGAGACATTGAGCATGTCGGCGGCCTGCTGTGTGGTCAGTTCGGCATTAACCGGCATAATGCTGAAGCTTTTTCCACTGGAGATCAAACGTGAAATATCGAGGAACGTCTGAGCCAACAAAGGTGACAGAGTCACTTCCGCTATCTGACCTTTCTCCAGGGCCAGCTTCATTGAAACCGGCGTGTCTTCGGACATCAATTCGGCAAGAATTTGGCGCAGTTGATTGGCTCGCTCACGGTCGATTTCCGTAGGCATCCGATCAGCGAAATTTTCAGCGTGCAGTGCAGCCATGATCAATTCCCACATTTCTTTGTCTTGTCATTTTCCCTCATATAGTCTCTATGAGGACAAGTCGCAATATTCGAAATATTCGAAACGAATTAAGATTTTGTAATTGACGTCGGGTGTCAGCCGTTTGCGGCGCCTAATTAATTCTGGTACGTGGTCACTCGGGAAACGCGCTCTCAGGTAATTGTACTAAACGAAGGTTGTCGAGATAATCAGACCACCATTGTGCCATGCGTACTCGTTCATCCCAAGGCCGCCCCCCGGTGGTAAATTGCCCTGACGGTGTCACTGCCTTGGTGTGCAAGCGCGCGTTCGATTGCGTCGGCAGACCAAAGGCCAGCCTCGTTCAACAACGTGCTAGCCGTGCTTCGGAAGCCATGGGAGGTCATTTCGCCGGAACCAAACCCCATTCGGCGTAAAGCGGCATTCAACGTGTTTGGGCGATTGGCTTTTGCCAATCGCTCACCGCTGGAAATACGAACTTGCTTCTGCTTCGATATTTCTCTGCCTCGGCCAAGATTTACAACACTTGGGTAGACAGTGGGACGGCGTGGTCGTCCCTCATTTTCATCTTTGGCCCAGGAATTCGCCAAACGGCCTTCTTCAGATCGAATTCATCCCATTCCGCGTGTCGTAGCTCTCCAGGTCTTACAAAAACATGAGGGAGCCCCCGCATGTGTCCGTTGGCACCCAGGGACGTCCCCGGCTTGATGTAAGGGATCTGGGTTTCGTTATCCCAGGCCATGGCGTGGGCGCATCCGGATCACACCCACGCGCTGATGGGTCATTTTTTCTTGATCACGGATGACAAAGTTATGGTAAAGGCCCCGAAATGGGGGACTGATATGAAACTGCGTGTATTTTCGAAGACCTGGGGCCGGCTATCTCTCGGTATGGCCGCCCTGCTTTCCATCGTGATCGCCGCGCCCGCCTGGAGCGGAAACTTTGCCCCCCTGAAAGCGCTGTTCGTTTTTGGCGCTTTCACGGCCTGGGTCATGGCCGAGCTTGCCTCTGATTCAGACACAAAGGCGCCCAACCCCAATGACGTTGTCCTGTTCGGGCAAGTCAACGACCTGTTCAATCACCGCGCCTTGCAGTTCCTGAGGGAGCATGAATTCGGCGGTGCCTTCAGTGATAGGGACGTCTTGTTCTGTTACACCTTCGACTCCACCTGGATCGGGGCGATCTACGCCTTTCAGGACAAGAGTCTCAACACGCAACTCATGAAATGTAAGGCTGCGTGCTCAGACTTCATTGAATTTATAGAGGTCAATACGTTTTACACGTCAGCCGGTTTGCGGTCGGCAAGGCATGACACGCTGTCCATGACGGACGAACGGGGACGCACCCTGTTTGAGAAGCGCCGCAAAAAGTTAAATGAGCTGAGCAGCGCGTTATACGCACAGATTGACGCCCTGCAATACGAGGCGCGTCGCAAAGGCCTCACCCCTGAATAATCCGCGCAAGCGGGCTCATCCTGTCAAAGGGTAGCCCCTCCGTAAGACCTCAGGTCGCCGTAAGATCAGGCGTGAGCGAGGGGCTGGACGCCCCCACTCGACGGCATCAAAGTGCCAGAATGGTCATTGGGGACCAAGCAAGAGAGGAAGCGTCCGTGGCCCCAAAGCCCCCCCTAATAGGAGCCGCGCTGGAAGAGGACGGCCGGAACGGTGGCAAACAGGATCATCAGGTACAGACGCAAGGAGCGCTTGCGCGCAAACATTCGGTCCATGGCCACCCGGCGATTATAGGTGACGTCATTGCGACCCATAACTTGCCACAGCCCGGTGATGCCCGGCAACACGGACGCATAGTGCCGGAACGAAGAACCGTATTTGACGACCTCCGCACGAATGATCGGACGCGGCCCGACAAGGCTCATTTCCCCACGCAACACATTGATCAGTTGAGGGAATTCGTCAACGCTGGTCTTGCGCAGGAACTTGCCCAGGGGCGTGATGCGCGGGTCATTGCGCAGCTTATGATCCGCACGCCACTCCGCGAGGGCGACCGGATCAGATTGCAGGATTTTCCGCAGGATATCGTCAGACTTTACGTACATGCTGCGAAATTTGAGGCAATTGAATTCTTTGCCATTCAGACCGATGCGACCATGACTGAAGAAGATCGGTCCGTCATCCTGCACCTTCACAAGAACCGCAACCACGACAAAGACGGGCAAGAGAAAAAGGATAGCCATCAGGCTAATAACGACGTCAAGGATCCGGATCAAGATATTCTGCTTGTAGTTCTTAAGGGGGTTAGATGGCTTGTCGCGGTCTCGACCGGCAAGTTCACGGCTCATCTCAGGTGTAAAAACGGAAAGGGACTTCATGAACTTGCCTCTAAATGAAACATAAGTGCGCTTGTTTCCCATCCATCGCAAATATCGTTCCACGCACATCTGGCATGGCGACACTTATCGTTTAACGCGTATACGGCCGGCTCGTCGTCAAGCCAACAGCGTATATCAGGCCAAATCCACAGCGGGGCCCCAAAAGGCCCCATTCCCGCCGGAAAGGTTTAATGGCTTGAATTTACAACACAACCTTTAAAAATACCCTAGTAAGCGCCGCGATAATTTTAGCGTAGACCTGCCATCCTATTAACCTTTTTAACCGCGGCGTCCAGAAAAACTACGTGCCTTATCCGCGTCCCCTCCAAAAATTCGCACACGGTGTGTCTTCAACACGTCACAAAAAATCCATATTGCGAAAACCTGAACGCGGAGGAATGCATCATCTTACCAGGTAAGGGGTTTTGCCCATAGGGCGGGCGCTGCAGGGGCCATCCTTGACCTCGTTTTTCAGGTTAAGGGCCGCCCGTCCCCGGCCGTCCGTTAAGGCATGAGCTCGAGAAGGACGGGGTGATCGGGCACGGGGATAACAAGTTCGCCCTTATCCATCACGGCATCGGTGGGCGCTTCTGACAGCAGGGGATCATAAAGGCGTGCTGACGTCACGCCTGCAGGTAAGGTCACCCGCACTGGGGTCACCTTTGTCGCCTTGGGCGTCTTCTCGACGTGGTCCCAAAACACCTGCTCGCTCCACAAGGCGACCAGGTAGCGTCGATCGGCTTTCTGCAGGACCACGATGTGGGCCTTCTCAGGCAGGCCTGACAGTTTCAGATCGAGGGGCTGGGTGACGAAAGATCTGGCATCGGGACGGGCGTCGGCCAGAAGGGTGGTTAAGTTGTGCAAGGCGACAGCGCTTATCTTCTTGCGATATTGGACGTCATAAAGCCCGAAGTGCCATTCCCGGTCAGCGTTGTTCGGGTCAGGCTTCTCATCAAAAAGTTGATAGAGATAGGTGCGGGCAAAGCCATTCTCAATCCCGGAAAAAATCCCGCTGAGAATACCCTTGGCCTGTCCGGCCTCATCGACGCCCACCACCAGCCATCCCCTCTCAGGCATGGAGGCATAGCCAAATTCTGTCACCACCATCGGCAACTTACTGGCGCTGGCCAGGTCTTTCATGCCGCGAAACCAGCCGTCGGGCGGATATCCGTTTTGCGGATAAAGGTGGGCATTGCCGTAATCGGCGCGGCCGGCCAGCGAGGTCGGTAAAGGCATGACGCCGGTCAGGTCATAGACCGGAATGTCCTTCAAAACCTCATGCGATCGCACGATCGAGAACAGTTGTTTTTGCGCCGCGACCGCAGCGCCGGGACCTGTTTCGCCGCCAAACGTGACCGGCGCATGATCGACCTCATTGAAGCCTTCGATCGCCGAGATCTTGCCCGGCCTGCCCTTGGCCAGGTCGATCACCGGCAGGATAGACTTTACCAGATCGACCTTGCCGCCTGGCACGACAAAATCGATGTTCAGGCCCGCCCGCATCAATTGGTCATAATACCCAAGGGGCGCCGCCCCGGAAAGCCAGGGCATCGGCGTGAGTTCGCGGATATGATCAACGCCGACATAATCGAGCGCCCGCAAAACCGCCGGAAAGTCCGCATAGGTGGTGTCGAGGTAGTTCACATGGGTGTTGATGCCGATGGTCGCGCGCGCGTCTTCGCTGCGCATGGCGGGATAGACCTCGGCCTTTACCTGTACCGCCTGGCAAGCCAACAGGGCGGCGAAAACGACGCTAAGCGCCCGTGCCTTAAGCAAAGAGAGGGGGTTAAGCATGGAAGACGCTCCTGTACATACCTATACAGTAGCACCCTTAAAGCCTTGATACGACGACAATAAGGCCCTGACCCAGAGCCCGCTTAGAGCGCGCTGACCAGACCGATGATCGCCGCCCAGCACGCAGCGCTGAAAGCCACAGCCCCGATAACCGTGACAACGAACGGAATTTTCTTTGAATTAAACTCAATGCTCTGGCTGGCCGAGTAGGCGCGTTCGATCTCGGTCTGGAAATCGTGAACGGGCGAGCCTTGACCCGTGTGCGAAAGGGCGTCCGCAACGGAAACTTTTCTGGCTGATTTCGGCGCACCCGTCGAGACAGGCGACGCATGAGGCAGCTTCAATTTTGTGGCGCGTAAGGACATGGGACAACTCCGTTCGAAACTCAACCTACCAAACTAGAGTTAAATGCAAGTTTCCAATCTAGGTTAATTTAGTGTTATATTTCACGAAGTGACCAAATTTCTCGTATTTGTTAACTATATTAAACATTTGAACCAAAATGAGACACGTGTACTTAAACATATAACAAAACATATTAAGGTTGCTTAATAGATGGAACGGCGACCCCTGTGGCAGGACAATCGCGCACCTGGCGTCATTTGCGCACCTGCGAAAAGAAATCTTGCTATGTGTCCGCATGTTCCTTAGCAGCAAGAGACTTGCCGGGCGAAGGCCAGGTGCCGTTGTTATGGCCAAGGGCGGACCCCTCCCCCGCCACGGCCGCCGACGCAGGTTATGTACCCCTAAGACGTGAGATGGACACCCTTTTATGAAAGTCGCTTTAGTTCACTACTGGCTGGTAGGCATGCGCGGCGGGGAGAAGGTCCTCGAGGCCTTCTGCGACCTCTATCCCGACGCCGACATCTTCGCCCTCGTCGCCGACGTCGATAAATTATCGCCCAAGATCAGGCGACATAAGATCACCACCTCGTTCCTGCAGAAACTGGGCGGGGTCAAATATTATCAAAAAATGCTGCCGCTCATGCCGATGGCGCTCGAGTTGTTCGACCTGACCGGGTACGACCTGGTCATATCCTCTGAAGCGGGGCCGGCCAAAGGCGTGATTACGCGTCCGGATGCGGTGCATGTCTGTTACTGCCACTCGCCCATGCGTTATATCTGGGACCTCTATCCGCAATATTACGCCAATGCCGGCACGCTGACCCGGCTGGCCATGTCGCTCACCTCGCCCGGCTTACGCACCTGGGATGTGACGACGGCGGCGCGCGTCGACCATTTTATCGCCAATTCCGCCTATATCGCCAAGCGCATAAAAAAGTTCTACCGGCGCGACTCGGTTGTGATCAACCCACCGGTCGATATCGCAAGATTTGAGGCGAGCCCGTCGCCCGGTGACTACTATATCTGCGCCGGTCAGATCACCCCCTATAAGAAGATCGACATCGCGGTGGAGGCCTTTACGCGGCTCAACAAGAAACTGGTCGTCATCGGATCGGGCGCAACCGACGCACTTCGCAAAGCGGCCGGCCCAAGCGTGACCTTCCTGGGCGCTGTCGACGATGCCACCATGGCGCACCACTTCGCCAACTGCCGCGCGCTGATCTTCCCGGGCGTTGAAGATTTTGGCATCGTGCCGCTCGAAGTTCTGGCCTGCGGCCGCCCCGTCATTGCCTTCGCCCGCGGCGGCGCGCTGGAGACTGTCATCGACGGCGAAACCGGCATCCTGTTCCACGAGCAAACGAGTGAAGCCTTGATGGAAGCCGTCGTGAAGATGGATGCGCAGCATCAGACCTTCAGCCCCGTTGATCTGCGCTGTTTTGCCATGGGCTTTGACAGATCGGTTTTTGTTGAAAAACTGAGGCAGTTTATGGAAAAAGTAACCTTAAGCTAGTCTTTGTATGACACTATGATACGCGCTAAGCGCCGCAAGAGAGATAACTCACCCTACACCTACGGAATCTGTTTCTATGGCAAGCGTCCGGCGTCTCGCCGCCAATATCTTTACGACCTGGTTCGCCAATATCTTTAAGGTCGCTACGCAACTGGTGATGTTGCCGCTTATGGCGCGTCTGTTGGGACCAGCGGATATGGGCCTGTACGCGCTGGCCCTGCCGATCCTGACCTTCGTATCGCTCCTCTCCGACGGCGGACTGGGGGATTCCCTGGCGCGCGAAAAAGAAATGGATCACCGCGTCTGGTCGAGCGCCTTCTGGGGTCTGCTTGGGTCTGGCATCCTGTTGTCCGGCTTCGTGTTTGGCGCCTCCTTCGTCATTGGCGCCTTTGCGGGGCAACCCAAGCTGCCGATGATCATGCTGCCGCTGGCCAGCACGCTTCTGATGGTGGCGGCGACCGTCATTCCCAGCGCCCTGATGCTGCGCGCCGGACGTTCGGGCTTCGGGTCGCTGGGCGACCTGATTGGCTATGTGATCGGCGCAGGCCTCGCCATTGTGATGGCCTTTAACGGCTTTGGTGTCTGGTCGATGGTGGCGCAGTATTTTACCACCTTCTTCATCCGGATGGTGATGTTCAATATCTTTTCCCCCTTTCGCCCCAAGCTACGCTTTGACTTTAAGGCCCTGATCGATCACTGGGGCATCGGCGGGTCGATCCTTGGCGGACGCCTGGCCGATCTCGCCGGCCGCACCATGGAAAATACCCTGGCGTCGAGAAGTCTGGGCGCGGCCCTCCTTGGCAACTATTCCTACGCCAATCAAATCCCCCGCTTCCTGTCCGAGGCCGTCAGCAACCCGATCTGGCACAATCTCTATTATCTCAGCTTCAGCGGCGACAAAGAGGCCATACCGTCTCACTATGTGCGCCACAGCCGGATGATTTCGCTGATCGTCTTTCCGGCCGCCATCATGCTGGCCGTCGCCCTGCCTGACGTCGTCCCCCTGCTGCTGGGCCCGCAATGGACCTCCACCATCTATCCGATGACCCTGCTTCTGGTAACCTACCCCTTCGTCACCCTGGCGGCGCAGACCGGTGCCGTTCTCTATGCCAAGGGCATTGCCCGCCCGCCCCTGATCGCCTCGATCCTGATGGCCGTGGCCCGGGTCGCCGTCCTGGCCTGCCTGCCCTGGATCGGCATGCATGGCGTGGCCTGGGGCCTGGCGGTGATCAATATCGTGTATTGGCTGGGCCTGACACTCTATTGCCAGCCCATCATCGGCAACACCTTCTCCGCTATGCTCCTGGCGATCGCCGGTCCCATTGGATGCGCCGCGCTCGCCGGCGCCGCACTTTATGTCATGTTGCATGGAAAGGCCGGTATCGCGTGGCTCTTGGGTTGCGGTTTTGCGGCGGGTCTGGTCTATATCGGCGCCCTGTTCACCCTGGACCGCAAGCGCGTCCTGATGGATGTGGCGGTCATAAAAACCATGGTGTCCAAACGTCGCCCGGTTGAGGAGCTAGGATGAAAATCGCCATCGCTATAGCGACCGCCGGACGGCGCGCGGGCTTGTCGGACACCTTGGGCTATCTGCGCCAGCAGACCCGCATGGCCGACAGTCTGTACCTGTGCCCCGCGGCAAGCACCGATCTCGACCTCGACGCCCTGACCGATTATCCCTGCCCCTCCAAGGTCGTTCAGGGTGAGCGCGGTCTGCCGGCGCAACGCAACGCCATCCTGCGCGCCTTGGGCGACGAGGACATTGTTGTCTTTTTCGACGATGACTACCTGCCTGAGCCCGGCTTCCTGGCCGAGCTCGAAACCTTGTTCGCCCGTCACCCGGATCTGGTGATCGCCACCGGTCACGTCCTCGCCGACGGCGCGCAGGGGCCGGGCATACTCTACGATGACGCGGTCAGGCTGATTCAGGCCCTGCCGCCGCTGACGACGGATCGTTTGGAAACCACCTTTGGCGGCTACGGCTGCAATATGGCGGTCCGCGTCTGCGTCATGCGCGAGGCCAGGGTTGAGTTCGATGAACGCCTGCCGCTCTACGCCTGGTGGGAAGATATCGATTTTTCCCGCCGGCTGGCGCCGTTTGGCCAGATCAAACAAAGTTTTCGTCTGCGCGGCGTTCACCTCGGCTCGAAGACGGGCCGCTCACCGGGCAAACGCCTGGGCTACAGCCAGGTGGCCAATCTCCTCTATATGGTCAAGAAGGGCAGTATCCCGCGGGGCGTGGCCTATGGTCAGATATCAAAGCACCTGGTCGCCAACCTGGTCAAATCCCTCCGCCCGGAGCCCTGGGTCGACCGCCCCGGACGTGTCGCCGGTAATTTTCTCGCCCTCACAGACGCCCTGCGCGGCGTGGTCGATCCGGGCAAGATCCTAAAATTATAGTTTCTGGCCTGATTTTAAAACGAAATTTCAACCTGATGGCCTCATAGTCCCTATGAGGAGTGGTAATCATGACAAACACCGAGACAAGCGCGACACACACAACAGGGCCCCGGCCAGGCCGGCGCCATGACTGAGCTGCCCGCGAAACGACAGCATTTTCTGGCGCTCGACCTGTTGCGCGGCATCGCGGCGCTTGCGGTGATTTTCCTGCACTGGCTGGAAGGCAACGGCAACCCCTGGTTCCACAACTCGCATCTGGCGGTCGATTTCTTCTTCATCCTGAGCGGCTTTGTCATGGCCTATTCCTATACGGATCGCCTCAAGGCCGGGTTGGGCCTGGGGCGTTTCCTGATCCTGCGCCTGATCCGGCTCTATCCCTTGATCATCATCGGCATTCTTCTGGGATTCGTGCGCTTTGCCCTGAAAACCATGGCCACCCACGACCCCTCCATGCCCATGTCCTGGCTCGTGGTAAAAATGGTCCAGAACCTGTTCATGATCCCCAACTTCCAGGACGGGCTCAGCGCCGACATGTTCATTCTGAACCTGGCCCTGTGGTCCCTCTTCTTTGAATTCCTGGCCTACATCCTGTTTGGCCTGTTCATGTACCGCAGCAGCCTCGTCGTGCTCCTGGCCATTGCGATCGTCGGCGGTATCGGCGTCTGGGGCTGGATGGTCCAGGAGTTTGGACCGGTCAAGGCCACCCTGCCCTGGCTGGAATTTGAAAAGCTGGGCTATGTCTCAGGGTTCTCCCGGGTCATGTTGTCGTTTACCATGGGGCTTCTGACGTTTGAGGTGTTTAAACGCATGCCGCGCACCCTGAAGGTCAACGGCTGGATCTACGCCGCCGTCCTGTTTGTATTCCTGAGCCTGCCCGTGGGCGCCCTGCCCGTCAATCTCGTCTTCCTCATTCTGGTCCTGGGCTTCCCGGCCCTGATCGTCCTGGCCGCCATGGCCTATATACCGGACAGGGGCCAGAAGCTGGCCACCTTGTTCGGTGACCTGTCCTATCCGCTCTATGTGGTCCACACACCGATCCTGTGGACGCTGTCCGGTCTGTTCAAGATCCTCCACCTCAACGTCCCTTTCAGCGAAATAGGCTATGGTGTGGTGATCCTGCCTTGCGCCATCCTGGCAAGTTACCTCGCCTTCAAGTTCTACGATGAGCCGGTCCGCGCCTATCTGACCAAACTCTATAAACAGGCCAACCCTCAGGTCGCCAAAACATGACGCGCAAGATCATCTTTAATGGCAAGTTTCTCATGGCACCGCCCACCGGGGTCCACCGAGTTGCAGAGGAACTGATCTGCGCGCTGGACGACCTGTCCGCCGAGGATCCCAGCATCCGTGAGCGCTTCGATTTCGAAGTCTTCGCGCCGCGTAAACTGCACCATGTCCTTAGCCTGAAGACCATAGGCTTCACCCAGGGCGGTATCTTCAGCTGGATTCCCTGGGAGCAGTTCGACTTGCCGCGGTACGCCCCCAGGGCAACACGCGTAAGCCTGTGCAATCTGGGCCCCGCCGTCAGCCGTAACGCCGTGACCATGGTCCACGACGCGCAGGTCTACCTGTCGCCGGCCTCCTACTCCAAGCCCTTCCGGATCTGGTACAAGTTTATCCAGCCCCTTATCGGCCGGCGCCACAAGACCATCCTCACCGTATCGCACTATTCCAAAGAGCAACTCGTAACCTACGGCGTGGCGCCCGCCGATAAGATCCACGTCATCCATAATGGCGTCGATCATATCCTGCGCACGACGTCCGACCCGGCGGCGCCCGGCCGGCTCGGTTTGTCCCCGCGCGGCTATGTCCTGTCGCTCGCCAATGCCCAGGCGCACAAGAACATCAAGGTCCTGCTGCGCGCCTTCGCCGACCCGCGCCTTTCCAGCCTTCACCTCGTCCTGTTTGGCGCCGCCTCACGCAGCGATCTGGAAGCCCTGATCGATGGTCCCTTGCCGGACAATGTCCGGCTCGTCGGCAAGATTAGCGATCCGGAGTTGCGCGGCCTCTACGAACAGGCCCTGTGCCTGGCGTTTCCGTCCACAACCGAAGGCTTTGGCCTGCCGCCGCTCGAGGCCATGCTGCTGGGCTGCCCGGCCATCGTGGCGCCCTGTGGGTCCCTGCCCGAAGTTTGCGGCGACGCAACAATTTACGCCGATCCGGACGATCCCGCGGATTGGGTGGTGAAAATCAAAAATCTTTGTGATAACGAGGAGGCATGGATGAGCTTGCGTAAAAAAGCTCAGGTGCATGCCGGGCAGTTCACCTGGAAACGCGCCGCTCAGAACTTGCTTCAACTCTTGTAATCCGTTTGGACATCGTCACAGATGGTTTTGATCCGGATTGTGAATCGATAAGGCCAAATGATGCTGAATATCCCCTCCTTACTGTGTCTGGCCTTTCTTGGATTTGCCCTGTTCAAACCGACCAAGTGGCTTCTGATCGCCGCCTTTGCCCTGCCGGCCTTTGGCTCGCTCGCCATCCTGCCGCCGGCCCTGACCGGAGGCATCAGTCTTTTGGTTGGCGCAGCCGCCTTCATGTTCCTTCTGGCCAAGGTCATGATGACGCCCGGCGGGTTTTCAGGCGTCGTGCGCAACGCCATGACGCTCAAATATATGGGACTGCTCACCCTGTTCACGATCGTGGCGGTCATCGGCGCCTTTACCCTGCCGAAGATCTTCATCGGGGACGTCTACGTCATTCCCTTGCGTCCCTCCGGCCGTTTCCTGATCGCCGAGCCCTTGCAACCCACCAGCGGTAACCTGACGCAAAGCGCCTACCTCGTCATTTCGTTCCTGACAGCGGCCGTCTTCGCCCACCTGACAAAAACGAAGGATTTCGCCAGGGATTTCAGCTGGGCGATCATCGCCGGTGGCGCAGTTACCGCCGCCACAGGCCTGATGGACCTCGTCACCAGCATGGTCGGCATGGGCGATATGCTCGACATCTTCCGCAACGCCTCCTATGCCTTTATGACCGAGGGGGAAATCTCCGGGGTCCGCCGCGTCGTCGGCCTGATGCCCGAAGCCTCGGCCTTCGGAACCGTCGCCGTCACCAATTTTGCCCTCCTTCTGTTTGGCCGTAACCTGTTCTCGCAGGAGATGCGCAACAAGGTGGTAATGCCCCTTGCCCTTCTGTGCGGCGCGCTCGCCGGGCTCTCCACCTCATCGACGGCCTATGTCGCCCTGATGGTCGTGGTCGCGGTCTATTTCTGGACCAATTTCCGCCGCCTCAACATCGGCACGACCGAGGAGAAGCGCCAGGCTCTGGGGGAGTTCACGGCGCTCGCCGGCTTTGCCCTCCTGGGCCTCATCCTGATCCTGTCGTTTGAAGAAACGCGCAACACGCTCTTCAGTCTCGTCGACACCATGATCCTCAAAAAAACGCAATCGGCCTCCTTTACGGAACGATCGTCGTGGAACGAATGGGCGATGAACGCGTTTTATGGCACCTACGGCATGGGCGTCGGCGTCGGCGGCGTGCGGACATCGGACTTCTTCATCAACATTCTGGCCTCGACCGGGGTGATCGGCGCCTTCTTCTTCGGTTGCTTCCTGATCAAGATCGTCTTCGCCAAGACGCGGATGGCCGATCCTCAACTGCTGGAACTTATTCGCACCAGTAAGCTGACCCTCATCCCGATCCTGGTGATGCAGTTGTTGGTCGGCACCATTCCCGATTATGGCGTTGTGACCGGGGCCCTGTTTGGCGTCATCATCGGCGCGGCCTATGCGGTCAAACGCAAGCCCGCGCCTCAACCCGCCAGCCCACCTGCGAGCCCGACCAGGGTGCGCCGTTCCCCAAAGACTGAGCCAATCCCGAAGGCCTGATCTCCGTCGGGGATTGGCCCAAAGTTTGCACGTCTAAGGGCGCAGGGATCGCTCATGCGGTTCGTCACGATACAGGAATAGGTATGTCTGAACAAAAACCGCAACGCGTCACCTGGGTGGACCTCGCACGAGGCGTGGGCATCCTGCTGGTCGTCATCGGCCATGCCGCCGGCGGCATCATCGATTCCCCGCTAGGGGCGCAGGCCTCGGGCATCCGGTACGTGTTCCTGACCATCTACACCTTCCACATGCCTCTCTTCTTTATCCTGTCAGGTCTGTTTATCGCCGAGCGCCTGAAAGCCGATCCGAAGAAGTTCGTCACCAACACCTTCACCAAGATCGCGCGCGCCTATTTCACCTGGGCGATTATCCAGTTCACCGTAATCTATATGATGGGCAGCCTGCTCAACCATCCGGCCACCGGCGGCTATCTGCAAAACCTGGTGGCTATCATCTGGGCGCCCGTTTCACAGTTCTGGTTCCTATACGCCCTGTTCTTCATGCAGATCGCCGCCTGGATGATCGTGCCGCGCACCGGCGCCACCGGGTTCTTTGCGCTGGCGACCGTCGTCTACCTCGCCTTTGAAACCTTTGGCGTGCCTGAAGCCATGAACTACCCGCCCGTAGGCCAGTTCTGCACCTTCATCATCAGTTTCGGGATAGGCGTCGCCGTCGGGCCCCATCTCAGCCGGATCAAGGTCCTGCACAACACCTCGCCCGTCCTGCCCGCTCTGGCCTTCATCGCATGGCTTGGCCTCTACTATCTCGGCTATGTCCTCGCCAGCCAGAAGCTGGGCGCGGACTGGGTACTGCGTTCCCAAGGCGCCGAGATCGCCTACAGCGTAAACAAGATCATGTTCTATCCCGCCGGACTGGCCGGCACGGCCATGGTCATCCTGGCCTGTTGCGCCAACATCATCCCCCTTCGTCCGGTGTTTGAGTATCTGGGCAAGCACTCGATGCCGATTTTCCTCACCCATATTCTCTTCATTGCCGGCACGCGTATCGTGCTGCTCAAGATCTTCGGCACCCTTGACGCCACCCTTTTGCTGGTTATTATCTCCATCGTCGGCACGGTGGGGTCGCTGGTCTTCTTTGAGATCATGAAGCGACTCAAATTAACCAAAGCCCTGGCGTTAATTTAGCCAATCGGTCGGCGAAGCGAGAATATCACAGCCCTGCGTTGTCGCCCGTTTGCATCACACAAATGTTATTGTGCGGTGCGGCATCGCTTGTCCGGGGAAAGATTGTTTTAAAATCGGCCTTTGCGGTGTTGCTGCCGCCTATTGTGTCACAATTAGGCGTTAAAATATTTGCATTGCGGCACGTATCGTTTAGATTAACTTTTGACCAAAAGCGCCGAGCCGGAATGGTGACATTATGAATACCAAGTCCTCGATTGGCCTGTCCATGCGTGATGAGCCAAGATTTGCACAGCCGAGAAGGCCAGAGCGCGCGGCGTCCACGCGCCAGGGCGGCGCGGTAAGTCTTAACCGCTTTCTTGTGCGCGCGTGTGACCTGATCCTGTGCACCCTGCTCATCCTGTTCCTGTTGCCGGTGTTTCTCACCGTTGCGCTGCTGATCTACCTTCAGGACCGCGGCCCCGTCTTTTTCGTGCAAAACCGCGTCGGCCGGCATGGCAGAGACTTCAAGTGCATGAAATTCCGCAGCATGAGCTGCAACGCCGACGTCGTCTTCCAGCGCTACCTCGATGCCCACCCCCATGAAGCCGCCAACTGGCATGAGTATCGTAAGCTCGACCGCGATCCGCGTATTACCCCCATCGGTCGCTTTATCCGCAAGACAAGCATCGACGAGTTTCCGCAACTCATTAACGTCCTGAAGGGCGAGATGAGCCTCGTAGGCCCTCGACCCATCATGCGGGATGAGGTTGAAAAGTATGGCCCGTCCTATAAAGTCTATAAGTCGATGTTACCTGGCATCACGGGGCTCTGGCAGGTCATGGGCCGTAACAACCTGACCTATAGAAAGCGCGTGGTCCTTGACCGCGTCTTTGCCGGCAAAATATCTATCACCTACTACCTAACGATCCTGGTCATGACGGTGCCCGCTGTTCTTTTGCAGCGCGGCTCAAAATAGGCTAAACGGTGTAGCGCCTTGCGCGTCCCCACTGAACACTACGCAACACCACCCAGAGCGCCACAAACATCATGAGTTCATCGAAACGGACGCGCAAGGGACGAGGAACCTCACGCAAAAGGTTTAAGGTCGCCGATATTTACAAGCGATACTTCAGTACCGGTGCTACGGTTTATGGTCTGGCGATTGCCGTCATCTTCATTCTGCCGTCGTATGTCGTGTTCGAGCGAAACCTCAACAACCTGACCTTTTTTTACCCCTACCTTTACCCGGCGATTGTCGCTCTGAACCTCGGCCTGGCCGCCACGCTGAAAAAGTTCCGTGTCATGGCCGCCATCTTGACCCTGGCCTTGGCGATTGCGTTCTTCCAGGTGCCGTTACGCGATTACATAGACAACCAGGCAGCGCCCTCGTCTCCTGTGACAAGGTCTTTACAGGTCGTTACGTACAATTGGCTTCAAACGAACAAAAATTACGAAGGCTTTCAGCAATGGCTGATAGCGCAACAGCCTGACATTGTCGTCATAGAGGAAGTTCCAGCTGTATTCTGGAAAAACTATCCCGCTCTCTCTACGCTATACCCCTATACCAACGACAGCAAAGACAGCAATGACCTGGCGATACTTAGCCGTTACCCGATCGAAAATATTGAGTGGGTACCGATTGCCGATCGCAAAATCCTCTCGACCAAAATCAACATACATGGAAAGTCGATAACCGTTGTCGCCGTACATCCCCAAACCATCTTAGATGACCACATTTGGGAAAGACGGAACACCTACCTCGCGGCCGTGGCGCCTGTTGTGGGTACCGATGCCACCGATACGATCGTTCTGGGTGATTTCAACACCAGCCCATGGAATCCCGTGTACAAAAGCTTGCTTGAAGATGCAAACTTACATGCTGAGCCACGATTGCTTCCCCCCCTAACAAGGATATTATTCAAAAAGGACGGCATCGAATTTGGCGCCCCTATTGACCACATTATAGTCAGCGAAAACATGACAATAAGTGCGTGTCGGACTGGTGATGCTTTTGGCTCTGACCACCTTCCGCTTATTTGCACTGTAGGGAACTAGTCAGAACGCCGAAATATAACTCCAGATTAAGCAGTCAATTTAGCTTTAAACCTGTTATCTCTTTGAGACGCTGCACCTTAGCGGGCTTTTCTGGAATATTTTCTATCGCTCTATTAAGTTCGAGAACTTTCGCATCGACAAGGAAACGATACCAAAGACCTTGAAGTCCGTGATAGATTGCCCCCTCTTTGCCGTCCAAAATGCCTAGCTGGAAAATGTAACGGTAGAGAAAATATAGGATAGGTCCTAAGCCAAGAGGTAATTTATTATATAGTCTTTCCTTAAGCACACGCTTACGCTTAGCTTGTTCGGGTCCTTGAAACTGAAACGCTTCTGCCGTGTTGATTAACTGATATCGCTGCTTCAGAACCTCAACTGCCTCCAATGTGGCATATTTATTATGCTTGTTAGTGAAGAACGATAGGTCACCCAAATTTACATCGCTAAAACCACCATCGAAGGTCACTGCACGGCCGGAGTTCAGAATAATATGCTCATCCATCCAACGGTCTTCGACATGTGCAAGACCGGTACGCCAAATACGCAAGAGTGTCACAGGATAGCGACCGCCATGTTTTATCCAGCGGCCCATAAAAATGTGCTTGCGGTTTAGGTTTACACCCGTGACATCATCCGGTAGCTCGCTTAAAGCGCTGGTGAGCAATTGCGCCAAATCGTTCTCGATGATCTCGTCAGCGTCGAGGCGCATTATCCACTCGCCGGACACCGGTGCATTATCCAAGCCCCACTGAAATTGGGTTGCGTGATTCTTCCATGGATTATGAAGGATCCTTGCGCCTTTGGCTGCCGCTATGTCGATCGTCCCGTCGCTTGAGCCTGAATCAATGATGAAGACTTCCTTCGCGAACGGTTTAATGGAGTCGATCGCGCGCCCAATATGATGAGCTTCGTTATGGGTTAGGATGATGACTGAGACTATCCCAGGCGTTAGCCCATTTGGCTTTTCGACCACGGGGTTTTCCAAGTTTTGAAGTGCCATTTAAAACTCACTCCTGCCGCGAATAGCTACTGCCGGATTTCCGGAATAAATTGTCCAAGGATTGACGCTTCGCATAGCCACAGCCCGTGCGCCCAATACCGCACCATCCCCGACTTTTACACCAGGCCCAACAAAAGCTTCGGCGGCAATCCACACCTTCTCACCAATTTCAATGGGCTTAGCGAGCAACTGGAAGGCTGCGTTGTTCACGTCATGCGTTCCGCAACATAAATATGAACCTTGGGAGATGATAGCGCGCGCGCCAATCTTAATCATAGCCATATTGTAGACGGTTACGTTAGGCCCCACACAAGCCAAGTCACATATCTCCAGATTCGATGGCAACCAAATTCTGGCAGAGCTGTATATTATAGCTGTATTAGCAACCCGCGCCCCAAAGATACGCAAAATAGCGCGCCGCCATGCCTTAAATGCCGGCGGCGTCCATGATGCCAATACCGTCCACGCTATATTCCAAACTACTCTCTTCACACGATTTTTTAACGGAAAACTTGGCCCACCCAAAAATGGCGATCCGTCTGAAGCGTCTAATATTTCAGTCCCATCATTCCGCATAAAGGACCTCGTCATGCTGAATGATTTCGTCAGCCGTGAACCTCATTTTCAAAAGCCTCGCTGGGTTGCCTGCCACGACTGCATAGGGTGGTACATCTTTTGTAACAATACTTCCCGCACCGACAACGGCACCTCGTCCAATTCGAACACCTTGCCGTATAATAACCTGCTTACCTATCCAGCAGTCGCTTTCGAAGATTGTGACCGGAGCAGTCCTGTTAAACTCTAGGCGCGTCGCGCCCCCCAGAACATAGATTTTATGATCATTCCCGACGACTTTTACGTGCGTTGAAACCATGCACATATCACCAACCACCAAAGGGCCTGCACATTCGAAACCACCACCAAGGTATACGTAGCGCCCAACAACTGTCGAAGCACCCTTAATGAAGACATTAGGTCCACATTGAAATCCTTCACCAACGCCCCGGATACCCAATTTTATTTTCACTACCATGACCAAAATAAAACGTAGCGTACGTTTCAGGTTCGATTCAATTTCGTCACGACATCTAGCTAAAGTCCTTGTATTTATTTTAGGGCCGAATTCCGAAACTATCTTGGGGTCTATTGCGCTGAAGAGTTGCTCGCTCATCGACTAATTCCTAATACGTCATCGAGCGCCGTCTCAATAAATTGGCGTTGAGCCTCTGGTGTGTAACGTGCTCGAATTATCTCGCGGCAAGCAACACGGACGGACTCGCGTTGACTACCTGCCGCAAGGCCTCTCAAAATTGCGGAAGATAAACTCTCAACATTATCTTTTTCGAAGAAAAACCCCGTAACCCCCTCCGTTAGCGCTTCAACCTCCGGCATTTGCGCGTCTAAATCACTATGGGTGACTACGGGGGTACCGTAAGAAAGGCTATGCATTGCTGTCAGGCCCACCTTGCCGGGTGACACAGTTAGGTCGGAGGCATAAATTAAACGCGCTAAGAGCGCTTCATCATAAATCGAACCTAAAAAACGAACATCAACGTCTTCGGTCTTTGACAGCTTCTCAATATTGGATCTTTCAGGTCCATCCCCGACTAATAAAATCGTCAGGGAATAGCCTCGTCGGTTCAGAGACGAAACAGCGCTTAACAGAAGATCGAAACGACAAAGCGTTGTGATGCGAGCGGTGCAAATAAGTAATTTTTTTTCGCGGGAAATATCAAGTTCATTTCGAACACTGTGAGACGTTTCATCATCCAGTCTTTCATACAATGCTGTAGCTACCGTCCAGTCTAAAGAATTATAAATTGGAACAACGTGTCTATCATTAAATCCCGAAGCCATTGCTAGCGTCTTAGCTCGATCAGAATATACCAAGACGCAATTGGATAAACTATAGTATAAATTGCGCACCGCAGCCTTTAAGAGCGTTTCCTTCCTTAACCAACCATGCGTCCAAAACAGCACTTTTATATTTCTTAGTCGCCCCCATAGTGCGATTTTCCAAGTTGCAAGAATATTTGGATTTCCCAGTATAATCAGAGCCTTCAGATCACGATCAGCGAATACCCCATTGTATCCCTCGATCTTGATACGATCTTTAACGAACGTAGTGTGAAGCCTATTGATATAGACACTTTCATCTCCCGTAAAAGGCATAATGCCTTCTAATGGTTTCACGTCACCCCAAAAGCTAAAAGAGAACTTTTCACTCTTTGCTAAAGCTCTGAGCACTGGTGCCCTGTAATGAGGGAAAAAGTGATAGAGAACTGCAACCTTGGTGCTAGTAGAAAATTTTGTTACCGACATGTGTCCACCTGAATAGTCTAATGAAAGTGGTCGCCGCAAATGCGAAAAAACATATGATTAGCTGGCTCTACCGCCGTGCAGACAAATTGAGAGATAAAGTCCGTCCGTCTTTGTGAAGGCTTTTAGGATCACTCCTCATCATCAATCCAAGCAGGAGACCGGTACCTATCGCCATTCCGATTTGCGCGAAAGAATTTCCGCCAAAGGTCGCAAAATAAACTAATGCTGCAGCTAAACAGATCACCCTTCTGCTAACTTCAACCAGGCTTTCATTGAGAGAACTCTTTACAAACCTGAAAATAAGATAAAACAGTAATAAGCAAGTGATTATTATCCCAAAATGTGCAGCCAAGTACACGTATCCCCCATCAAGAGAGCTCCCGAAAATCTCGTCTCTGGGGTTCATCCAAAATGACCGCCAATGCGTTGATAGAACTGATTGTCCAAAACCTCCAGGCATCAAAAAATAGTAAATATTTTTCATAATATATTGTGGATATTGAGCTCTAATAGGATCGTCACTGTGGCCTGTGCGAATATTATCTACCAAAATCTGCAATTTGTAGATTGTTTGATTGTATCGCGTGGGATCGCTCGCAAGATATTCGTACCCAACAGAATATAATGCCGGAAAGAACAAAAATAGCGTCGCTATGACCAAGCCATATTGGATCAAAGTTTTGTAGTTTACCCCGCGTCGGGATCTATTAGCTAAAGTAAACAAAGCAAAAATTAAATAATACAGTATCATAATCACCATTACTGCCAGGTTTGTTCGAAACAAGGACATTACGCAGATCGATGAACCTGCTAAAATGACGGCAAACGAATACAAGGGGTTTCTATATTTTGTAGTTAAATAAATAGCTGCAACAAACATCAATACAGGGAAGGCCTTTTTTACAACCCCGTACTCTTCCGATTTAAAAAAGAGATAGTATATTAAATTTCCGACGATCGACGAAACGGAAAATACAATCAAAAAATCTATTAGCCTTGGATTTTCTTTACCACATTTCTGGGCGACGCAATAAAATATGCCTAACAATAGCGTTGCACGAAAATCAGAATATGCGGCAAAAAAATTGCCATGCATGAGTACTCCCTCAAAGAGTAGGAGAGCACATATTACGCCCCAAATGTATACTTTGGACGATCTAAAAAATGCAAACAACTCGTCGGCATAAAATTTTTGAACCGCGACGGCGAATGCGCAGGCGACAATCAACAATACTTCCGGATAATAATTCCCTCCAAATTTTAATAAAACACTCCAGCCAAAAGGCGTTGTCAGCAACAATGAAAGACATACGGCCGACAGTGATGGCAAAATTGGGGGCATTTTAAGAACCCAGGAATTTTTTCGTCGCCGTGCGTTAAAGGACATCAACTGGCACCTAAATTTACAGTTACGTTCAAGACAAGTTCACTGGCGGTTGCCGGCGCTTTTCGCATCCATTGCAAGGGCGAAAAATGTGAAATCAGCAAGACACTAAGCAACTGGATTACCTGATTATTTCGTCATCCACGCCTGAAAACGGACAAAACCAACACCTGCGCTATGCTAAGGTTGCACAGCGAAACAGTTGCGGTGAAGGGCTGGCATAGAGCGGCGCAACGGCGCATGAGATAGGTCAGAACTCGCGCGTAATGCCAAATTCGATGCGTTCGCGATGATAGGCATAGAGGCTGATGTTCGAACGATTGCGGCTGGCCTGCACTGCCACATAAGGGTGCGTGCCGAAGATCAGCAGATCACGCTTCGAAAGGCGAACGTCGAGCGTGGTCTCCGTGTCTTCGCGTCGTACGCCGAACGAGGCCGCTGCCTCATCGTAGCGACGCCCGACCAGCCCCATTTCAACATAGACAAAGCTAGCAAACGGCGCGGGATAAAGCCTTCCGGCTGTGATCTGCGCCGACAATGCTTCCGAGGCCGCGGCCGCGTCGCGCCTGACCCCAGCCAGTGACAGATTCCACAAGCTGGAAGTCCCGAGATACCGCGTGCGCGACCATTCAGCGCTATAGCTTTCGCCATCGCGTGCCGGATTGAGCCGAGAATCAATTCGTTCCGCGCTCAAACCCAAACTGCGCCGGCGATTGCGACCGTAGCTTTCGGTTTCAAAACGCAGGCCCGTACGCGTTTCAAACAGCTCGGCGCCGTACCAGCTTTGCGACGCCAGCGCCTGAAGCGATACAGTCGATTGCGGACCGGTGCGCCACTGTGGTCCGACGCGCCACTGAAGAGCTAGGAGATCGGTCTGGCTGCCCGGTGCATCAATGACATTGCCCGCTACTCGTGCCCGCAGGGACAAATTGGGCTTCAGGCGGATGTCGCGCTCAATGCCGCCGTAAGCCGTGAAGCCAATGCCGCTATGCCGCCGCGCGGCGTCATCAAGGCGAAACGGCAGTCCGAACAGATCGACCGTCGTCGATTCGTCGCAGAATTGAGGTTGCTGTCCGGCGAAATCGCGCCTCCGACCGAAAAGCGCCAGCGCTTTCGTGCTACAATCATATCAAGGCGTTTTAGCGCCATGTTGCGACGTAGATCATCCAGATTACCCGCCAAAGCGAGACGGTAGGCAAAGGCCGCAGCTTGATCCTGACGCAAACTGAAACGCACTTCACCCAACTGAAACCGCGCCAGCGCGTCATCCGGATGCGCCGACAGATAAAACTCTATGACGCTCAAGGCCTCTGACGCGCGGCCAAGCCTTAAGAGCAACTCGACACGCAAGCGCAGACCATCCGGCCGGTTATGGATGTCTGGCCACTTATCAGCAGCGCCAGTGCCTTCTCATAGTCACCATTTCGCGTAAACAACTGAATAGCCACGGCAAAGACCTGATCGGCATCAAGCGTACTGACAGATTGCACTTGAGGCACTGCCGTAGAAGATTGGGCGCAAACATGCCCAGCCCCCGCAAGCAAGCCTAAACTCAGTGCGAAACCAATAACGCGCCTTAAAATCAAGGCTTCTTCCCGAGCGCTGCGCCGCCCATCATGAATGGTCCATTTGTGGCCACCCCAAGACTGTAGGTAAAGCCGGCTTCTTCGGGGGATTGGCCCGGCGCGCCAAAGAACGCCCCCTGCACGGCGCCTGTCAGCCCCATCCCGCCCGCGCTGCCGGGCAAGGCGCTTATAGCTGTGCCCGAAAACTGCGATGTGCCCGACGCAATGGTGGCCGAATAGGTGAAATCAAGCTTTTCGCTACGCGCGACCAGCAAACCATTGCCGTTCATGAACTTAAAGTTCGACGCCAAACCCGACACAGCCCCGCTGGCAAAATTGGCATTCAGCGTCACATCGCTGGCCGTGCGGTACAGCACCCCTGTATCGCCGGTAACATAGATGCCACGCGTGGCGCCTACATACTGCGCGCTCCCGTTTGTCGGCATATCTGCAGGCCGAGTCTGACGGCCAAAGACAAAGAAGGCGTCTTCGGCGGCAATCGCGCTGACCGTGCGGTCATAGGCCGCCAGTTGCACGAAATCGAGCGTGTCGCTCAGGCTTGAGGACAAATCAAACACCAGAAGGCTGGCGTCAAAGCCGTTTTGCGTGCCGCGAGCCAGCTTAGCCTTACCGCCCAGGCCGTCTTCATCGGCGATAAAGCCGGTGAAGGTTTGCGTGTAGTTCACACCGTTCGCAACATAGGCTAAGGTGTACACATCATCCGACGTAAAGCTGGTGGCGCCGGGCGAAACCGTTACACTCACGCCACTTAAGGTATTGTCGACCTTGGTCGTCGCCACGGGATTGGCAACACCGGGATTGGCATTGGTCACAGTGATTAACGCCGAGGGCCCGTAATAGGTCGTGGGCGTGGTGACGCAAGCGGGATGCACGCAGCCAGTCTGCAACGGAGACAGAGGGGCCGGCGGAGTTGGTAGCTCAAGCACGCCGAGGCTCGCCACCCCTGTGCCGACCATGGCCATGATGGGGCCCGATGAAGTCAGGAAATAGCTGAACCCCACTTCGTCAGGGGTCTTGCCCGCTTCGCCATAGAAATGGCCACGTACCTGGCCGTTAAGGGCCGAGCCCGTCGCCGAACCGGTAGCGTTGCCACTAAAACTGCCGTCCGAAGTGGACAGAAAGGTACTGAAATCAAAATCGGGGACATCCGGTAAGGTCGTATAAGTACCGGGCGCGGTCAGACTAGTGCCGGCATAACCCTGGAAATGGCTGGCCGAGCCGTTGATCACGCCGCTGGCGAAATTTGCCACCAACGAGAAATCGCTCTTGGTCTGCCATACGGTCTGGTCGCGGCCATTCATCTCACCGATGGTGAAGCCCTGATAGGTACCGGTGCCCACCTGCATCCCCGAAGTAAAAGCCCCCGAAAGCAGACCATAGGTGCCATAGCTACGCGTAACGCCTTCCTCTAATATGGTTGGGATCGCATAATCTGGTGTGCCGGTATTCGCACTTTGCAGATTGATCAGATAAAGATCGAAAGGCGTACAACCGGTACCGCTACACCCATATTTATATGTGGTGAAGCCGTGCACAATCGTCGGCGTCGAGAAGGCCGCGCCGGTCGAGAAGGTTTGTTGATTTCCGGAAATTTCTTTCCATTGGTAAACTTCGTCACCCGCCGTGCCCGCCGATCCGGCATTCATCGTCATATTGGGAAAGCCTGAGGCGCCCCCATAGACAGTGCTGCTCGACAAGCGATTTTGGGAATCGCGTGTTATCGACGCCACAGCCCCTATCAGGTTTTGCACACCGCTTTTGCAGGCCAACGAATTGGGCTTGGTGGCGCAGTCATTATTGCCGATCCCCACCGTGGTCGGTGGCGGTGGCGGTGGCGGTGGCGGAGGTGGTGGTGGAGAGATCGGCGGGGACATGTTGACGCCGGGACCTCCCCCGCCCCCTCCACAACCGGCAAGGCCCGAGCCAATCGCCAGCAATGCTATAGCCAGATAATAGGTCTTGTTCATGCGTTAGTCCCCCCGATTACGCCTTGCCCGTCTCAACCGTTCATTCAAGACGCGCCTGTTGCACCTATAAGCATAGTTTGTGACGGAAATGATATATAAGTTAAGACTAAGTCCGGCAATTTCATAAAATCCGTGCGCCTGCTGTAACACTTGGCAGAACAAGCTCAAAAATGGTAAAAGCGATCAGTAGCGGATAATCCGAACTGACTGCACTAGACAACATCGAAATTGATCGCAATTTGCGCCTAGCAATATGCGTCCCCTGAAGTCGTAAACATCGTCATGACACTGAACGAACAGTTCCAGGTCGAACGGTTTCGCGACGAGTTCATTTCCGTTCGTTGAAAAACAGCTCTGGCGGGTTCCGAAGCGCGTCAGGCGCCGCATTGCAAAATGAGACGACCAGCGAAACTGTCTTCGTGCCACAGCAAGACCATCACGTTGTCGTCTAGAATCGTGTTGTATGATGTTCGGGTGGCTGGTCGGGCGACACCTGCCACCCGAACATCGCCGTGACGGTTGAGCGTGCCGATCGACGCGATAACCTTTCCGATTGCCGGTATTTCTTTCCCAAACTACGATGACGCAATTTCCATGTTGCGGTCGCCGGTTTTGTGCGCCTCTTAATGACCCCCGCGAGCGTCGCTCAGTTTTTTGGGGGTTATTATGCCGACACCGTCTGCCATTCCGATCGAGACGTTTGCGCGGGGCACGCGCATGCTACACACGGCATTGGGTCCGGCGATTGTAGACCTGCTGGCCGACCCAGACGTCGTCGAGATCATGCTCAATCCTGATGGCCGTTTGTGGATCGATCGTTTGGGCCTCGGGCTTTCCGATACAGGGGTTTCCGTCTCAATTTCCGACGGCGAGCGGATTATTCGCGTGGTAGCGCATCACATCGGCGCCGACGTTCACCCCGGTGCCCCACGTCTTTCGGCCGAACTGCCTGGAACGGGGGAGCGGTTCGAAGGCTTGTTGCCACCGATCGTCACCGGTCCCAGCTTCTCCATACGCAAACCCGCTGTGGCTGTCTTTAGCTTGGATGACTATGTCGCTGCCGGCACCATGACGGCCGACCAAGCCGCCTGTCTGGCTGACGCCATCCGCGCTCGGCTGAACATCCTGGTCTGCGGCGCAACCTCAACCGGCAAGACAACCCTCACAAACGCCCTTTTGGCAGAAATGGCCAAGACCCGCGACCGTATCGTCCTTATCGAGGATACGCGGGAACTCCAATGCACTGCCCCCAACCTGGTCTCCCTGCGTACCAAGGAGGGTGTAGCCACCCTCTCCGACCTGGTACGCGCCTCCCTTCGTCTGCGTCCCGATCGTATCCCCATCGGTGAAGTGCGCGGCCCTGAAGCGCTGGACCTTCTAAAGGCCTGGGGCACCGGTCATCCCGGAGGCGTGGGCACGCTGCACGCCGGCCATCCGCTGGGTGCTTTGTTGCGACTGGAACAGCTCATTCAGGAAGCTGTTGTCACCGTTCCCCGCGCCCTAATCAGCGAGACCATCCATCTAATCGCCGTCCTGTCCGGGCGCGGCATGCAACGCCGCCTGACCGAATTGGTTCGCGTCAATGGCCTCACGCCCTCGGGAGACTACCGCCTATCGCCTGCCCTGCCGTCTCAACGCCACGCCTGAAAGGATACCCTATGCGTGTTTCCCTGACTGTCATTCCACATAAAGCCCGATATCTGACAACCGCGATTGTGCTTAGCCTGATGACCAGCCCGGCGCTGGCAGCCGGATCCAACATGCCATGGGAAGCGCCGCTGCAGTCGATCCTGGAGTCGATCCAGGGCCCGGTGGCCAAGATCATCGCCGTGATCGTTATCATCGTCACTGGCCTGACCCTGGCATTTGGCGACTCGTCCGGTGGCTTCCGGCGCCTGATCCAGATCGTCTTTGGCTTGTCGATCGCCTTTGCCGCCTCATCCTTTTTCCTGACCTTTTTCTCCTTTGGCGGCGGAGCGCTGATCTAATGGCTTCCGATCCGCGAGTGACACCCGAAATAACGTTTTCCTTTTCGGCACCCGTGCATCGCTCCCTGACAGAACCGATCCTGTTGGGTGGGGCACCGCGCGCCCTGGCGATCGTCAACGGTACGCTTGCCGCCGCTCTTGGCTTGGGTCTGCGGCTATGGGCAGCGGGCATTGTGATCGGTCTGATCGGGCATTTGCTCGCCGTCTGGGCCGCCAAGCGTGACCCATTGTTCGTAGAGGTAGCAAGACGTCACCTCCGTTTCCCCCCCTATTTTGAGGTTTGAGTTCTCATGTTCAACCTTGCTGAATACCGCCGTACCGCCGCTCGTCTGCCCGACTACCTGCCCTGGGCGGCGCTCATTGGTGACGGCGTCGTCCTGAACAAGGATGGTTCATTTCAGAGAACGGCAAAGTTTCGTGGGCCGGACCTCGACAGTTCCGTTAGATCTGAGCAGACCGCCGTCAGTCATCGCCTGAACAACGCCTTTAAACGTCTCGGCGACGGCTGGAGCGTCTTCATCGAAGCGCAGCGCCTGGCATCTAACTCGTATCCTTCAAACCTCTTTCCCGATGCGGCGTCAGCCCTGATCGACGCAGAGCGACAAGCCGATTTTGAGGAACGATCGTCTCACTTCGAGTCCGCCTATTTCCTAACCCTCAGCTTCATGCCGGCGGAAGATATCGCGGCCAAGGGCGAAACCTGGCTGTTCGAAGGCGGCCAACCGGGCACTGTGAACGCAAAGGCGCTGGTCGATGCCTTCTTGGACACTACCGATCGGCTGCTAAAACTCCTCATCGGCATCATGCCTGAATGTCATTGGCTCAGCGACGCTGACACCCTGACCTACCTGCATTCCACGGTGTCCACCAAATCCCAACGGGTTCGTGTCCCGGAGACACCGATGTATCTCGACGCTCTGCTGGCGGATCAGCCCCTGGCCGGCGGCCTGGCGCCAATCTTGGGAGCATCGCACCTCCGCATCCTTACTCTCAACGGCTTCCCCACGGCGACCGTCCCCGGAATTTTGGACGACTTGAACCGTTTGGCCTTTCCCTATCGCTGGTGCACGCGCGCCCTGCTCATGGACAAGACCAAAGCCAACCAGGTCCTGACACGTATTCGCCGTCAATGGTTCGCCAAACGCAAGACCATTGGCGCCATCCTTAAGGAAGTCATGACCAACGAGACCTCGGTCCTGGTCGATAACGACGCTTCCAACAAGGCCGTCGACGCGGATATCGCCTTGCAGGAACTGGGGGCCGACTATGCCGGCCTCGCCTATGTCACCGCCACGGTAGTGGTCTGGGACAACGACGCCCGGGTCGCCGATGAGAAACTACGCCTCATCGACAAGATCATCCAGTCCCGCGACTTCACCTGTATCACCGAAACCCTGAACGCTGTCGACGCCTGGCTGGGCACGCTCCCAGGACATCTCTACGCCAATGCACGTCAAAGCCCCCTCTCCACGCTAAATTTGGCCCATATGATGCCCGCCTCAGCCATATGGGCCGGTCCGGAACGCGACGAGCACCTCCAGTCCGCCCCCTTGCTGTACGGCAAGGCCGACGGCTCCACCCCGTTCCGGCTCTGCCTGCACGTGGGCGACGTCGGCCACGCCATGGTCATCGGCCCGACCGGCGCTGGCAAGTCTGTCCTTTTGGCGCTCATGGCCCTGCAATTCCGGCGGTATAAGCAGTCACAGATCTTTGCCTTCGACTTCGGGGCTTCGTTGCGGGCCGCCTGTCTCGCCATGAACGGCGACTGGCATGCGCTTGGGTCTGGCGATCCCGGTGATATCTATCTGCAACCCTTGGCCAGGATAGATCAAGCCGACGAAAAGGCGTGGGCCGCAGATTGGCTGGGCGCTATTCTCCAGCGCGACGGCTTGGTTGTCACGCCGGATGTCAAGGCCCTCATTTGGTCAGCGCTCAGTTCTCTGGCGTCGGCCCCGGTTGAGGAACGGACACTCACGGGACTATCGGTCCTCCTGCAATCTCAGACGTTAAAACAAGCACTTGCTCCCTATTGTATGGGGGGCGGCACTGGCGCAGGCCTCGATGGCGAGCGCGAAAGCCTGCGCTTCAACGCGATACAGGTATTCGAGACGCAAGGACTCATCGGCACGCCGGCTGCGGCGCCAACCTTAAGCTACCTGTTTCACCGCATTTCGGATCGGCTCGACGGCCGTCCAACCCTGATCATCATCGATGAAGGCTGGCTGGCGCTCGACGATCCCGCGTTCGCCGCCCAGCTCAAGGCATGGCTCAAGACGCTCCGCAAGGCCAATGCCAGCGTCGTCTTTGCCACGCAAAGTCTCGCCGACGTCGAGGATAGTGCCATCGCGCCCGCCCTGATCGAGAGTTGCCCGACCCGCCTATTTCTCCCCAATCCCGCCGCAGCGGAGCCCCAGATAGACGCCATCTACCGACGGTTCGGCCTGAATGATCGGCAAGTCCAATTGATCAGCCGGGCCATTCCGAAGCGCGACTATTACCTCCAGTCGCCCTTGGGCAATCGCCAGTTCGAACTGGGTCTGGGTGATATCGCCCTGGCGCTGTGCGCCACCTCATCGAAATCTCTACAAAAAGCAATCGATCAGGTGTCGGCCGACTATCCGGGCGAAGCCTTCCTGGCAGCCTGGCTCGAACATTCAGGCCTCCATTGGGCCGCTGACCTCATACCGACCCTCACCAATCTGGAGACACAGCCATGACGCACGCTTTGAACCGCCGGTCCCTTTTGTCCGTGATGAGTGGGTTGGGTGCGACGGCTGCCTTGGGCCGCCCCGCAACGGCGCAAGTGCTTGTCTACGACCCCACCAACTATGCTCAGAACATCCTACAGGCGACGCGTGCCCTCCAGACCGTCAATAATCAGATCATGTCGCTTCAGAACGAAGCGCAAAGCCTGATCAACCAGGCCCGCAACCTGACAGCATTGCCCATATCGGTTCTGGCCGACCTGCAGCAAACCATCAATAACACCCGCCAACTGATTGGCCAGGCGCAGCACATCGCCTATGACGTTAGCCGTATCGATCACGCATTCCAGTCGCTGTACGGCAGCGTCTCGCTCACGGCGTCCGATACGGCCATGGTGACCGATGCCCGTACCCGTTGGCAGAATACCGTCGGTGCCCTGCAGGACGCGCTGCGCACCCAGGCCACCGTCGTCGGCAATATCGGCGCCACTCAGGACCAGATGACCGCCCTGGTCAATGCCAGCCAGTCCGCCACCGGAGCCTTGGGTGTTGCCCAAGCGGGCAACCAACTCCTGGCCCTTCAGTCCCACCAATTGATGGATTTGATAGCGCTCTTGGCCGCCCATGGCCGTGCGGCAGCCCTGAAAGACGCCGAATCCTCTGCGGCGGTCGAACAGGCGCGCGAGCAGCGCAGGCGCTTCCTGACCGCCAAGTCTGGCTACCAGCCCGGCAACGCTCAAATGTTCTACGGGGACTGATCCATGGACCACGCCCGGGCCCCACGGCTGACGATCATGGCGCTGTCCGCGCGTCCGGTGACCTGCGGGTTCGGCAGGGCCGGACCGAAGACCGACACGTGTCCTCCCGAAACCCATCCGCTGGCATCTGCAGGCGTTGATGCGTCGAGCGCTGGGCTGCAACTCTGTCAGGTGCGGCGGGAACCCGAAGAAGCCTGCCGGCGTCTCTGGGCAGACAACCATCGCCGCTTCCTTAACCCTTCCTCCTATAGCGGATAACCGTCATGCCCACCAACACCGGCGTCATCGACCGCTTCCTAGAAGTCTTCACCCGTTATATCGACAGCGGGTTTGGGCTGGTGCACGGCGACGTCGCTTTCATCGCCTCAACACTGATCGTCATCGATGTCACCCTGGCAGCGCTATATTGGACGTTTGACGGCGCCGGCGAAAACGAGATTATCGCCCGCCTAGTAAAGAAAACCCTGTTTGTCGGCGCGTTTGCCTATCTGATCGGCAACTGGAACAGTCTCGCAGCCATCGTCTTCAACAGTTTCGCCGGTTTGGGACTTGAAGCTTCGGGTAGCGGCTTCAGTATGTCCGACCTGATGCGTCCGGGCAAACTGGCACAAACCGGGCTGGATGCTGGCGCCCCACTGCTTCAGGCAACCTCCGACCTGATGAGCAATCCGGCCGTCTTCAACAACCTCCTCCAGATCGTCTGCCTCCTTCTCGCCTGGATCATGGTCGTGCTCGCCTTCTTCATCCTCGCCATCCAGATGTTCGTAACCCTTATCGAGTTCAAGTTAACGACTCTTGCGGGATTTGTCCTCATCCCCTTCGGTCTGTTCGGCAAGAGCGCCTTCATGGCGGAGCGAGTCTTGGGCAATGTCGTTTCGTCAGGCATCAAGGTCCTGGTCCTGGCTGTTATTGTCGGCATCGGTTCGACCCTCTTCGCCAGCTTCGTTGAGACCAGCTCAAGCACTGCGCCGACGATCGAAGAGGCGATGTCGACCGTATTGGCCGCGCTGACCCTGCTGGGTCTCGGTATTTTCGGACCCGGCATGGCCAACGGCCTGGTATCCGGCGGCCCGCAGCTGGGAGCTGGCGCCGCTATCGGCGCAGGCCTGGCAGCAGGCGGGACACTTCTGGCGGGCGGCGCGATCCTGGGCATGGCAGGACGCGGCGCCACGGCGCTCGCAGCCGGCGGCGGGGCCGTAGCCAACGGCACAGCGGCTTTGGTCGGCGGCGCTTCTTCCGCCTATTCGGTTGGTGCCATGGGCAAGTCAGGCGCCTCCGCTGTCGCCGGCGGCGTGGGTAATGTCGCCAAGGCGGCGGCCGCATCAGCGGCATCGCCCCTGAAACGAGCGGCAGAGGCGGCCCGTTCCAGCCTTAGGTCGAGCTTTCAGTCGGGCGCGCGGCAGGCATTTGCCGCGACCGGTGGCGGATCGACCCAAGGCCCCCGCGTCAACGGCCTGTCACCGGCAAACGGGGTTACGCCATCAAATGACCCGCCTGACTGGGCCAAACGCATGAAGCAATCCCAGACTCTCCATCATGGCGCCAATACGGTGACCCAGGCGGTGCGGTCCGGTGACTCCCACGGCGGCGGGCATGCCGTCAGTCTCAAGGAGGGTGAGTAATGTTCAAACGCGCCTCTAACCACTACGGCCATGCCAGCGAGCCGGATACACCAGGCCAACGCGCGGCCAGGGTCTGGGATGATCGCATCGGATCTGCCCGCGTCCAGGCGAGAAACTGGCGGCTGATGGCCTTCGGCAGCCTGGTCTTGAGCGCAGGCCTGGCGACCGCCCTGACCTGGCAATCGACCCGCGGCACGATTGTGCCCTGGGTCGTGCAGGTAGACGCGGTCGGTCAGACCCAGACGGTCGCCCCGGCCAAGGTCGATTACAAGCCAACCGATCCGCAAATCGCCTATCAGCTCAGCACCTTCATCAGCGATGTGCGGTCGATCTCGGCGGACCCCGTCATCGTCCGCCAGAACTGGCTGCACGCCTATAACTTTATGTCGGACAAGGGCGCGCAGGCTTTGAACGGCTACGCCCAGACCAACGACCCTTTCGCCCGCGTGGGTACAGAACAGGTGGCCGTCGATGTCACCAGCGTGATCCGGGCGTCTTCGAATTCCTTCCGCGTCACCTGGACCGAGCGCACCTATGCCAACGGTCAATTGGTGTCAACGGCCCGTTGGTCGGCCATTCTCACCACGATCATCGATCCGCCTCGGGATCCTGAGCGCCTGCGCAAGAACCCGTTGGGCGTTTATATAACCGCTCTGGACTGGGCCAAGGAGGTGTCGTTATGAAAACCCTCATCACACTGTCATCCTGCCTTCTGGTCGCCGCACCGCCGGTTTGCGAGGCCAAGCCGCGCCCCTATGTGGGACATAAGACTACCGCTGTTTCAAGCCCCGCCCCGCCGGCGTCCGAGGTCCGGGTGGCGATGGAGGCCGCCCGCGTCCGGCCAGCCGCCGAGGCCTTTGCCAACGCCAATCAGGTTTACGCCTACGCCGACAATGCCCTGTTCCAGGTCTATACCAGCGTCGGCAAGGTTACGGACATCGTTCTGCAACCGGGTGAGCGCCTCGTTGGCGCAGGCCCGGTCGCGGCCGGCGACACCGCGCGCTGGATCATCGGCGATACCGAAAGCGGGACAGGCGACCGTAAGCAGGTGCATATCCTCATTAAACCCACGCTTTCGACCCTGTCGACCAATCTGGTCGTCAATACCGATCGGCGCACCTACCATATCGAGCTGACCGCCTTACGAGACACCTATATGGCATGCGTCTCCTGGCGATACCCACAAGACGAGCTACTGGCGGTGCAGCGCCGAGCCGAGCGCATCGCCGTACAAGCCCCCCTCGTCGCGGGTATTGATCCCGAAGCACTCGAGTTCGGCTACCGGATCGATGGCGCCCGCGTCCCCTGGCGTCCCGTTCGCGCCTTTGACGACGGCCACAAAGTCTTTATTGAATTGCCGGCCGACATTGGTAAGACCGACCTGCCCCCTTTGTTCCTGGTGGGTGGCGACGGCAAGGCGGAGCTGGTCAACTATAGAATAGCGGGAAAATTCCTCATCGTGGATCGACTTTTTTCGGTCGCGGAGCTCAAACTCGGTGACCGCACGACGCAGAAAACGGTGCAAATCAAGCGTGTGGGGATAGCGAAGTCATGACCGATGAGACAGCCGTTCCAGAGATTCACACGCCCGACCTACGCTTGCGCACCGAACCTAAGACGGTTCTTCGCCTGTCAAGAAAGGTGTTAATCGGTGGCAGTCTCGTATTCGCCATGACCGGTGGCGGCATTTTGATGTTCGCCATGCAGCCACAGCCGGCAACGCCCAAACCGGTAGAGGTGCAGCCTGGCGCCCAACGCCCGCAGGTGAGCGAAAAGCTATCTGGCTTACCATCGGACTATACCGCCTACCCGGTGCTTGGACCGCCCCTGCCAGGCGACTTAGGGCGCCCCATCCTCTCGGCACAGGCGGCTGAGTTTGGCGGCTCCGTACCGCTTGACGCAGGCTTAAACCCGACAGCAACCTATCAAAACAACGCGTCAGCATCTCCAGCCGTTTCGGCGGTGGAACAGGCGAGGCAAACGGCGATAACCAGCCAGGTGTTTTTCGGAGGGCCGTCGCGCGGCGCAATGGCGCTGGCCGATGGCGCGTCGGCCGTGCCCGTTTCGATGACTGAGATCTTGGACGGACTCGGCGTGCCGGGACTTACGGCCGCGTCCGAGCCACCTATGCCGACGAAGGACACCGACCTCAACCACGCTTCGGACCTTACGACCGTTAGCCATGAGCGCTTGCAGCGACCTGCATCCCCCTACCTGCTTCAAGCTGGCAGCGTCATTCCGGCCGCACTTATTACGGGCCTTCATTCTGACATCCCCGGCCAGGCCCTGGCACAGGTTACGCAAAACATCTTCGATACCCGAACCGGGACCTATTTGCTGATACCACAGGGCGCGCGCCTGATCGGGAAATACGACAGCGCAGTCGCCTTTGGACAAGACCGGTTGCTGCTTGTCTGGGAGCGTATAATCCTGCCCAATGGCGCTTCACTGGTATTGGACAAGGCGGGTACCGCGGATCCGCAGGGCCTGAACGGACTACAGGACCGCACCAACCTTCATTGGGGAGGCGTCATGCAGGCTTCAGCGGCCTCCACCGTGCTCAGCATCGGTGCAGCTAGCGGTAGCGCATCACGCGACAGTGACCTGGTGCGAGCCCTCCGCTCGGGCGCGGCCGATAGCGTCTCACGCGTCGGTCAGGCGCTGGTCGAGCGACAACTGAATGTGTCGCCCTCGATCACGCT